>NZ_JAMYMD010000053.1:0-32783 GCF_040318335.1 Mesorhizobium sp. M1182
CGACTCGCCCGGATGCGCTGCGAGCGCGGATCCGTATTTGTCGTGTTGCCCGCTCGCTCCCTGTTCGTGACCAACGATGGAGGGAACCGTGCGTATTATCGGCATGGACATACACCGCGTAGCCGCCGAGGTCGTGTCGTTGCTTGATGGCGAGATCGTCAAGCTCGGCCGCGTTCAAATGCTGCGCAATAAGCTCGAGGAGTTCGCCAGAAAGGAACTCACCCACGATGATCATGTGGTGATCGAGGCGACAGGCAATGCTGCTGCCGTCGCTGAAGTGCTGTCGCCCTACGTCGATCGGATCGTGATCGCCAATCCCAAGCAGGTGCACATGATCGCGCACGCGAAGGTGAAGACTGACACGATCGACGCCACTGTCCTTGCGAAGCTCTACGCCTCGGGCTTTCTGCCGGAGGTCTGGGTTCCGGATCCGGGGACCCTTGCCCTCCGAAGACAGGTCACCAGGCGGACACAGCTGGTTCGCCAGCGTTCGCGGCTGAAGAACCTGATCCAGTCAATCCTCCACGCCCACCTGATCCCGCCGTGTCCGCATGGGAACCTCGTCGGGATCAGCGGGCGCAAATGGCTGACGAGGCAAATATTGCCTGCGGATGAGCGCGCCGCCATCGAGCGCCACCTCGGCTTGATTAACCAGATCAACGAGGCGTTGACGGTGGTCGAGGCGGATATCGCCGTGCATGCCCTCCAGGATCCGACAATCCGCCCCCTGATGACGTTGCCCGGCCTCGACGTCACCGTGGCTGCGAGCGTTGCCGCGGCAATCGGCGACATACGGCGCTTCAGCGATCCACAGAAGCTCGTTGCCTATCTTGGCCTCAATCCGAGCGTGCGGCAGTCCGGTGAGGGGCCAGCCTATCACGGGCGCATCACGAAGCAGGGCCGCGGCCATGCGCGGGGGATGCTGGTCGAGGCGGCATGGGCGGCTGTGCGATCGCCAGGACCTCTTCGCGCCTTCCACAAGCGGATCGCCTCGCGCCGCGGGAAGCACATCGCGGCCGTCGCCACTGCGCGCAAGCTTGCAATGATCATCTGGCACATGCTGAGCAAGGATACCGACTACATCTGGGCCCGGCCGGCCTTGCTCGCCCGCAAGGTCAGATCGGTCGAGCTGCGTGCCGGCCTTCCGACCAGCCATGCCAGACGCGGCACCGCCTTCGACTACAACATCCCGGCCAAGCGCGCCCAAGAACGATCCCGCGTCGAGAAGGCGGAAGCTGCCTATGCAGCAGCGACTTCCCGATGGCGAACGAGGCCGGAAAGGCAGAAGGCTGTGGAAAAAGCCGCCGAATGAGAAGAACGGGCTATTCTACAACATCCGTCTGCATCGGCTTGCCGGGCGCAATGTAATGCCATTCGACGCGGTTCTGATCCGCCCAGGCGAGGATGGCGTTCGAGGTGAACTCGCTGCCATTGTCGCTGACGATCATCCTCGGCCGGCCCCGCTCGGTGATGAGCCGGTCCAATTCGCGGGCAACCCGCATGCCCGAGAGAAACGTATCAACGATGAGTGCCAGGCACTCTCTCGTGCAGTCGTCGACGACGGCCAGGATGCGGAAGCGGCGCCCGTCGGTGAGCTGGTCCGATACGAAGTCGAGCGACCAGCGCTCGTCGGGCCTCAGCGGCACCAGCATCGGCGCCCTGGTCCCGATCGCCCGCTTGCGGCCGCCACGGCGGCGAACGGCGAGCTTCTCCTCCCGGTAGAGCCGGAACAGCTTCTTGTGGTTCACGACCAGGCCCTCCCGCCTCAGCATCACGAGAAGACGCCGGTAGCCGAACCGGCGACGCTCCTGCGCGATCGCCTTCATCCGCTCGCGAACCTCGCGGTCGTCCGGCCTGCTGGTCTCGTAGCGAACCGTCATGCGGCAACAGCCGATGGCTTTACACGCCCGCCGTTCGCTCATCCCGAAGCCTTCCTTCAGGCGAGCGACAGCTTTCCGCTTGGCCGCGGGCGTCACCATTTCTTTCCCACAAGATCCTTCAACGCGGCATTGTCGAGCATGGCGTCGGCCAGAAGCCGCTTCAGGCGCGTGTTCTCGTCCTCCAGAGCCTTCAGTCGCCGAGCCTCGGAGACATCCATCCCGCCGAAGCGGGCCTTCCAGTTGTAGATCGAGGCGTCGCTGACCCCGTGCTTGCGGCACAGATCGGCAACCGACACCCCGGCCTCATGTTCCTTCAAAATTCCGATGATCTGCTCTTCAGAGAAGCGGCTACGTTTCATGTCCTGGTCCTCTCGATGGGCCAGAACGAACTTCAAACCGGATTAGATCAGAGGGGCAAGGTCAATGCGCTATGGGACAGATTCTACACGGCCGCGCCACGACGACAGAGGCAGTCCGTCGATACAGAATAGTCAAGAGAGCCTGAGGGCGCTGGCCAAGCGCTACGGCATCGATCAGAAGACGGTTGCGAAGTGGAGGAACCGGAGGTCGGTTGCCGATCTTCCTACGGGTTCCAAAGGCCCGAAGTCGACCGTGTTGTCTGTGGAAGAAGAGGCGGCCACTGTCAGGAGTTCTGTGCGCGAGGCCGATTTCGTCATTGGCTGACGAACCTGTCGCCGAAGACGACGGCGAACTGGGTCTTGGCCTCGAACCACTCGCGCGGCGGTCGTTTCCATTCCTCGGCCGCGTGGTTCAGCACCAGATATAGCAGCTTCATGGCCGCATCGTCACTCGGGAAGTGTCCCCGGGTGCGGACGGCGCGGCGCAGCTTGGAGTTCAGCGCCTTTATGGCGTTCGTGGTGTAGATGATCCGCCGCACGCTTTCTGATAGGCGAAGAATGGGACGACTTGGCTCCAGTTGCGCCGCTAGCTTTGCGTGATCGCCGCCGGCCTCGAAGTCCTCAAGGGCCTTCATGCCGGCTTCGGCGTCCTTTGGCCTGGTAGATCGCGCGCAGCGCCGGCACGACGGGCTTGCGGTCCTTCCAGGACACGAACTCCAGGGAATGGAGGATCAGGTGCACGATGCAGGTCTGGACGACGGTTTGGGGAAAGACGGCGTTGATCGCCTCGGGAAAGCCCTTCAGTCCGTCGACGACGGCGATCAGGATATCGCCGACGCCGCGGCTCTTCAGCTCGTTCAGGACGCGCAGCCAGAACTGGCGCCCTCGGTCTGCTCGATCCAGATGCCAAGAATCTCCTTCGTGCCATCGGGCAGGATGCCGAGCGCAATGTATACGGCCTTGTTCCTGATGAAGCCCTGGTCCCTGATCTTGACCCGGATCGCGTCGAAAAAGACGAGCGGGCAGCAGATGTCGAGCGGCCGGTTCTGCCATTCGGCAACCTCCTCCAGGACGGCATCGGTGACAGCCGAGATCAGGTCCGGCGATACGTCGATACCATAGAGTTCTTCCAGGTGGCCGCGGATCTCGCGCACCGTCATGCCGCGCGCATACATGGAGATGATCTTGTCGTCGAAGTCTGGGAAGCGGCGCTGATATTTGGCGATCAGCTTCGGATCGAAGGTTCCGGCACGGTCGCGCGGGATCCTCATCGTCATCTTCGATGTGCCCGTCAGCACCGACTTCCGCGAATGGCCGTTGCGAGGATTGACGTTCCCCTCGGTGCTCTCGTCCTCAAGTGCTCGTCGAGCTCGGCGCTCAAAATACGCTTCGAAAGCGCCTTCTTCAGGTCGTCAAGCAGACCCTCCTTGGCGAAAACCTCGTTCGGATCACGACCGGCAAGCCAGCTGGTCCAAAAGTTCTTTCTCGATAGCCATGTGATGATTCTCTCCTTTCCATCATCATGGCCTCGCGCACAGAATTCCTGACAGTCCCGATCTCCAACAGCGCCACCGTGATCAAATGAATTGTTCGCCTTCAGCCGTAGATGGGCCGCTGCCGAGCGCCTTATGGAAGCGGCATCGCTTCAAGCGACCGTGGACCGCTCACCAAGATCCCCGGCAAAACTACCCAAATGGACTCGGCATGCTTCTCAAGTCCCTCGGCTGAAGATGGGCGGATGTGTTCGACTACATCGAGCCACCGAACGACGTAGTGGCTTTATCCGGCTGATCACAATCCGACAGTATTTCTACAGCACGATCGTCGCCAGATCGCAATTCTTCTAGCTAGTTTCCGTCCATAAACGCTTCTTTTTGCGAACATTTGCAACCACTTGCCGTTCGTCGACACGTTTTTGGGAGGATGGGCAGGATCTAGGACGCTGGGATCGGCGCAAAGGGCGATGTGGGCGCAATCGCGCGCACGCTGCGAGGCCCAGCTCTGGCCGGTGCGCCGCAGTTCCGATGGTGGCTCGGCATCAGGACGGTTTGAGACGTGCGAAGAGGACGAGATTGTAGGCTACGACCGAGGACCATATGTAGCTCTTGAAGTGATCAATGCGCGCCAGGTGCAGCGCGCCAAGCCGTAAGCGCGCTTGAGGCATGAGATGTCGGCCTCGATGCCGGCACGGAAGTTGCGCAGCTTGCGGTAAACCCAATTGCTTCTAACCATGTCCTCGATCTTGAGGCCGGCTTTCTTGTGGAATGCCATGTCGCGAACGCCCAAGATCTTGGCTGTAGCCAGATTGTCGCGACTGGCAAAGCCGCCGTCGGCCGCCGCCTGCCGCGGCGCGTGACCATAGAGGCGATGTGGCGTTCCAGCATGGGCAGCAATCGATCGCTGTCGCGCGGATTGCCCGCCTCGATCACCAGATCGAGGATCATGCCGCTCCTGCCGGTGGTCAGTTGAGCTTGTGGCCATATTCGGTGTCGCGGCTGCCTTTGACGATGATATCGGCATGGGGCTCGAACAGGCTGACCAGCTTGTCGCTGGCCGGCACCAGCTCGCCGGCCAACACCCGCCGCTCACTTTGTGTGATGATTTGCTCGATCAGCGGCCGATAGTGACAGACCTGGGCCTGCCAGAGTTCGATGAGTGGGTTGGCCGCCACGGCCAATTGCGCCGTCGCCTGTCGCAGATAGGCCAAGGTGGCGTGGGTGATCCCGATCAGTTCGTGGTAGAGCAGAACACGATTGGGTCGACCGCGTGTGAACTGGATCTTGGGGGCGCGCTTCTTGGCCGCGCGGCAGTGATCGTGCCATGCCAAGCCGGCGCCGCCGGCCAAGGCATCAGGCTGCTTCAACAGGCGCACCATGATTCGGACGGCGTCCCACAGCAGGCTGCTGTCGCTCGGTTCGTGCATGAGTGCTGAAGTCACTGTGCTATCCAGCCGCACGACAGTGCCGTCTTCCAGTTTCGCCTGCCGAGCATTCGACAGCAGCGCCCGATTGATCTCTTCCCAAGTCTCGGGCCGGATCGCGCTGATCGTCTTTTGCAGCACCGACTTCTGCGGGCTCCATGACCACGGCAGCCGCGCAAAGGCTCGAAACGACGCGGAGTCCTCAAGATGGAAGGCCCTCTTGGTAGGTCAGTTGTCGGTATTGCTTGAGAAGCGCACAGCGCAACACCGCCTCGGCAGGTAGGCCTTGCCGTCCGGTGGCCTTGACGCCGTGCCGACCCAAATCTCGCGCCACCAAGCCAAGCAGATCGCGGCGCTCGTCCAGCCAGTGCGACATGGCCTTCAGTTCGTGGCCGATCTCGTGCGCGGCGAAAAGATCGAATATGCTGGCTTGGACGGTGCGTTCTTGTCGCATTGTCGGCTCCGGCGGTTGCAGATTGTACTTTGGAATCAGTGGCATGAGACCAAAGTGTACCTGAAACCGCCGGGCCTTGCCTTCGCAAAATCACGATTTAATCCATAAGATCAATGGTTTGGGGTTTGTGGACGGAAACTAGCTAGCCGCTGACGTCGACCCTTGCGCAGTGGCCCATAGTCTTGCGAGAAAAAGCAGCCCCTTGATCCCTTGATCTGATTGACGTGGGTTACACGTTCCGTGACAAGTGCCTTCCGCCGTCCTCTTCCTCGGGCGATGGACCCTGAACCATGGCGCAGACACGCGGCTCGCCGCGCTTGTAGCCATTAACGTCCGCAACAACACCTCACCCGTCGATGCGGTCGGTTCTGCCCGTTTGCTTCAGCGCGATATGGCGATTGACACCGGGTCCAAGACAGGACTTCGATACCTGTCTCCTCAAGCATCCGATGGATCCAAGAACCACCGAAACCTGCCTCCAGAATGGACACGATCGGAACCGCGTAACACTCGAACTTGGACGCCGGCCCTTGCCGCGACGCTTCAGGCGCCGGACGCTTGCTTTTGCGTAAGAGGCGGGAAAAATAAAAGCGGCGGACATCCGAGCCTCTCTTGTGGCGGCGCATCGGCCTCAGGCGAAATACTGGCCGCCATTGGCGGTGATCGTCGAGCCGGTGATGAAACCGGCATCGTCGGAAGCGAGGAAGACGACGCAGCGCGCGATCTCCTCCGGCTCGCCGAGACGGCCGACCGGGATCTGCGGAATGACACGCTCGTTGAGCACCTGCTCGTCCATCGCCTTGACCATCTCGGTGGCGATATAGCCGGGGCAGATGACGTTGACGGTGATGCCTTCGCGGGCACCCTCCTGTGCCAGCGCCTTGGAGAAGCCGATATCGCCGGCCTTCGAGGCCGAATAATTGACCTGGCCGACCTGGCCTTTCTGGCCGTTGATCGAGGAGATGGTGATGATGCGACCGAACTTGCGGTCGCGCATGCCGCCCCACAATGGATGCGTCATGTTGAAGACGCCGGAAAGGTTGGTGTCGAGGACCTCTTTCCATTGCTCGCGGGTCATCTTGTGGAACATCGCGTCGCGAGTGATGCCGGCATTATTGACCAGCACCGAGACGGGACCGAGATCGGCTTCGATCTGTTTGATGCCGGTGGCGCAGGCCTCGTAGTCGGCGACGGACCATTTATAGACCGGGATGCCGGTCGCGGCCTTGAACTTTGCCGCCGCTTCTTCATTGCCGACATAGTTCGCGGCCACCGAATAGCCTGCGCTCTTCAAAGCCACCGATATCGCCGCACCAATGCCGCGCGATCCGCCCGTGACGATTGCTACCTTGCTCATTTTTCCTCCTCCCTGTTCTGGTGAATGGTCAATAATGAATGTGAATAGTCGAAGACGGTCGGCTACCCGCCATTCACGCTTCCTGAGAGTTCTTCGACGTCCATACCACCGGCTGGTGTCAAGTGATGCGTACTGGCTGAACCGCCCGCCGACCCCACCGCAGAGCTTCACAGTGCGCGCGGGTCGTTATGCGCTATCTGCGAAAGAATGAGTTGCCGCTGTAGTGCGTCCCGTGCTCGGCCCAGCGCCTCACGATGTGGTGTGGCGCCAGGCCGACAGCTCACGGGCGAGGGGTCTAGAACGGTGTGATTGACCAGTCTAGTAGGTCGACAGCACGCCGAAGTATCGCATCGGTCTCAGCAAAAGTGGGTGAAGTGGCGACGAGATGTCCGATGCAGTCTTCGATATTGCCTTTCCTGACGATCGACGCCTTGGGTTCGACATAGAACTTGACCTCGGCGACACCTGATACTGCAGCTGCACGACTTTCGCCACCGATCCAATCCAGGATCCCATCCCGATCAGCAACTAGGATCCGCGCAGCCGCAGTATGCGAAAGCCTTTTGCGCAAATCCAATTCGTCGCCGATGACAAGCTTGACATGCTCGGTGATGAGATCGACCCCGTAAGCCAGCTGAATCAGTTGAGGAGACGGCGCGCCACCAAGACGAGGATTGACTTCAATGACGACTGGGCCGCGCTTCGTCCACCGGAATTCAATGCAGGTTGGCCCCCAGCCAAGGCCGAGAGCGTGCAGACAGCTCAGCGAAACATCCGCGATGCGCTCATGCTCATCATCAGTTAGCAGGGGCGGACAGGTGGTCGCGCGAAAGACGAAATACGGTGGAGGCCCCAACTCACCGCCTTCAATCCCAATGACCTCATTTCCCATTATGTGGGCGCAATAATAGGGGCCTTCAGCGAATTCTTCGACTAGTATCCTCGGTGGTGACCGCCATATGTGCTTCCCGCTCAAAAGATAGCTCGTATGCTCGGTCAACTCATCGACCTTGCGGCACAATCGGACACCGCGGCTGCCGCTGCCTTCGGCTGGTTTAAGAACTACTGGCAGGCCGAGCTCCGCAGCAGAGCTTTTTACGTCCGTGGCATTCGCTGCCAAGCGATATGCAGGTATCGGAAGGCCGGCCTCGCCGAGGAGCTGACGTTGAGCGAATTTGTCGAGACATTGATCAATCGATGCGGGGTTCGGTCCCGGCAGATCGAAATGCCGGCAGAGTTTGGCAACTTTCGCATACACCGAGTCCAACGCGCCGGTAATGCCAGCGATATCGTAGGTTTCACGCAGCCGAGAACATTCTTGGATGAGCGCATCGAGGTTGTTTGTATTGATGTGGATTGACTCGATCTTTTCCGCCGCAAGGTAGCCGTACCGGGCTGGATCGGCCGAGAGGGTAATTGGATGAAGGCCAAGATGCTTGGCCGCTTTGGCGTATAGCAAAGCATTCCCCCTTGGATGACCTTCAACCATGATGAGTGCTCTTGTTTTCATTGACCGTTGACCTCTGTTGCGTGCTGTGTAGCCGTACCGAGAGTACATCAGCCATAGCTTGTCTAGACGCTAGCTAGTTTCGATCTGGTGCACTCATGTCTTGTGATGGACGTGCCTATTCTTAGCATTTGGAGTGGCAAATAGTCTGTGAATTTCATTGAAAGTTTTGTTGCAATGGCAGAACTATTAAGCAGGATAGGCGAGGTACCAGCCAGGCGTTGTAATCGAACCTAACTAGGCTAGCCTTGGGTCAGGACTCATTGATCAGAGCCAGAGATGACGGCTGCAGCGATGCAGATGGCGGAGAAGTAGGTGTGGCCACATCGGTCGTAGCGCGTTGCGATGCGTCGCCAGTCCTTGAGCTTGGCAAAGAGGTTCTCGACCGTGTGGCGCTGGCGATAGAGTGTTTTGTCTTGGCGTAAGGGACTTTGCGGCTGCGGCCGACGGGATGCAGGGCACGATGCCTTGGCTTGGAGTTCTTCGCGGAACCAGGCGCTGTCGTAACCTCAGTCTGCGATCAGGCTCGAAGCGGGCAGCAGGGCGTCGAGTACGAGACGGGCACCCATGTGGTCGCTCCTCTGGCGTTCCGACAGGAGCAGGAGGATCGGCCGTCCGTCAGCGTCGCAGACGGCATGCAGCTTGGAGTTCAGCCCGCCCTTGGTGCGCCCGATACGGCGGGGAACAATACCCTTTTTGAGCAGGCTCGCCGCGGTGCGGTGTGCCTTCAGGTGGGTCGCGTCGATCATGATGCGCTCGGGTCTAGGCCCTTCGCCGGCCAACGCGGAAAATTCTGTCGAACACGCCGAGCCGGCTCCAGTGGATGAAGCGGTTGTGGAGCGTCTTGTGCGGACCGTAGCCCGCCGACGCATCCTTCCACTACAGCCCATTGCGGATCCCATAGACGATGCCGCTGACGACGCGATGGTCATGGACCCTCGGCACATCGTGCGACAGCCGGGAAAATGCGGCGAAATCCGCGCCATCTGGATATCTTCCGCCACATAATATTTAGATGCTGTTTAGCAGTTGCAGCACGGCATCGTTCGGCCCGAAGCGCGCCGTCATTGTCGTCGACGCCCGCCTCCTCGGGCCCATTGCGCATCATCTCGACATCCGCAGCGGCATAGTGGTGGGTGGGGCGACTTGTGCGTGCCCAAGCCGGGCTCGAATCGTCAACAAATCCACACCCGGAGAAGCGTCATGGCGAGGGAGTGTCGGAAAATATGTGGCGATATCGGCTTGTCGCTCAAGGCCGGCCTGGTAGCCACAGCCTTGGCGGCCGCTCGCCGTACGATATGGGTCGCTCCGAAACGCGTCAGGCGCTCGTTGCGGGCGCCGACAAAGATTGGGTCGCGGCCCGTGGTTCGCGATTCCGCGTTCGCTCAACAAGGCGGTCAGCGCTCGCGCCAAGTCGCGAGCAATGGGGATTGCGCGGTCTCTGCGCCCCTTGCCGTGCAGCAGCACTTGTGGATGCTGCCGCTCTAACGGAAGGTCGTTTGCGTTGGTGCAGATGGCTCCGAGACCCGGGCGCAGGTCCGTGCCAGAAACAGTAGAAACGTGCGGTCGCGCCGCCCACGGGATGTCCTCTTATTGGGGGCCGCAATGAGGGCGTCCACTTCGGCCTTGGTGAGGTGTTGTGTCACCTCAATGTGCGCCCGTTTGATAGGAATCGCCAGCACTCATTGGGCGACACCGAAGGACGCCGGGTCGGCGGCTCGGATGGCGGCAGGCGGGCGCGCAGCTCGATCTAACGCTCAGCCTTCTCGCCGACGGCGCGGCGGTAGATGAGCCAAACGCCTGTGGGGTGTCCTGGGGACGACGCGGGCGAGATCCTGGTCATGGCCCTTTTCGGACTATCTGCGCAAGGTGCGTGCCCCAACGCGTGGAGTCCGTACTAAACGTGCACAAATAGCTGTCGATGACATCCTGAGAGATAGGCATGAGACCACGCGCGCTGCGGCAAACTGGCTAAAGCGCGCAATCCGGCTCAGGTAAATCTTGGCGGATGCTTGCTTATACCCAAGCATGAAAAATGCTCCGCGAGGCGATCCATCTGGCCACCGAGCGTACCGCTGCGCAGGCGCTTGAGCACCCCACCATACGAACAATAGAACTCGAGCATATTGCCCCTCCGGGATAGTGGCGCAGGGGAATCCCGCGCCCATCGGAGAGGTACGAAATATTATGTGGCGGAAGATTCCGGACTGGGCGGGCCCAGGCTGGCGCCGAGGACGGCTCCGCCACATAATCTCGCACGACACATAAGAACGGTTATGCGGCGCGCCACATAACCGTTCAACCGTGCGCCTTACGTTTTCCGCGCTAAAAGAGCGCAGTTCGTTTCATAATGCATCCCCTTGTCAGAGTCCGGGCAGTCGGACGACTTTATCGTATTGATATTGCTCGTAGAACTTCGGTCGACGAGCGACGATACCTTGCACCCCTATGCGCACCGCTTCTGAAGCGAGTGCTTCAACGGGGACCAGCCAGGGCGAACCGGGCAGAATCTGTTTCGCCGGCAGGATGCCCTTGAGAGCCAAGCTTTTCGCGGACCCGACGCAGATGCCAAGCCGTTCGGCGGCTTTCATCAGACTGATCATTTCGCCATCAGCCTTGGCTGGATCGTATCCGGGTATGCCGAGCCGCTCGCGCATTTCGCGCACGCGCACCGTCGTCCAGGTCTCGCCATCGCCGGTCTTGCAGCGCATCCGGTTGAGCGATACGGCAAGCTCGCGGTCCGGCCAGTGTCCGGCGAGTTTGCGCAGTGCTTCGACGGCGCTCGGCGCCATATCTGGACAACGGCCGGTCTTGACGCGGGCAACACGCACCTCGGTGTGACGCCCGCCGGTCCAATGGATCAGCAGCACGGCTTCGTTGGTCGCCTCATCGAGATCACATACGATCTCCTGAACCAGGATATGGATAAGGCGCTGCTTGGTCCGAGTGTCGGTTGAGGGTGCGTTCCATACCGCCGGTAGATCATGGGCAAGCTGAAGCAAACGGGCGCGATCGACCTTTGGGCGTGTCGCCGACAGAGCCGACAGCTCCGCGATCCGGCGCTCCAGTGTGGCCACGCGGTCCAACGCATCGTTCCAGCGAGCCTCGAGTTCGCGTGCGACATGGCGCTTGGCGGGGTCGACCAGTTCGTAACAACGCCCGGCCAGCGAGGCATCGTATCGGGCTGCTTCCAGCTCCCGCTCGACGGCGGCAACGATGTCCTTTCGCGAACGCTCGGCCTGCTCCGAAGCAAAGATCGCGGCTTCCACGGCACGATCGGAGACGGCTTCTAGGATCTGCAGGGCGACGGCGCGATCAATCCGCAGACCGCCAATGCCGATGCACAGGCCAGCGCCGACATGGGCATCATCGCCGCGGCACTGGTAGCGATGGGCGTTGCCTTTCGCCATGCCATAGAAGACGCGCATCATTCGTCCGCATCGCCCACAAACGCATCAATCCCGTGAGCAGGGCGCGGCCTCCACGTGCAGATTTGCGCGCGCAGTTCTTCTTCATATGCGCGTTCTCGAGCAGGAGCTTCTGATTCTCCTCGTATTCCTGCCCAGCTGATGTAACCAGGATGATTGTCACGCAACAACACATGCCATTCGTAGCGAGACTTCCTGAAGCCGCTGGCCTTACGGGCGCGCCCCTCGACAATCCGTGTCCGCTGCGCCGTTCTGCCGAATGCGTAGGCGCCGCCATAAAGCGGATTGTGAAGAATCTGCATGACACTGTGGTAGGCGGGAGGCTTCCAGACGAGTTTGCAAACCTCGACATTGCGCCGGACCACGGGCATTTTAATGTCTGCCGATCGCAGCCATAAGAAGACCTGCCGCGCGCTGCCGAACTCGCGGAACTTCGCGAAGACCAGCCGGATGGTGTCGGCCACGTGCTCGTCAGGATCGATCTCGACCTTATCGGCCTCGCTCCAGCAGAAGCCTGGCGGAAGCATGAAGCGGAACTCCCCACGCTTGGCCTTGGAGTGACGGGCGGCGATGCCGCGCTGTCGCATCAGGCTCAGTTCGTATTCCGACATCGTTCCCTTCAGCCCAAGCAGCAGGCGGTCGTTGACGAGCCGCGGATCGTATGCGCCATCCGGATCGACGACCAGCGTGCCGGCCAGCGCGCACAAGTCAATCAGATGATGCCAGTCCCGTCCGTTACGCGCCAGTCGTGACGCCTCGATGCAATAGACCGCACCGACATCGCCGGAGCAGACCATGGCGACAAGCCGCTCAAAGCCGGGTCGCTGCATCAGGCCGGACCCCGAGCGGCCAAGATCGTCGTCGATCACCGTCACCGATGCAAAGCCGACCGCTTCTGCGGCTCCCGCCAGGTCATACTGCCGGCGCTGACTTTCCAGATTGCCCGTCACTTGCGACATGGTCGATTGACGAACGTAAACTACCGCCGAGCGGGCGAGGTGATCAGGCGTGATCTTCGGGTTCATCACCGCCTCCCTGATCCGCTTCGGCCGCCAGCGCTTCCAGCAGAAGGTCGGCCAATGTCTCGACCAGTCCCTTTGTGTTTTTGCCCACTGGCGGATCTGCGCGCGATTGTGATATCGGCTTCTTCGCACCGTCCCTCTCCTTCTTCCTTGAAGGGCGGGATTGTGCGCCTTGCTTGCGATTCGCGCCGAGCGCCGTCAGGACGATCGTCAACTCATTGAGACCCTCGATGCCGATTTCGGGTCGCCCCAGCGTCATGCCCGCGCAGTAGCCGGCGTCGAACATCCAATTCGGGAGTTCGCGGCAAAGGTCAGGACGCTCCTCCGTGTAGATGCACGTCAACGCCTTCCCACGACGAAATGGCGAAACCTGCAACGTGCTCCCAAACAACGGATGCCAGCGATAGGCAACCGTCGCAAAGCGGAAACCGTATGCAGAATGTCGATAATTGCGTCGACAGGATCAAGATCGTTTGGTGGGACGGCTGCGGCGTGTGTTGAAAAGGCGAAGTTCTGCTGGCCGCGGATCGGTCATCACCGGTCCAGATCAACCACGCTCAACTGATGGCTTTGGTCGGCGGAATGGACTGGAAACGAGTGCGGACAGCGCCCGTCAGGCGGCCGCAATCGGTTAGGTAAAACCCTGCGGCATGATGAATCAGGGTGCTGAAAAGGCGGGAAAATCGCCCGCGAATATGCTCTGATTCGGGCCATGTCGGCACCCGATCTTGCGCTCCTGGACGACGTTGACGCGCTCAAGGCGATGGTTGTTGCCATGGCCGAAAAAGCCGCCGGTCTGGAAGAGCGCAATGCCGATCTCGAAGCACAACACGCATCTCGATTCGTATTGCGACGAAGCCGGCCATCGATTCCGATTTGAAGCCGGCCAGTCATTCCGATTTCATCCGCCCGGTGTTCCGATTTTGAAGCCGGCCATTTTTCGGACTGATCCTGGGTCTCGTTGATGTTTGGATTTGGTTCATTTCAGGTCAAGCTTGCGCTGTTTCAGACGCTCTTGGCGAGCGCTGTTTTCGCAGGCTTTCACCAGTGAGATCGATGCGATAGGCGTTGTGAACGAGGCGGTCCAGTATGGCATCGGCCAGAGTTGGGTTTGCAATGATCTCGTACCAGTGATCCAGGGGCAGCTGACTGGTGACGATGTTGATCGGCGTTCGTAGCGGTCTTCAATGATCTCAAGCACATCACGCTGCGGGTCATCATTGAGTTTATCGGAAGGCTTGCGAGTGCGGCACGCTCGACACTCTCGAACAGTTGCCGGCGACTGACGCCCAGCCGGCGCTTGACGTGATCATTGATGCGATCGAGTCCCTGGCGAAAGGCGGCATTGGCCTCGGCCAGCGAGAAGAAGGTCTGGTTGCGCAGCCGCCCCAGAATGCATGACTGGGCGAAACGCACGCCGTTCTCGACTTTCGATTTGTGCTTCGGCCGTCGCGGCCGTGCCGGAAGAACGCCGGTGCCATAATGGGATGCCATCATGCCGTAGCTGAGATTGATCTCGGGAGCGTAGAAGCTGGCGCGGCTGACGCCCGACTTCAGATTGTTGGGGACGATCAGCCGGAACGCCTCCGAAGAAGCGAAACATCCGAATATGCGAGCTGATCCAGTTGGGAAGTGTTTGTGTCCATGTTGCTTCAGCATAGATGAAGCTGGATGCGCCGAGCACCGCCACGAAGATCTCTGCCTCGCGGATCTCCACCGGTCTTGCGATCAACAATCGGGATCTTCTTGCCGGAATAGTCGACGAAGACCTTGTCGTCGGCCGCATGCTCCTGGCGCATCGTCGGCGAAAGCCGCTGCTCGAAACTGCGAAAGAGTTCGCAGAAGCGACTGTAGCCATATCCTTCGGGATGCGACCCACGATACTCCTCCCAGAGGATGAGCAAGGTGACACCGGTCCTCTTGAGCTCGACGGCGAGATCGGCCCAGTTTGGTTCTGTGCGTCTTCTCGTGCCCTATTTGATGCCGTTGTGAGTGAAGAGTTTGTTCTCGAGCGCATCGTCGGTCAGTTCGCCCGGGGCCAGCTCAATCCAACCGCCGCTGCGCGCTGCAGATTATCGTGCACCGTACTGCCGGCTATTTCCAACACGACGGCAATCTCGTGGGAGCTCGTCCCGTTTCGGCAAGCCGCAGCATTTGTCGTAACTGTCTGACGGTCAGCCTTCTCTTTGCGGCATCAAAATCTCCCCGTTCATCACGGGGCATTTGATGCCAAAGTTGCTGACCCAGGAGGTAATGTTCAGTGCCGAAAACTGGCCGACTTTTGATTGGAATTGCTGGCCGGCTTCAAATCGGAATGGTGGCCGGTCTTTGATCGGAATGTCGGCCGGCCTCACGTCGGAATCCGCAGGCGGCCAATCTGCTGTGGACACTATCCGTGGCCGCCGACCTCTACCGCACGGGCGAATTGATGATCCGATGATCCCCGGATGGCGCCGATCTCGTTCGCACAGTGTGTCGCGCCTGGCGTCAGCCGCGGTCACGTAGCCCTTCTACCGGTTTGAAACATTCGACGCCGCCGCCGCAGCGAAAGAACCATCGCAGCCCAAGATCAACAGTGCTCCTGTCTAAATTTCCGTCGCTGCATTACCTTTGACTGAATTGCTCCCATTTTAAAAAGTTTTGAAAATGCCCAATCTTTGACATCACTAATAGTCGACAGACGCTTCGGCATCGCGGCGCGCAGAACCCCACATCAGCCAGTAAGCACCGGCATGCAGGAAGAGCCGGAACTGGTTGGCCGTCGCTCTGGTGCAGGAGGTGCGGTCGGCGGCAAGATGCGTCTTCCACGACTTGATGTGGTTTTCGGCGGCGCCGCGCCGGCAGTAGAGGTCCTCGTAGAGCGCCTTGGCCTTGCCGCCGGCAAGGTTGGTGACGACGAAGCGGGTATCGGCGCCTTGGGCGCCGACCTCGACGCGGGCGATGATGCGCTCGACGCGCTCCAGCTAGCGGCCCCGTCCAGGAACTCCTTGAAGCGGCGGACCTTGCCCGTCTTGGCCAACGCTTCAAAACGTGCCAGCGTGCTGGCTTCCAGGTCCACGACATGCTTGCGCAGCGTCGTGGTGGGCGCGAGGCCGAAGATGAAGTCGCGTCGTTGGCGCGGCACCAGTCAGTGACCAGTGGGTCGCAATAATGGGCGTCGGCCCGGATCAGACTCCGGGTGTTCGGCCAGTTGATCCGGATCGCCCGCACCATGCGTCCCAGGTGGGGGCGGATTTCAGCCCACTCGGCCGCTTGGCCGGCCGCAGCACCGCACCGACGAAGCGCCCGTCGCCATCGAACACCACGATCGGCTGGAAGCCGTATTCGTCGTAATGGGCGTTGAACAGGCGCAATTGTTGGGCCGCCATGCACGGCATCAAAGGTGTCGTCGATGTCGAGCACGATCCGCTTTGGCACCTGCCGGAAGGAGGCGCAATAGAGGTCGACCATCGCCCGCCCCATGGCGACCACCTCACGCACGCCGGGCAGGTTCTCCAGCCGGCACATCGTCGATTGGGAGGCCAGATCCCGACCCGACCGCAGCGTATCCTGGGCCATCTTGAAGACCGGATCGGAGCGCAGCCGTTTGGCGTCATTGCCGTCCTCGTAGCCGGCGGCGATCATCTTCATGCGAAAGCCGATCATGTCGGCCAAGCTGTGAGCGGTTTCCGGATAGCGCGGATCGTCGATGCAGCGCGCCAGACGCTCGGCCACACGCAGCCGCTTTTCCACCTCGGCCAGAGCCAGAACGCCACTGTTGGACGACAGCATGCCGCCGTCGAAACGGGCGACCACGGACTTGCCGCCAACTGATGACAAGCCGCTCAGCGGCAAGTTCTACGTCCATTTCAATGGCTTGCGCCACATCCGCCAACCCACCGTGAATTTTTCAGGCTAGCTCCGTCTTCAGCGCAATGAATTATAATAGCTCTAACTCTCAGTATCTCCTGCCCAGACCTTTGGTCGCCGGTGCCGCCACGGTCTGGCCTCCTCTAGGTCTCGTGCGATGCGTACCAACGTAGCCTCGTCGCCGAAGCGACCGACGATCTGTATTCCGATGGGCAGGCCGCAGACACTTTGTGCCAGGGGCAAGGAGACCGACGGTTGTCCGGTGACATTGAAGATGCCAGTGTACTGATAGCGCGCGGCATCGGCTTTCATGAATTCCTCTACGGAAAGCTTCGAGTGGATTGTGCTGTAAACGCCACCGTGTGGGGTGGCCACATGTGGCATGGTGGGCGTCAACAGGATATCGAACCCTTGGATCGCCTCGCCTACACGGGCCCGCACGCTTCGCAAGACCTCATTTACGTCAACCCCACGTCCTCGCGAAGCCACGCTGTATTCATGTATTTTGAGATTGATCGGCTCCAGGGTGTCCGCGTTGATACTGCGGTCCAAAGCCCGCGCAGCGGCTTCAAGTGAAGCCGCACCCGAGCCGGCGATGCCGAGTAAAATTTTGCAGTAGTCATCGGATTCATAGGGCGCCTCGATGTCCCTAACCGTGTGGCCCATCTCCTCAAGAAGAGTCGCCATCGACTCGACCGCATTAAGCACTTCCGGCTCCAAATCGACGCAACCCCACTTGGTCCTCGCAACTCCCACCGTTAACTTTCCGGTGGGTTGAGTAAGTTCCTCTGTATAGCAACGGTGGGGCTGGACAATAGTAAAGGGATCACCTGGATGAGGACCGGCAAAGACATCCAACGCGGCGGCCATATCCCGCGCGGTTCGACAAAGAACAAACTCGCGGCTAAGGCCGAACGATGGATCCTGCCGGTTCGGCCCGCCGGAAACGCGTCCGCGCGATGGGTTTAGCCCTACAAGACCGCACCAGGACGCTGGTGCGCGAATCGAACCGCCACCATCGCCGCCGTGCGAGATCGGAGTAATACCAGCAGCTACCGCCGCCGCCGCTCCTCCCGATGAACCTCCCGCTGAGCAATCGATATTCCAAGGATTACCGGTAATGCCGCAGAGAAGTGACTCGGTCATTCCGGCAACCGCAAACTCAGGTGTGGTCGTCCGACCAACCGACAACAATCCCGCCTTCCGAGCTCGCCGAAAGAAATAGCTTTCGACATTGGAGCGATAGCCCGCGAATAGACGGCTACCCATTTCCTGAAGACGTCCTGCCTCTGTGGCCCCGTAATCTTTGCGAAGGAATGGAACCCCTCCGAATACTCCCTCCGCGCATCTCGCTATAATCTCGGCGTCCTCGTAGAATTCAATAACAGCATTGATACGAGGATTGACCTGATCGTGTGCTTGGCGGGCCAGCTGTGCTAATTCCACGGCAGTAACCTCACCGGCGCTCAACAGAGTAGCCAAACCGACGGCGTCATGGGTGACGTAGTCACTCAACTTCATTGCGGTTGTTCTCCACTATTATCGAGCACGGCGGAAAAGGCATCTGAGGTGTCCTCTTGGCTTTCAGGGACCCGCGTATGGGAGGGCTACTGCTATGGACGTCTTGCGCTTGGCGACAGCGCGTATGGAACTCGCAGCCGATAGTCGATTCATGAGGCTCTCAACGTTGGCTCGCGTTTGATAAGCCATTCCCTATGCACGTCTTCGAATCGCACTCGCGACGCGGCGCCTTGTTCACCGTGTCCGAATAGGAATTGTCGGTAGGCGGTCTCCGGCTCCACGCGGTCGAAAGATGTCGCGTAGGACCGATCCGTCAGGCATCGGAATGCGGCCGTCTTCAAGATCGACCTCGAACAGAGGGTGCGGAAAGGGAAGGGCGTAGTCCTTGCTCACCTGTCCGCTCCAAGAGCTCTGCACATAGGTTTTCGTTCATATCGAAGCTTCTCGTCCTATTCTGAGCTTGTTCCCGAATGAGCGTGCAGGCGAGCTTGTAGCTTTCGCTAAGTGACTTTTAGCACCGCTCGTTGCACGCCTGGAAATATTGAATCGGCATGGGCCCCATCGCGATGCAAGATTGGATCGGTCTGCGATGCGCACCAGCGTGGTCTCATCCTTAAACCGACTGTCGGGTAACTCGGCCGAGTTGACGGATGCCAGCTATTGATGCTTTGGATTCATGTTGCAGATCGACATCTGTCTGAAGGCGCCGCAGAGCGATTCCGCCTTGGCGGTGGGGGCGCTGCCGTATCAGCGCTGAGGGCCTCCAGCCGACATGATGGAGCGGACTCTTGAGCACGAATGGGCAAGACGCCGAGCTGGATCCTTGGGTCTTTCGCGGCCAGCATCGCTACGCGACCGAAGCAGCCGCTACTGTCAGTCCATCTGGATCTTCGATGGCTGCAATCTCGATTCTGCGCTTGCTACCGCGATATAGTCCGCATTCTATGTTTATAGGCAAGCTGGCTTCACCTCATGGCCCGGACTGTGGGGAGGGCTAGAAGATGCTACGGCTAGAGGATTCTAGAGAGGGGGAAGAATGAACAAGTGGTTACTGAGCCGCCGCGCGGTCATGAAGGCGATGCTGGTCGGTTCGACAGCACCCTGGATCATGCATTCAAGCGCGTTTGCCTCTTCGTGTGACGACCACATCGTGCGCCTCGGGGGAATCATATCCCCCGAAGCCATGAACCCCTTTGCGACCTGGCACGCGTTCTGGCCGCTAGTTTTCACCTATGACTTCCTCGTCGGACCGGACGCCAAGCGTCTAAGTGACCGGAAGGGGTTTGCAAAGGCATGGTCTGTCGCGGACGACAAGCTCACCTGGACCTTCAAGGTCTGGCCGGGCATGAAATGGTCGGACGGCCAACCTGCTACCGCCAGAGACGCTGCCTTTACATATAACTATTTGCGCGATTCCATAGGCAAGCCCGACGAACTGAACGGCGGCTGGAACAACACGAGCGGTTTGGAAAATGTTGAGTCCATCAAGGCACTCGACGACGAAACACTGCAGATCATCACCAAGAAGCCTACGCGATGGGTAATTGACAACCAGATCATGATTGTTCCCGAACACATCTGGAAAGACATTAGCTACGCCGATGCGCGCAGCACCTTCCACAACGATCCGCCGCTCGTTGGCACAGGGCCTATGATCGTTTCCGAGTTTCAGCAAGCTCAATTCGTCATCTTGACCGCGAACAAGTACTTTCGGGGGGGGGCGCCGGCGACGGCTGGCATGATTTTGTACTTTTTCAAATCGGCCGATCTCATCGCGCAAGGTCTCAAGAGCGGAGACATCGACTATGGCTTCTTCCTAACGCCTGCTCAGTGGGCCGAGCTCTCGACGACCCCCCACATAGTAGTTAATGAATCGCGCATCGAGCAGCGCGATTATTTGGCCTTCAACACGCTTTCCGGGAAAGGGGCCGGCAGCACAAAGGCTCTGCAGGATCCAGCGTTTCGTGATGCGATCGGCTATGCGATCGACGAGAAAGTCATTGTCGAGCGCGCCCGGCGCGGGCATGGCGACCCCGGTGTTGGATTGGTGATGCCGGTGGCGACCGATTATTACTCGGACCTAAGTGATATCAGACGTCACTTCGATCTAGCTGAAGCGGCCCGCCGGCTCGATGCTGCTGGCTATCGCGACTCGAACGGCGACGGCGTGCGAGAGGACAAAGAAGGAAAAGACTTCCAACTTGAGCTGATATGCGGAACTTCTGGTAATGTCGAGATACCGATCGCGGCCGTGCAGCTTGTTGCGGGGTGGCTTGGACAAATTGGCATCCCTGTATCGGTGGTGCAGTTTGACGCTGGCGCGTTACGTGCCCGTTATGCAGCTCCGGAGAATGGCGGCGGAGGCTGGGATCTGCTTATTGACAGTAACTGGTTAAGTACGAGGACAGGCGACCTGCTGAGCCTCGGCAACAGCAAGGCCATCGGTTCTTATAACACATCCTTCTGGACAAGTGAAAAATTTGACGCTCTTGTGTCGGAGGCCGAGGTATCCGTTGACCTAAAGGAGAGTTCGCAGCTAGTCGACCAGGCGGTCCGGCTCATTTACGCCGAGGCGCCATACATTGTGCTATGTTATCCTACCCTGCTTGAAGCGCGTCGCAACGACTGCTTCGATGGCTGGGGAACCCAGGATATGGTGTCGATGCAGAGCTACTTCCCGTTGGATCGCGTGAAGCCGACCTCGAAGTGACTCGAAAGGACATGAGCCAGCACATTGGACGGATCCTCCTCAGAGCGGCCGTTACGCTTCTGATGGTAATGACCCTAAACTTTATCCTATTCAGAGTTATTCCAGGCGACCCCGCTTCGCTTCTGCTGGGTGGAGTACGCACGAGCGTGACCACCGAGCAGATGGAAGCCCAACGCCAGAACTGGGGCCTCGACCGGCCGCTGTTCCCGGATCAGGTGGTAGACTACTTGTCAGCTACCCTCCATGGCGATCTCGGCTATAGCTTCAAGTTCCGGGGCAGGCATGTCTCTGACCTGATCTTAGAGCGATTGCCGGCCACCATCGTTCTGGTCGGTCTGGCCCAATTCATCGCTATCCTATGTGGGGTTATGTTGGGCTTGTATGCAGGCTGGCGCAGAGGAGGGGCTATTGACCAGATTTCAACAGGAGCCTCTCTGGCGCTGTACTCTACGCCGTCTTTCTGGCTTGGCATGCTCTTGGTGGTTGTCTTTAGTACGGCATTGGGCTGGCTTCCGGCCTACGGTTTATATTCCCCCGGCGCAAAGATAGGTTTTTTTGACTGGCTCCTCGATCGCCTGGGGCATCTAGCGCTTCCGGTGACTGCGGTGGCGCTTGGGCTGATCGGGCAATACGTTGTGGTCGCTCGGGCTGCAATGAGCGACGTTGTTACCGAGGACTACATGGTGACCGCACGCGCCAAGGGGCTGAGCGGCGGACAGATGCTGATGCGTCATGCATTTCGCAATGCAATGCTGCCGGTCGTGACCTTGATTACCCTGAACCTTGGGTATGTGGTGGCAGGTGCCATTACCGTCGAAGCCGTATTCGCGTGGCCGGGCATCGGTGCGCTGACCGTGGAAGCACTCAATGCTCGGGACTACCCAGTCCTTCAAGGCATATTCCTCTTGCTTGGTGTGTCGATTGTCATCACGAACCTCGTGGCCGATCTTGCTTACGGCCTCCTCGATCCAAGAGTTCGGTAATGAGAAAAATTGTCGTTCAAAATTCCTCACGAGGTCGGGGGCGCGCGATAAAGCGATTTCTCAGCTACGGCGTCACTCAGGTGGGCCTTGTCTGTCTGGTATTCTTTGTTGTTGTGGCAGCGATGCCGGATATTCTGGTGGGGCCGCTTCAGACTGCGATCAATGCCACCGGGGATTTCCTCGTACCGCCCTCGGGCGAGCATCTGCTCGGCACAGACGAAGTCGGGCGGGATGTGCTCAATCTGGTTGTCCATGGCGCCCGAATCTCGCTCACGATCGCACTATTCGCGACCGTGATCAGCCTAGTCGTCGGGACTGCGATCGGTATGACGGCTGGCTACTATGGCGGCAGGGTTGACGTCTGGCTGATGCGCTTGACGGACTTCTTTTTTGTCATGCCGTCATTCGTGCTAGCGCTGGTCATCACGCCCGTCGTCCTTGAGGTTATGGGGCGCGGTGGAGACATCCTTGGATTTCGTCCTTCTCTTTTCGTGATAATTGTCGTGATCGGCATGACAAGCTGGGCGTTCGTCGCCCGTGTCGTTCGCAGCCAGACCCTGTCGCTCAAGGAGCGAACATTCATCGATCGAGCGCGCGTTGCGGGGAGCAGCAATCTAACCATTATGATGGGGCACATTTTCCCCAATCTCGTCCCGCAGATCGCAGCCAATGGCGCTCTGGTCGTCGCCGGCGCGATCTATATCGAGACATCCCTCTCGTTCCTCGGGCTTGGCGATCCGCTACAGCCTTCATGGGGCACTTTGCTTTCACAGGCTCAACGCGCCGGCGCAGCCAGTGCCGGAGCCTGGTGGTATCTTGGCGCCCCCGGAGTATGCGTTCTAACGGTTTCCCTGAGCTTCGTCCTGATTGGAAATGCCCTCGATGACACGTTCAATCCACGGCGGAGGGTGATCCCATGACTGACTGCTTTCAAAGCAGGGCGCCGCTTTTGGAGGTTGACGGACTGTCTGTCGACTATGGGCTCAAGGGCGTTTTGTCGCGAGCGATCGACGGCGTAAGCTTCGTGCTCCGAGCCGGGCAGTCGGTTGCCCTCGTCGGTGAATCGGGCAGTGGGAAGACCACAACCGCCATGGCAGTCGCAGGTCTGCTATCACCAAACGCGCGGTTCAGCAGCGGCGAGGTGCGTTATCGCGGTAATCGGTTGCCGATCGACAATGATGCCGGGATGCGGCCACATCGCTGGAGTGAAACGTCCGTTGTCTTCCAAGGGGCGATGAATGCGCTTAATCCGGTTCACCGGATCGTCAAGCAGATCGCTGAGCCGTGTATAATGAAGCTCGGCATGTCGCGTGGCGAGGCGGCCGCGCGGGCAAGAGAGCTGCTGGAGCTGGTCGGTATTCCGTCCGATCGGGGCGCTGCGTATCCCCACGAATTGTCCGGTGGCATGCGTCAAAGGGTGATGATCGCCATGGCGCTCGCGTGTCGCCCCTCCATCATCATTGGCGATGAGCCCACCACTGCGCTCGACGTGATTACCCAGGCTCAGATTCTGAAGCTGCTAGCGGAGTTGCGGTCGCAGCTTAACCTTGCCCTCATTTTGATCACCCACGATCTTTCTGTCGTGGTCGAGTGTTGTGATCGCGTGATGATTATGTACGCGGGACGAATCGTCGAGGATGGCACTGTCGCTCAGATCTTCGATAAGCCCAAACATCCCTATACCCGCCTACTGATCGAATCGATCCCGAATCCAGCGAGCGGCAAACGGATTATTCGGTCCATACCGGGTGATCCACCCAATTTGGTGAATCGGCCCTCGGGCTGCGCTTTCCATCCGCGTTGCCCGTCAGCTATGGCGGTTTGCACGACCGAAATCCCCAGATTAGACACGGTTGGGGGGGAGCGCGTCGCCTGTCACCTTCACCGGTCATTGGCGCTAGATGACAAGGTCGCCGCTCATGCCTGATACCGTTGATATCCTGCGCCTAGAGGGCCTAAAGCTCCATTTTCCCATCCAGGGCGGGCTGTTCGACCGTGTCTTGGGTCGACCTGTTGGCGTCGTGCGCGCGGTGGACGGGATCGACCTCAACGTCCGACGGGGTGAGATAGTCGCCCTGGTCGGGGAATCGGGAAGCGGCAAGACGACGGTAGGCCGAGTCATCACCAAGCTTGCGCAGCCCACCGGCGGCAAACTGCTGTTCGAAGACCTCGACATGACGTTGGTTCAAGGCTCCTCGGCTTTACGTCCTTACCGCCGTCGCGTTCAAATGATCTTCCAGGACGCCTATCAGGCGCTCAATCCGCGACACACTGTATTCGATATCGTAGCGGAGCCGTTGCGGTCACTGCGGCTGGTTGACAACGGCAAACAGATCATCGACCGGGTCAGCGACGCTCTAGCGTCGGCCGGTCTCAATCCTCCCGAGGATTTCTTCGCCCGCTTCCCGCATGAACTGTCCGGCGGGCAGCGGCAGAGGGTGGTGATTGCCGGAGCACTTGCCGTGAAGCCGGATCTCATCGTCGCTGACGAACCTGTCTCGATGCTCGATGTTTCGATACGCGCACAGATCCTGCAGGTCCTGGTCGATCTGCGCAACAAACACAATATGGCGCTGCTGTTCATCACTCACGACCTGCCTCTCGCCTGGTTGATCGCCGACAGGATTGCGGTCCTGTACCTCGGACGGCTGGTCGAGATCGGCAGCGCCGATGAGATCACATTCAATCCCCGCCATCCGTATACAATTGCTCTACGAAACGCCACGCCGCAGATTATCGGGAACGCAGACCGTAGTGAGCTGCCCACCCTGCACGGCGAGGTCCCAAGTGCCGCCCGCGTGCCGAAGGGCTGCCGTTTCCATCCGCGTTGCCCGCTGGCCTTCGACAGATGCAGGGAGGAAGAGCCGCCCGCCAACGATGTGGGGCCACAACACCTGTCAGCGTGCTGGCTGACGCAATGACGGCTTACTCCGCGCCGCGTGACGCGGCGCTGTTCATAATGCATTCGATGGAGTTGGCCGAGAGCTGCGCCGTCTATGCTACCCGTGCCGTTCTTATCGCAAGTTGAACAGGTAAGAGCGTATTTGGGAAAGCTGTTCTGAAATGAACATCTGCGCTCAGGATACTGTGAACATTTCGGTAGATCCTGCCCGCCGAAACACTCGGCAACCAAGATATTGTTTCAACCATAACGGAAGTCAGACCAATCGCGTATCGCGATAGGACGCTTCTTGATTCAATGTTTCCAGCCTCTAATGAGGAGTGATACAGGGTAGCACTCATCTAAACCTTGATCTGCCTGAAGCGCGCTCAATGGCGCACGAGTTCACGTGTATCAACGAGGAGGTACGGTATGACTGGGGAACCAAAACAGCGGCCTCGGCCTGCAAACGAAACGGTGGGCGGGTGGGAGGCCGTTCCATTTCCGAAGCCCCGGTTCGACGTCGACCTCGAGGAGGACGTCCGAATCCCGATGCGTGACGGGGTCGGCCTCTACGCCGACATCTACCGCCCGCTTGGAGCCGGGGACCGCCTGCCGACGATCCTGATCCGGACACAGTATGATAAGGCGCCGTATCGCGAGCGCGGTCTGAAGACGGGCAAAGGAGTAGCCCATCAGTTCGCGGGGCAAGGTTTTACGGTCGTGGTTCAGGACATTCGGGGGCGCTTCCGTTCGGAAGGCGCATTCCACCCGGCCGCCAGCGACGCGCATGACGGCTACGACACGGTGGCGTGGGTCGCTGCACAGCCTTGGTCGAACCGCAAGGTCGGCGGCTACGGCTGCTCGGCGCTCGGTATCAATCAGGTGATGATGGCGCCGCTGCGGCCGCCTGCGCTGGCGGCCGTCCTGCCACAGGGCTCCGGCGGTGCGATGCGCAACCGGCCTTTTGGCACTATAACCTCCGGTGTGCCGGAGTTCGGCTGGTCCTTCAAATGGTTCCGCGAGAAAGGCAATCAGCGCTCCCAGATCCCTCCGATTATCGAATATCACGACTTCTTGAAAACCCTCCCACTTGCCGACATGAACGAACGGTCTGGCGGCTTTCCCAACGACTGGCGGGCCTGGGTCACCCATGAGCTTGGCGATCCCTGGTGGCGCCAATTTGCCCTCTTCGACGAAAGTTCGTGCCCCGACGTGCCAGGGCTGTTCATCGAATCGTGGTATGACAACACGGTCAACGGCGGCATAGAATTATTCAATGCGTTCAAGAACCAGTCGATGACGGATCGCTCGCGGCAGAACCAGTATTTGATCGTCTCTCCCACCCAGCATTGCGAGAGCGAATGCGCCCAGACGCCTTATCTAGCGGGTGAGCGCGACGTTGGAGACATCTGTCAGGATTATTGGTCGATCTACTTGCGCTGGTTCGATCACTGGCTCCGGCGCGATGGCCAGGGCGAGTTCAACATGCCGCACGTCCAATACTACCTGATGGGCGCGAACCGGTGGAAGTCCGCAGATAGTTGGCCGCTGCCGGGGACCAGCTTCACCCCCTACTACTTCAGCAGTGGCGGACATGCGAACACCAGCAATGGCGACGGCAAGCTGTCCACGGATATGGCATCAGGTCCGGCCGACCATTATCGTTATGATCCTGCCGATCCCACGCCCAGTCCTGAGGCTATCCGTACTAGAAGCGACGGCAGCGCCGCTGACCAGCGGGAGGTCGATCTGCGGCCCGACCGCTTGGTCTACACAACGGAGCCGCTTCGTTCAGGCGTCGAGGTAACAGGTCCACTGCGCGCGACGCTCTATGTCTCGTCCTCGGCAGTGGACACAGACTTCATTGTAACACTGAGCGATGTCTATCCCGATGGCCGAGTTTATAATCTGCAAAAAGGGGTCGCGCGCGCGCGCTATCGCGAAGCCTATACGGCGCAACCCCGCTATCGCGAGGATTATAGCCGCCCAAGCTTGCTGACCCCAGGGAAAATCTATCGCATCGAAGTAAGCATGGAGGCGACGGGCAACTGGTTCGGTCCCGGTCATTGTATCCGCGTGCAGGTGGCGAGCAGCAGTTTCCCGCACTTCGCCCGCAACCTGAACACAGGCGGCAACAATGCCACGGAAACTGCAACTGTGGTCGCGAACAACACTCTCTATCACGATCGCGACAATCCCTCGCACATCATTTTGCCGGTGGTGGCCTGAGCGTAGTCTGCCCGCTGCCGTGGGCCCGTGAGAATCGGCGATGTTGAATTCGTCGGCCGAGAAGAAAGCCATTTCGGCATCGGCGTTGAAAGGGAGCCCCGTTTCAGAGGCTATTCCGGTTGAGCTGCGGAGGTCAGGCTGATCGTGGCTGGACCGGTGACGCTGGAGCGGTTGCAAGTAGCGCCAGGAAGAAGGCAAACAAATAAACGAAAGCCTCGGGCAGTTGAGCAAGAGGCTGAAGTTGTAGCCGACGGCGGCGAGCACGGCGTTGTTGGCGTTGCGGCCCATGCGGCGGTCTTGCTTGAGATGGCCGATGACCGGTTCGACGGCGGCCCCGCGTCGTAGTGCCCGCTTGATGGCGCCACATGCGCGACACCTTCAAGGCAATGCCCAGTGACGGATAGCAAAGATGCGCGGGGAATTGCACAGCTCATGCGGCTTTGGTTGGTTCCGCCCCGTTCGCTGCAAGTCACTGCCGGCACGGGAGGTCCGCGCCCTGCTGACCCCGCGCAAGCTCCTGCAGCGAAGCGGCACGATGTCGAAATGAGCATCCGTGCGGTCTTGCGCGGCTTTGGCCTGAAGGTTGGCCCGACGACGCCGAAGACGTTGAGCGGCAGGTTCGCGAACTGGTCGCCCATCATGGCACGCTGCAGCAAATTGCCGAGGCTCTTCTCAAAATCCGCGCGGTGCTGCTGTGCGATTCAAAACTATCGAGAAGCGTCTTGTCGGGTTGGCAAGTCACGATGCGCGGGTGCGCAACCTGATGGGCGTGCCGGGTGCGCATTTCGCAAAAGCCGGACAGGGGTTTCGCTGATTCCCGGACAGTGGTTTCGTGGAGTGACCCCTGGACTGAGACACAAAAAGTCGCGGACAGTTTCCCTCCAAGGAGAGGAAACTGGGGCATGCCGGGACGGCAAAGAGTTATTGATGAGGACCAAAAGCTGGAGCTTCTCCAGCGCATGAAGGCGGGCGAAGCCGTCAGCAAGTTGGCAGATGGAGGTTGGCACCAGAGCTTGGACGAGCTACGCTGAACGCTTGCGCGACCGCAGTCACCGACCATCCCGCCGCGCTCGCCAAGTCGACCAACGCGCGCTTCTCGGCGCCCCCCAGCCTCCGTTGCCGCGAGCGCACGGGCATCGTTCCGCGACCTTCCGCAGGCCCGGCGCCGCTGAGCTCGGCGACCAGATCGCCGCCTGCGTGTTCCAAATCTGCTGGCGCGAAAGTTCCATATTCATAGGGCAATTGCAAGGCGCCTTGGCGCATCGCTTAGGGCGCATCGGCACCTTCATCGATACCGCTTACAACACCCGGCCATGCCCGCAGTTTCCTCTCCTTGCAGGGAAACTGTCCGCGATTTTTGTCTCTCAGTCCAGGGGTGCACTCCGTTGCTGTCCGCGACTTACTGAAACCGGTGTCCGTGACTTACTGAAAGGCCATGCCGGGGGTCAGGGCTTTCGTAGAGCTGGTACTTTTTCGGCCGCCATCGACGATGCGTCGCGGTTTCGCTCGTCCCGGATGCTGGGCGCCCATTTCGGCCTGACGCCGAGGAAGTAGCAGTCTGGTGACCCCGACCTGACGGGGCGGATCTCGAAGGTCGTCTACCATGCGGTGCGTGTGGCGCTCTACGAGGCGGCCGACGCGATGCTGACGCGACCGGTCAAGGGCTCGCCCTTACAAAGGCCTGGTGCGCTTGCGGTGGCGAAGCGGGGCGGGATGGGAAAGACCAAGGTTGCACTTGCTCGCAAGCTGGCGTTGGTTCTGCAACAGATGATGCGCAGCGCTGACCGATTTCTGGCGACAGGGGCCCTGCGGCAGTCGTGCGTGGAGCGTTCGACAACAGAACAAGGATAGGAGGAACAGGCGAGCATGGGACTGTCAGGAATTCTGTGCGTGAGGCCGGTTTCGTCATTCTCCGACGAAGCGCTCGCCGAACACGACGGCGAACTGTATCTTGGCCTCGAACGACTCGCGCGGCGGTCGTTTCCGTTCCTCGGCCGCGTGATTGAGCACCAGACATAGCAGCTTCATAGTGGCGTTGTCATTGGGGAAGAAAGTGCCCTTGGTGCAAACGGCGCGGCGAAGCTTGGAGTTCAGCGCCTCGATCGCATTCGTAGCCGGTATGATCATGACGGTGCCATCCGATCCCCGCTGGAGATGCGAGATTTTCGGCGTATGGTGCGACCATCCGGGACAGGGGCACCGGGAGCACGCCAAGTGCGGGCAGGCCGATGTATTCGATGAGCTGCGAGCTCGCGTTAGTAGCTGGCCGCCCCTGCGACCTGCCCGGTTGCGCCGAGAGCGCGGATCCGTAGGTGTCGCGTCGCCCGCCGGCTCCCGACTGTTTGAGGAGAGGGAGCCGATGAGACGTGTGATTGGAATGGACATCCACCGCACCTTTGCGGAGGTGGTGGTTTGGGAAGACGGCCGGCTGCGCCATCACGGACGGGTCGACATGACCCGCTCGGGACTGGAAGGGTTCGGCCGCAGTTTGCGACGGACGGATGAGGTTGTCGTCGAGGCCACGGGCAACGCCATGGCGGTGGTGCGGGTTCTGTCGCCCTATGTCGGCCGGGTGATTGTCGCCAACCCGATGCAGGTGAAGGCGATCGCCCATGCCAGGATTAAGACCGACAAGATCGATGCCGGCGTTCTGGCGCAGCTCCATGCCAGCGGCTTTCTGCCGGAGGTCTGGGTACCTGACGAGCGGACCGAGCGGCTTCGTCGCCTCGTCGCGCGGCGCATTAATTACCGAAATGCGCATGCTACCAATCGCCCGCGGCTGCTTGAGCGATAACAATCTGGATTCCAGATGGTTTTGGCCGATATTCCATATTTGACCGGACCCGATCAAAGCGATGAACTGCAGAGAAGCGGGGCTAGGGTCGGTATCGGCGGGCCTCGGATTGGCAGGAATTCAGCCAGGCGGAGCATTCGATGTCCAATGACACGAGATATCAGCTTTTCATCGACGGCAGGTGGCTAGACGGTAGTGACCGATCCACTCTGCCGGTAATCAATCCGGCGACGGAGAAAGTGTTTGCTTGGGTGGCCTCGGCGACGGCATCGGACCTGGATGAGGCCCTCGCTTCGGCAGAGCGCAGCCGCAAGGCTTGGTCCTCACGGCCTGCAAAAGAACGTGGCGAGATCCTCTTAGCAGCCGCCCGGATCTTAGAAGCGAAAGTTGGAACGGCAGCCAGGGACCTATCGGCCGAACAGGGAAAGACGATTGCCGAAGCAACAGGCGAGTACGCGCGCGCGGTCGAAACGCTGGAATGGAACGGCATTCACGCCGAAGAGCTGTCGGCCCCGATTCAGTTAGGCCCGAACCGTATGATTGCCCCTGAGGCCCTTGGCGTCGTTGCTGCCTTTACGCCTTGGAACTATCCCGCCGTTCTCATCGCCCGCAAGATCGCCCCTGCTTTGGCGGCAGGCTGTCCGGTGATCCTTAAAGGGGCGGAAGAGACGCCGAGCGCTGCAGTTCACATCGTCGAAGTGTTAAGTCAAGCGGGTATTCCGGACGGCGTGGTCAATCTCGTCTTTGGTCTGCCGGTGCAAATATCCCGTCATCTCCTCAGCTCGCCGATCGTGAAGGTCCTAACGTTCACGGGGTCTACCGAGGTTGGAAAACAGCTCGCCAGGCTCGCCGCGAATAACTTGCAGCGATGCATTCTTGAACTCGGTGGGCACTCCCCGGTCGTTTTATGCGAGGATGCCGACCTGGCAAACGCCATACCGGCAATTTCGGAATACAAGTTCGAGTGCGCGGGTCAGAGCTGCAATGCACCCAGCAGGATCCTCGTCGCTCGGCCCCTCTATGAGGAATTCCTATCCCGGATGACGGAAGCCGCCCGCAAGATCAAGATCGGCCCACCGGACGACCCTTCTACGAAGATGGGACCGATGGCAAACGCACGGCGGATCGAGGCCATGCAGCGTCTGATCGAGGATGCCGTCGATCGCGGCGCCCGCATCGAAACCGGTGGCACCCGCCTCGACCAGCCGGGTTTTTATTGGCCGCCAACCATCCTGACAGGGGTGCCAAAGGATGCGAAACTGCTTCATGACGAGCCGTTCGGGCCGATCCTCACCGTTGCCCCGTTCGACACGATCGAGGAGGCGATCGAAGAGGCCAACGCCACTGACTATGGCTTAGCCGCCTACTTCTTCACCGGCGCCTCCGATGCGCAACGGGCGCTGATTTGCGGTCTTTCGGCAGGCGCCCTCAGTGTAAACTTCCTGAAAGGGGTTTCCGCAGATGCGCCGTATGGAGGCGTCAAACAGAGCGGCTATGGATATGAGGGCGGCGAGCAAGGTTTTCGGAGCTTCCAGAACCTCAAACTAGTCAACGGGTTCGCGTCATTCGGATGAGATTTCGTGAATAAAAAAACACGGACCATTGCCGGCAAGGACATCACAAGGAGCGTCGCCGATGCCCTTCAGTACATCTCGTACTACCATCCGCCCGACTATATCCGGTCCCTTTCGCAGTCATACGCGCGCGAACAGAGCCCGGCGGCGAAGAACGCCATCGGGCAGATTCTGCTGAACTCCCGCATGGCGGCCTTCGGGCGGCGCCCGATCTGCCAGGACACCGGCCTCGTGGTGGTCTTCGCAAAGGTCGGCATGGGCGTCCGCATCAAATCAAGGGCCAGTTTCGCAGACCTGGTGAATGAGGGCGTCCGTCGGGCATATCTCGACCCGGATAATCCCCTCCGGGCATCGATCGTTGCCGATCCGCTCGCCGGGCGGGTCAACACCCGCGACAACACGCCGGCGGTCATCCACGTCGACCTCGTGCCCGGTAACCAGATTGAGATCACCATCGCCGCTAAAGGCGGCGGGTCGGAAAACAAGGCGCGTTTTACCACCCTGAACCCCAGCGCGTCCGTTGCCGACTGGGTGGTCGACACCGTTTCGACGCTCGGCAGCGGATGGTGCCCGCCCGGCCTGATTTCGGTCGGCATCGGTGGTAGCGCGGAAAAGGCGATGCTGCTGGCTAAGGAGGCCATGAACGAGCCCATCGATATGTCGGAACTGATCGCCAGGGGGCCGTCAAGTGCGGAGGAGGCACTGCGGGTTGAGCTTTATGAACGAATTAATGCGCTAGGCATCGGCGCTCAGGGCCTAGGCGGCCTGACGACAGTCGTGGACGTCAAGGTTGCTGCCTATCCTACACATGCGGCGTCCAAGCCTGTGGCGCTCATTCCGCAATGCGCCGCCAACCGGCACCTGAAGTTTATCTTGGACGGCACAGGACCGGTACAGCTCCAACCGCCCGACCTTTCCGAATGGCCTCAGATCGGTCATGAGGACTTGCACACGACCGGCGTCCGTCGGGTCAATCTCGATGCGCTCACCAAGGAAGAGACGGCATCGTGGCGCTGCGGGGAAACCCTTCTTTTGTCCGGAAAGATGCTGACGGGCCGTGACGCCGCCCACCAGCGAGTCGTCGAGCTGATCGATGCCGGCAAGCCGCTCCCGGTCGATCTGTGGGGACGAGTAATCTACTACGTCGGACCGGTCCGCGCGGTAAGAGATGAGGTGGGGGGGGGGGGGGGGGGGGGAGGGGCGGCGGGGGGGTGGGGGGGATACGAGACCACCCGGCACCGCTGCGACGGGGGGGGGGGGGGGTGGGGGGGGTGGAGTAAGTTGGGGGTGGGGGGGGGGGGGGGGGGGGGGG
>NZ_JAMYMD010000054.1:0-32392 GCF_040318335.1 Mesorhizobium sp. M1182
CGTTGATGCTGGGCCCGGCGTCCAGTCGTGAGCCCGTATTTCATCTTATCGGGGAACAGCCACCCTCCAAGGCTATGATCGGTTCAGGGCGCGTCGCTCCCGCGATTACCCCATGTGGACGCCCCCTGACGGCATCAATGTGCCAAAGTGGTGACGTTGAGAACCACCGGAGGAAGGAGTCCATGTCACAAGTTACCACCATTGCCTGGATGGCCAAGAACATCTTCCAGGCCCATGGCGCAGATGCCGCCGCACCGTCGTGTTCCGTAGGAAGTTGCGGCGCGAGCAGGTGCTGGCCTATTTCGCCGCGCAGCCGCCATGCCTTGTGGCTATGGAGGCCTGCCCGGGCGCGCACTACTGGGGTCGCGAGATCGGCAAGCTCGGCCATACGGTCAGGCTAATCGCGCCGGCTTACGTGAAGCCCTTCGTCAAGCGCCAGAAGAATGATGCCGCCGATGCCGAAGCGATCTGCGAGGCAGCGCAACGGCCGACGATGCGTTTTGTGGCAGTTAAGAGCGAGGAGAAGCAGGCCTCGGCTGTGATCTTCCGAACCCGCGATGTGCTCGTCGGTCAGCGCACCCAGCTCATCAACGCGATCCGCGGCCATCTATCCGAGTTCGGCCTGATTGCGCCGCAGGGCCCCTCGTATGTCGAGCTTTTGATCGTGGCCCGCATCGAGTTCAGCGCCGTTGGGCTGGCCGCGGGCGTGTAGCCACAGAAGAACTGATCTCGCTGTGTGTTCGCCACGCGTCGCGGTCGGAACTGATACCCGAGGAAGTCGAACACGACATTCGGGTATTCCCCCCTGCGCCTTTGGTCTTTGCAATAGACGATCTTGGTCTTTGTCGGATGCATTTGAAGCCCGCATGCTGCCAGTCGAGCACCAAGCTCCGCCTTGAGGGCTTCTGCCTGCTGCTCATTCCGGCAATGCACAAGGCCATCGTCGGCATATCGACACCATGGAAGGTCAGGATGCGTCCGGGTCATCCACAGATCAAAAGCGTAGTGCATGAAGAGATTCGACAAGATCGGGCTGACAACGCCCCCTTGCGGGGTACCGCGTGTGCGCTCGACGACTTCCCCGTTCTTCTCCATCGGCGCTGCCAGCCATCTTTCGATGTACAGCAGAGCCCACTTGCATGTGACGTGCTTCCTAACCGCCTTCAGCAGGAGATCGTGCGGAAGATTGTCAAACAGCCCTTTGACGTCGAATTCCAGAACCCAGTCATGCTTCCAGTACCGCTGACGCGTCACGCCAACTGCATCCAGAGCCGATTTTCCCGGCCTGTAGCCGTAGGAGTCTGGAAGAAAGAGGGTATCCAAATCCGGCTCAATCATCCGCTTGACCACCATCTGTGCGATCCGATCGCTGACGGTGGGCACACCCAAAACCCTTTCGCCCCCAGTCTTCTTCGGAATGGAGACAGCGCGAACCGGCGGTGGGAAGTACTTCCCTGAGGACATCCGATTCCAGACCTTGTAGAGGTTTCCTGCAAGGTCCTTCTCGAACATCTCCAAGGTCTGCCCGTCCACCCCGGCTGCGCCCTGGTTGGCTTTGACCGCTTTGTAAGCTTCGTACACTTGTCGTTTCGCAATTCGAAACGGCTTGTCTGTCGTATCTTCTGAAGTCATCCTGTTTCCAGTTGTTCCAAACAATACGACCACCTGATCCGGCCCCTTTGCTCCGGCCCCATTACAGGGCCTTCAACGCTCATACGGGCCGATCCGCCCCAGTCTCCTGCATCGGTACTCTCGCCTTGCGGTTTGGCCCGCTTGAGCTTCTCCCTTTGCATCAGGAGCCTGGTTCCTGCAGTTCCGCGCGAATGCCTGTGTCCGACTCACGCCCCCTCAACGCCGGTCGCCGCCCGCCCTGTCATCAGGCACCCGGCGGACTTGTCCCAGGATGACGAGACGGTCCTGGTTTCGGCGACACTTACGTTCATAACGACGCGTCTTCGAAGGGTTCACTTTCGTTCGTCTTTCGGACACCCACCTGCTCGGATCTCGTCCGAACTTTTCATCCAACGCTCACCACCACGGCTCTTTACCGCAGCAGCTTGGACTGGTTTGAGACCTGCTCCTGAAAGCCGATCCCGGAGGGCCGTCCCCCATCATTCACGCAGCTTTACGCTACGGTCTTAGTTCATATTGAACTCCTTCCGCTGCTCTGCAGCACACTCTCATCGATGAACACGAGCTTCGCCGGATCGAGGTCGAGCTGGCCGTCGAACCAGTCTCGGCGCCGCTTCAGAATGTCGGGGCGATCCTGCTCCAGTGCGTGCGCGGACTTTTTTTGAATGTCCAACCGTGGCCGCGAAGCCAGGCGCTCAAGGCGCTGCGGCTGATCCGCACCGACTGCTCGGCGACGAGCCGCTCCACCATCTCGTTCAGCGTGATGTCCTTGCGCTCCCCGATCAGCCCGACGATGAAGGCTTCTTCATGCGCATCGAGGCTGGAGGCGCGGCGGCGGCCCTGCGGGCGTGGCGCAAGTTCGCCGATCTTCGCCCGCGCAATCCAGCGGATCGCGCTGGACACTCCCACGCCGAACCGCGTCGCCGCTTGCCGCGCCGACATGCCCTCGTCGGAAGCCTTCAAGACCCGCGACCGAGATCCACGCTCAATGCTCTTCCCATCGTCAACCTCCATCGAGGTAGATGTTGAATCAGCACAAAACGCAGCCGTCACATCACAATCGATTCATCGATCACAGGACGTGCTCTAGGCGAGACGCGTTTAAAGGCCTGCGCGCCCGCGCATCCCATTCCGGCCTCAGTAGCGACAGCACCAGCTCATCGCGATGCTAGCCGCGGAAGAAGGCGCTGCTGCGCGCCACGCCTTCGGCAACAAAGCCGATCGCCTCGTAGCTGCCCCGCGCCCTGAGATTGTCGGGAAAGCAGCAGATCCAGAGCCTGTGAACGTCGGTCTCCGTGTACGCCGCGTCTACTACGGCGCGCATCATTACCGTGCCGAGTCCCCTACCGGGCTCGGCAACAGCAACGCGCTCTACCAGCGTCGCGTGTTCGGGCGAAGCCCAATCGCGCAGGATGGCGAAGCCGAGGGGTACTCCGTCAGCCTCGGCGACAAAGTAGGCATAATGCGAATCCGCGAGCGCAGTCACATGCCGGACCTCTTCCCAGCGGCCGACCAGCATTTCGTATCCCTCCAACCGCTCCATGCGCATTATAGACGGGATGTCGGCGGCGGCGGCCCGCCTCAAAGTCATGCTCATCGGAAAATCCTGTCAATCGATGCTTCGCAACCATCGCATGCAAAACCGGAGTGTTGGGCCGCGGTCTTCTCACGTCATGAGAATCTTTTATTCGGTTGTGGCTATTCGGTTGTGGCCCCTACATTTGGATCCAATCTCTCAGTGCTCGCTTAAGAACAATCTGGTGGCGCTGAGGATGCCGGGCTTTGGACGTTCTCGGTGCCATGCTGCGGCGCATCAGCAGGTTAGGAAGGATGTCGATGCCTTAAATGCCGGCAAAGACTCCCACTCGCCGTGGACTCAATGCTAAGTCCACCAGAGAACAAGATCCGGGCGAGCAAAACCGAAAAAACTGTTCAGCACTAGGCGACGCTTTCCGTTGCCTGATTGACCGGTGACCCCGTGAACGAAACCGCCATCGATCAGGCCGATATCCCCCGCCCTGAGCTGGAAGTCGCGACAAGGAACGCCCTCGAGATAGGCTGCCGAATAGGGATAGCCCGTAGTCTCCACACCTTGCGACTTTCGGTCGGTGACCGTCGGCTTGTGGCTCCAGAGCCGCAGATTGCCACCTTCCTCGGGCATGCTGGGATAGAAATTGAGTGCTGCGACGGTGTTGTGCGCCACCGCAGAAAGCTCGTAATCGTTCCCAGCATGTAACACCTGAGCGACGTCGTCGTGGGGGTCCAAGGAGAATGTGCCGCTGCCAGACCAACTGAGAGCGCGACAAACATTAGCCTGACCGTGCTCCGAACGGGCCAGCCGCAATTCAATGCCCTGTTTGCGAAGCTCGCGCTGCAACGCGTCGAACAATGCTCGGACCGGATCAACCAGATTCTTAAAAAGGGCGTCGACGTACGGTCGCGCAGTTTCCGCCTCTGCGAAATAGGTGGCTGCATCCTTCCTGTAGTGGGATGCGCCGACATATTGTCCGGGGACGCCATCCTTACGCTCCTTGAGACCGGGACTGCTACCGAACTTCGCGGTGATCTCCTCGGCTATTTCGGTGCTGAACGCTTGCCTGATGTGCAGAGCGGTGATCTCACCTTTCAGGACTGAGATGATGTCCGCAGTGCTGATCGAGCCGGTTCGTTCTCTGATCGCAACTGGCGAGGTGGCTGGGGCTTGGGATACTTGATTAGTCTCCATTGGCTTGCTCCTTTAGTGCGTGATCAAGGATGGCGATGCCGTGATCGAGTTCGTCATCGGTGATGTTTATCGGCGGCAGGACTTTGATGACGTCGCGATTTGGTCCTGAAGATTCGATTAGCAGGCCATTTTCGAATGCGACATCATGCACACGGCCGACAACGGCCTGTGAACGGCATTTGAGACCGGCCATCAGACCACGGCCACGCTTTTGTTCGATGCACGTGGGAAATTTCGCAACAAGGCTGTCCAGGTGTCTTTGCAGTTTGGCGGCTGTCCGGTCAACGCCTGTAGTAAACTGTCCGTCGGACCACATTTTGCACATCGCTCCTGCAGTCACGAAGGCGAGATTGTTGCCTCTGAAAGTCCCGCTATGTTCGCCGGGATTCCAAATATCCAAGTCGGGGCGAATTAGAACAATGGAGAACGGACTACCTGACCCGCTTAGGGACTTCGAAAGGCATACGATGTCGGGATTGATCTTCGCAAACTCGAATGAGAAGAACTCGCCCGTTCGGCCCGCGCCAGCCTGAATATCGTCGACGATCAATACAACGCCGTGTTTGCGGCAAATGCGCTGGATTTCCGTTAGCCAAGCTGCTGATGCGGCGTTCATGCCGCCTTCTGCCTGAATGGTCTCCAGAATGATTGCGGCGGGCTTTTCAATGCCGCTTCCCGGGTCGCCCAATAAGGAGTCTATGTAACTCGCGGAATCGAAATCTTGGTTCGGGTATCCGTCATAAGGGACACGGATCACATCGTGGCGAGCAACGCCGCCTAGTTCCCTGGTCGACGCCGAACCCGAGACCGCCAGAGAGCCGAGCGACATACCATGGAACGCATTCGTGAAGGCCATGACGCTTGAGCGGCCGGTATATTTTCGCGCCAGTGCCAGCGCTGCTTCGTTAGCGTTTGTGCCGGTCGGCCCAGGAAATTGTATCTTGTAAGAAAGCCCCCTGGGCTTCAGGATCGAATCCACAAACGTTTCAATGAATTCACGTTTTGCGACCGTATACATGTCGAGCGATAGAAGAATGTTCTCACCAACGAGATATTCGATTGCTGGTGCCATAATATTGGGGTTGTTGTGTCCATAATTGAGTGCCCCGGACCCTACGAGGAAATCGATATGAGGCTTACCGGTCTCGTCCCAAATTGTCGCCCCAAGGGCCCTCGTAAAGACTGCAGGAAACGACCGCCCGTAGCGACGTACGTTAGACTCATGGGCTCCAAAAACATCTGTATTCATCTCATGGTCCTCTGCATGTAGGCGTCGGATTCAGCAAGACAGTGATTAACTGCGGTTGGCTGGTCGCGCTGTTCTTGCCTTTCACGGAGGAGACCAGAACAGTCGGGGCGGAATTCTGGGAGGTCGGTAACCTCAGACCTGGTGTAATGCCGACATGCTCCTCCAACAGTCCGCGATAAAACGGACACAGACTTGCTCGGCAGCTCATTGCTGTGCAGATGCATTTGGACTCCATCGTCGTCGTCACGCTGTTCCACATGCCTCCCGGTCGGTGCGTTGGAACGAGCTCCGTTCTAAAGGGTTCGCGCGGATGTCGATACTACGGCATCTGGTAGTTGACGCCCGAGCGCGTCGATTGCCGCGAGCAGGCTCGACCGATCAGTTCGTTCGCCCGATGCAGCCGCGCCAGAGTGACCGCGCCCCGTCTCAATACGCTCGCCCGACCGTTTCGGAATCAGGGGGCGCAACCATCAGGCCAGCGTGACCAAGGACGGAGACCTGACGACAAAGTCCGTGACCATTCCAGTCAGTCCGACCTCAAAGCGCCTTTTTCCCGGGCCGGCCTGTTCTCGACCTCACCGGGAAACCGCACTTCCGTACATCCGTGCTCGGCGATCGCCACCGCCTGCCTTTTCTTGGCTACATTAAACGCGGCAAATGATTCGGTATGCTCTCGTGCGCGCGGGTAGGCTGGGCTTCGAGATGGCGTATCAGGAGTCTCATCTTCGAGCCAGGATGCAGCGATGGTGAACGTGTGCGCTAGCGTTGATGATAAACATGGTTTGCGCGCAGACAGCAGAAGGAGGATGTGGCGGTGAAAGAGACGCAGTGTGCGTCGTCGACGAAGTCCGCCGGATTTTTGCCGCGGGTGAAAGCGGCGAGCCATCTGCAGACTCTGGCGCAGGGGCTCAAGGATCCCGCCTGGCGCATTGAGCGGACAGAGCTCAAGCCGCCCATAAGTCACAATGGCTGTTCGAGGGCCTAGCCAAGGCCAGCCTGCCGGTGATCGGCATTGAGACACATCGCACCAGCTCACGGCACAGGTGAACCATGGTGCCGGCGGCATGGCGATGATGCGGGTCAACCGCTCTCGCCTGGTGGATGTAAGACACTGACGAGCCAGAAGCACCAGGTTACCGCCCGCAAGCTCTTGCACGAAAGGCCATCGCGTGAGAACGACATTCGCAGCTTGCTTCGCGTAAGGCCAGCGCGATGACTGGGCCGACACCGGGGGTGGTCGTCAGCAGGGCTCGGACTCGTCGGCGCGGGCAAAGGCCGGACATTGCCGTGGAGAAACGGCAAACTTCTCACGTACCTTGTCGCGGGTCGAGCAGCGTCAACGATCCCGGCCAGATCACTATGTTTTTGTTAGTAGGGGGATGCGCGTCGCGCATCGTCCCCACGGAACCGGAGCGTCGGGAGCGAGCCGGATCATCCATGCGCTCCGATGCCCGGCATCGTCATGAGGAGCTTGCAGACCCGGTCGCGGCGGGCGAGCATAATGATACGCCGATCAAAGACCCTGCGCCGCATGCCACCGGCCCGGTTACGCACCCCAGCCTCGAAGTGCCGGCGACCAAGCGGCAGCCTAACACCAGCGGAGCAGGGCGCGCACGACATTCTCAATCCTGACCAGCTGATCCTGGAGCGTATTGCGCGCGGTAAACAACGCACTCAGACGCTGCGAGCGCTCCGATTTCACCCATACCGGCCGATAAGCGTTCATTCGCATCAGTTGCGCGATACCGCGCGCATCATTCCATCATTCGATCCGATTTGTTGCGCAAGCGGTTTGCAACATCACCGCCGCATGACGAGCATCGATGCAAATCGCCGGAAACTTAGGGCCGCCAACCCGGCCTGCAACCAAGCGGAGGTCGACCCGGATTCCAACCCACCTTTTCACAGACAAACCCGCTGTTGCGAATGGCGTTGGCGGTCGCATCTGGATCTGAGGGCATTCTGAGTCCTTTGATGATCTTACCATCAGCGTCGACAATGCAGACGGCCGTTTCTCGACGGCAAGTCCACCTATTCGCGCACTGCCTCCTCGGCTTCAGACAGGCGAATTGCAATAGTTCCGTTCTTCGTCATAACAGGTCCACCGTTGACTTAGGTTTGACGGGTGCTTTCCGCGACATTTTGGAGTCCGAGTTTTACAATTCAATAATTCCGAATTTCAGCGCCTTTATAGCCGCGGCTGTTCTACTGGCCGCATCCATTTTTCGCATTACGTTTTTTATGTGGAAGTTGACAGTATCTACAGATATTCCTACAATCTGACCTATTTCCCACGACGATTTCCCTTTCGCCGTCCATAGGATGCACTCTTTTTCTCTTGGAGAAAGATTAGGTGTTTCCCCGATGCCGCTTGAAATAGCGAACTTAGTGACTCTCAGATGGAAATGTAACGCCGCGAGCTGCAAGTAGGTGATTGCTCTATTTTGGAATTCACCGTCCCAGGCTTGAGCAAAGTTCATGATCGCAAAGCGGCCGTCAGGGCCGTGCAATGGAACGCTAATGCCCGATCTTAAGCCGAACGTCGCCGCCTCGTCGAAAACGCGCCGTTCGTCTTCAGTCGTGCTTTCGTCGTTGTATACCTCGCTCCACCGAAAGGCTTCTGCTCGCCTCCGACTCCTCTTGATGGTGGGGTCTATCCTGTCATAGCCCATTTCGAAATAGCGCTCCTGCCATTCATGAGGATAATTCAGCATGACGGCCGGATCGCCTCGGACCGGCTTTAAGCCTTTTTGGTCTGGTGCAAGAGAGCCATACGCGATCCACGGACAATCAAAATTCAGCGCAAAATCGGATAACAGGTCGAACAGATGGTCGGATTTTGCAACACCGTCGGTTTGGTCGAGAAATCGGCCAAACTCGAGCGCAAACGCCTCCCTGGCAGCCTCAGGAAAATGCATCGCCGGGACCAACGAAAGTTGGTCGGACACGCTGGTTGAGAGCCCTCGAGGTTGAGAGACAGGTGTCATCCGCGGGCGTTCCATGGTCTCTGCTCCGTAGCCATTTGCGCTGCGTGTTTTCACTGGCGCACCAAAGCTGCCGGCTATAATCCTAGGGCTTCGCGCGCCGTCTTCAGCAGGCCAGCATCTGCAAAGCTCTAACATCTCCTTCCAATTGGCGCAGTTATTTTAGTTTGAAGTTATTTTATACTAACGTTATATTAACGCAACATACCGAAAACACCGTGATATTGAGATATGCTTTAATTTATATCCGATGATAATAATCAATATTTTGGAGCGTTATACATACCACATCGTTTGCCGCCTGATGCACGGCGATGAGGTTTCGGCAGCCTAAAGCGGCGATGTGGCCGCCGTTGCGGTGCTTTTCCGCGAGCCTCGTCAGGCGCCGGTGTTGCTTCGTCGTGATGGCAGGCGATGGTTTGTAGGTTGCGGTCGACGGGTTCGTTTGGGGGCGTCTGCGCCCCATCGTATTTCGCGAGCCGCGGAATGCGATCGAGGACGATGCGCAGGATGCGCTGGTCGGGGCACGATGTCGGCAGGTGCAGGCGGATTTGCGTCTTCATCTCGACCACTCGCGCAGCGGTTTTGATGAGACGCAATCGCAACGTGTCAAATTGGCGATGGCAAAGCTCGAGCGCCTCGACATCGCGGCCCGCAAGCCCCACATGAACCAGTAAGCACCGGCATGCAGGAATAGCCGGAACCGATTAGCTGTCGCTCTTGTGCAGGATGTGCTGCGGTCGGCGGCAAAATGCGTCTTCCACGACTTGACGTGGTTTGCCGCGCCGCGCCGGTAGTAGACATCCTCGTAGAGCGCTTTGGCCTTCCCACCGGCGAGGTTGGTGACGACGAAGCGGCACCTTGTGCCGACCTCGACCCGCTCGATGATGCGCTCGACGCGGCTCCAACTAGCGGTGCCGTCAACGTACTCCTTCAACCTGCGGACCTTGCCTGTCTTGGCCGACGCTTCGAAGACCGCCGTCCTGCTGGCCTCCAAATCCGCGACAAAGATGAAGTCGACGTCGTCGGCGCGGCACCAGTCGATGACCTGCGGGCTGCAGTAGTGGCTTTCGGCCCGGATGAGAATCCGGGTGTTCGGCCAGTTGATCCGGATCGCCCGCACCAGACGGCGCAAATGGGGCGGATCTTAGCCCCACTCGGCCGCTTGGCCGTTCGCAGGATCGCGCTGACGAACCGTCCCGCACCCATCGAACACTTCGATCGGCTGGAAGCCGTCAGCAGGACTGCCTCTAACTCGGCAACCTGGAGGCAAAGCGCGACTGGGGCTCGGCCCGACTATGTCAAGGGCATGTGGCGCATCCTGCTCGCGACCGGCGAGACGCATTCGGTCCGCAGCTTTGTCGAGGCTGCCTTCAGGCAGGTCGGGAAGGAGATCGTCTTGGAAGGCAAAGGCGTTGCCGAAGGCGGCCTCGAACGCAGGAGCAACCAGGCGCCGATCCGAATAGACAAAGGTTATTTCGGTCCCACCGAGGTTGACCTGCTGATCGGTGATGCCTCCAAGGCGGCACCAAGGTCGGTTGGAAGCCAAAGACCACGTTCAAGAGCTCGTCTTGGAAATGGTCGAGGCCGGCTGCCGCGCCTACGGGATCGCGCTCGCTTGACGTGAAAAGATAGTGCAACGCATTTGGGTCGCCGGCCACCGCGGCATGGATGGGTCCGCACTGGCACGCCGGCTGTCCGGCTTTCCGAAGGTCCGTACGGCGGACAGTCGTGATCTCGACCTGACCAATCGCGCAGCGATGACTGCCTTGGTCCGGGTACAACGCCCCGACCTGGTTTTCATGGCCGCCAAGGTCGAGTCCTGGCCAAAAAACGGTCGTCCGGTCAGCTTCCTCCAGAACAATCTCACGATCGAGCTCTCTACGATCGCGGCCGCATTCGAGCAGCGAGTTCATGCTGCTCGGCTCGTCCTGCATTTACCCATTTGTGGCCCAGCCTATGAAGGAAAGCGCGCTAAAAGCGACGTTGCCTGACCTGCCAGCAAGCGGTTTCCCGAATCGAGGTCCGCTGACAAGGAAATCTACCCGAACTGGGGCAACTCTCCATCGACGAAGGTGCGCGACTTTGCCCCTTCTTAAAAAGCCTGCTCACTACGATCGAGATGGTACTTTGAAGGCGAGGCGCCCCGTACCGGACCAATCGCCGGGGGCTTTGATCCCTCGGTTTCGGATACTCCGCAAACGCTTCTATTAATATCCTTGCGTGCCCGAGAGGCAGCACCGTCAACCATGATCAAGGAAGGCCGCTATGGCGATGGCAGTAAGGGACTCCGACTCCTACATTATCAAAGGGGGTAAGAGGGCCGGGCGCGCCTTGCCGTCATTTCGCGCGTGCTGGCGGCTTCAACGCAATCGGTGCTTAATCGCTTCGAGCCGCTTTCGGATTCCACCGTGATCGACGCCGGCTGCGCGGGCGGAGACGTAAGCTTCGAGTTGGCGCAGCGGGTCGGGGCTAATGGCCGCGTCGTCGGCATTGACTTCGACGAAAGCAAGCTTGTGCTGGCGCGCGAAGAAGCCGCCGCGCGCGGCATCGGCAATATAGAATTTCACAACGCGAACACCTGCGGACGGAGCCGCGCTGGTTCATGTCCGCTTCGTGCTCACGCATCTCGCCGATCCTGAACGACTCCTCGAACGGGCATGGGAGGCGCTTCTGCCAGGCGGCGCGATCGTTACTGAGGACATCGACTACGGCAGTCAGTTCTGCGATCCACCCTGCCCGGCTTTTGACCGCTATGCCGAGCTCTATGTCGAAGCCGCCCGTCGGCGCGGCGCCGATCCTTTCATCGGGCGCAGGCTTGTCCGCCTCCTTGAAGGCGTCGGGTTCGCGGATATCGACTCAGCACTGGCGCAGCCATACGGCCGACAAGGGGACGTCAAGCAGGTTCCGATGCTTACTTTCTCGGCAATCCCTAACGCACTGACTTCATCGGGTATTGCCACCAGCGACGAGGTCGGTCGTGTCACAGCCGAGCTCGACGCCTTTGCTGCGCGGCCGGATACCACAATTTCTTGCCCGCGCGTCTTCCAGGCCGGGGGCCGAAAGCCTGTGGGCGCTCAGTTCCGACCGTCCAAGAGCGCGGCCACAAGCTGAGGGACCATAGCTGACAGATTTTCCGCAATGAGCCCCAGCCCGAGCGGCGAGCTGCCTCCGCATGCACTGGACGACCGCGCGACCGCCTGAGAATGCTGGTTCCTCTTAACCAGAGAGCCGGCTAAACGGCCCCGAACGAACTTAGGGCGCATCGCCGGCACGGCAGGACGGCGAAATCGCAATCTGTCGAGCGTCAGCCGTTGCGGAAGGTGTAGCTGTACCCGTTGATGGCCGGCCCGCCGCCGAGATGCGCGTAGAGCACCCTCGATCCCTCTGGAAAGAAGCCTTTCTGGACGAGGTCGATCATCCCTTGCATGGATTTGCCCTCGTAGACGGGATCGGTAATTATACCCTCGAGCCGCGCATACAGGCGGATGGCCTGCTTCGTTGCCTCGGACGGAAGGCCGTAACCGGGAGACGCGTATCCCTCGAGCAGCACCACGTCATCGTCCACGATTTCCATGCCAAGCTTGACGAGCTTCGCAGTATTCCGGGCAATACTTAGCACCTGCGCCTTGGTTTGGGCGGGGGTGGCGGAGGCGTCGATACCGAGTACGTTGCGCTGTCGACCGTCCTTGGCGAACCCGACGAGCATGCCGGCATGCGTCGAGCCCGTGACCGTGCAAACGACGATGTAGTCGAAGTCAAACCCAAGCTGTTTTTTCTGGGCGCGCACCTCCTCCGCGAACCCGACGTACCCAAGCCCGCCATATTTGTGAACTGAGGCCCCGGCCGGTATCGCGTAGGGCCTGCCGCCCCTTGACTTGACTTCATCGAGCGCCTGTTCCCAACTGCGGCGGATGCTGATATCGAAGCCCTTGTCGACAAGGCGCACTTCTGCTCCCATGATCCGGCTCAAGAGAATATTGCCGACCCGGTCGTAGACGGCGTCCTCATGTGGTACCCAGCTCTCCTGAAGCAGGAGACATTTCATGCCGATGTTGGCGGCGACCGCGGCGACCATCCGCGTGTGGTTGAACTGCACGCCGCCAATGGAGCAAGCGTATCGGCATTTGACGCGATCGCATCGGGGATGATGTATTCGAGCTTGCGCAGCTTGTTTCCGCCAAACGCGAGACCGGAGTTGCAGTCCTCGCGTTTGGCGCAGATTTCCACCTTGTCCCCCAGATGCTTGGAGAGGCGGTCGAGCTTCTCGATGGGCGTGGGTCCAAATGTGAGCGGATAGCGTTCGAACTTTTCCAGCATTTTCTCTCCGGCAACACGCGATGGAGCTGAATTAGCCATTCACGATTCATTTTAGAGGCGTCTTTGATTTGACGTCATCTGCATTATCCGGCGCCAGAAGAGTCCCATTACTATTTACAGCGCCTCGTTCGTCATTGAGAGTTGCAACCGCACGCCGGCGTGCGAGAGACTACCCCAATGCGTATGGCGTTCAAGAACTGCATCTCCTGGATTAACTAGAATGACCGGATTGCGGTCACCATCGACTTCTCATGCACAGTATTCCTTCTAATATCTGCTCAATGTTTATGGTTGGTCCGAAGTGGCGCCAGCTTGAGCACCGACCTTGTCATGGCGCCTAAAGGCAGCAGCAGCGATATGGCCAACATTTGATCGCGCTGGAGCAAATCTGCGGAATCATTCGTCACCTCATCAAGGTCTGGCGGCTCGGATCCAACTTCCTTGCAACTGTCGAAATGCGCAGCCCTTTGGCCAGCTCGGTTAACGCAGCAAGACCGCCAGATCAGAAGGAGCACGCTTGCGAAATAGGCCAACTGAAGGAGCAACGAACAAGCCAGCGTCGTGACGACTACTGTGCGGATGGAATGAGAAGCGAAGTAGACAATCAGAGCGTTGCTGCACAGCACCAGCCCCAGGACGCGACAAAAGATATTTAAGGGCAACGCCGTTCTCCTGGTTTTGTCTCCTCAGATCATGCTGCGACCTGGTCGGCCGCAACATGGGTCTGGCAGTTCTTCGGGCAGACGCGGCCGCAGGCTCCGCAGCCAATGCAGCGGCCGGCATGGTCGACGACCATGATCATGCGATTGAGCTCGCCGTCGAAATCGTCGTCTTCACCGTCGCAGGCGCCGAGGATTTCACCCGCGTCATCGACACCGTAAAGATGCATGACCTCGCGAGAGCAGACTTTGAAACAGCGGCCGCAGCCGATGCAGGTCGTGCCGTCTATAGCGGTGAGATATTCCGGCATCCATCCGGAGCCGTCGCGGGTGGTGAATGTGCTCCTCATCGTAACTTCTTCATTGCAGCGAGCTCTCTCTTGGCACCATCCAACTCGGCAAAAACGGCCGACGTTTCCTCGGCAACTTCCTCTATCTCCGTCCATTTTCGCGGGAGATCCTCTGCAAGGTCGCGCAATTTCATCTTGGCAACTGCCGCGCGCAGCTGAAGCTTTCGGACTTTCTTCCCTGTCTCATCTAGGTTTGACATAAATCCTTCCTCAAAATCGGTTTCATCAGGCCGGCGCCACGTCGGGATAGGCTTCGATGGCTGCAGTCGCATCGTCGACCAGTTTCGTACCGGCCTCCGCGAGCTTCCTGAACGTCTCGAAGCCGAACCGGTGGATGTCTCGACAGAGCGACCAACCGCCCGCCAGTGAAGAGCAATCGTCCGAAGCCCCATGGGTCTCATCTCCATCGTTGGCGATGTCGTCAGGCCGGAGCGCTCCTCGATCCTTAAGCCCGACGTGTAGAATATATCGACCCTCCACAGCACGTCCGGATCGGGATCGCCGATAATGGGATCGCGCGGCGCTGTTTTCTGGTGATGCTGAGGTCGCCCAGCAGTTCGGCGTCCGATTTGCCTTCCCGTGACGCGGAGGCAGCCTGAGCACGGATCAGCCGCACCAGGCATCTGACAAACGGGGTGGCAATGGCCCCTCGTCCCCATTGACAGCAGGGCTGACCGCGGCGTCAGGCATTTCATATTCTCCTTATTTCAGTCCTCTTCCTCGAAGGACGATGTCTGTTTTCTGGGACGCCTACTTCGGGCACCCTTGCGCAGCCGACGCCCGGCTCGGGGCGGCCCATTCCACGCAATTGATGTCCTCGTGGCCGACCTTGAACACCTCCTCGACTGCGAGATCTTCAACGCGAACTCGCGTCGAACATTACTTCCGCCGCAATGCGGCCGGAGGCCATGAAGGTTCGAGCCTCGATCCTGCTGCAAACGATCGACCAAGTGCGGCATGGACCCTCCTTGCTGCGGTCACGCCAGGGAAATGGACGAATTGGCCAGTAAGCCAATTCGACCAATTACCCTTTTTTATCTTTCCTCCTCGGCCGACCGCGCTTTGGCACCTTCGGGAAATTGTTTTGCAGAGCCGCAAAGAGAGCGCCGCAACAAACCTTCCCACCCCTGTACTTGGCGAGGGCCTGCAGCAAATCCGGCAGATGCTGCTCTTTCAATTCGGCCGGGATAGGCTCCGGACAGTCCAGCGACGTCAGTGCCATTTCGACCAACTCGATCGCGCGATCATTGTTGCCGTTCTCGTGATAATACCGGGCGACCGCGGGATAGGACCGGAACTTAGGGCTGTCGCCTTGCGGGGGATTCAGCGCCAGGATGTGTTCGGACAGCTCCTTGCCCATCGCAAAGCGCTCAGCAGGGGGAAGGCGCGAATGGTCATTGGCCGGATGGAAAAGTTGGTCTAGAGCCGAAACCATCCAGTCCTCGGAGTTTTTGTCGATCGCGTCGCGAACCAATTGGCGCATCACGGGCAAGCCGGTCCACATGTCTTGAATTTTGTGAAGCACCAGATGCGCATGAGCCAGGCGGAAATTGATGTCGTCCGGCATCAAGGCGATGCCCTCTTCGATCGCCCAGAGCGCCGTCTTCCAGTCTTCTAACTTCACCGCCGCCCAGAATCTGTCATCGATCGGCTTCTTCAACGCTTGTTCACGCGCCATGGATTCGCTTCTGGCGATCCGCTCCGTATCGGCGGCTTGAGCTTTGTCGCTGATGCGCCAGCTGCCGTTGAGCACTTTCGGCAAAACCTCATCGAGTTGGCTGGGATGACCGATAAAAGCGATGTGGCCGTCTCGATCGACCACGAACGAGGTGGGAAGCCCGGCGGAAAAGCTGGGTTTCATCCAAAGCTTGTTCATTTCGCCTGTGTAGTCGAACGCGATCCGATAGTTCAGATTCGAGCACTTTTCGGTCAGCCAGGCGTCCAACTTGGTTCGGGCCTCGATGGCCGTTGGAGCGTCTTCATCAGCCGCGACTCCGACGACCTCAAGTCCGCCGTCCTTGTATTTTTCCTGGAGCCGCATCAGATCGAGCATCTCCGTCTTACATGGTTCGCACCAAGTTGCCCAAAATTCGACGATATAGACTTTGCCGGGCTGGAAGTTCGTGAGGGGCTCGCCACGCAGCCAGGTGTCCACTTTGATCGAAGGAGCCGGTGACTTCATCTGCAATACCATGCTGCTCTCCAAAGCTGTTGCCACAGCTTGCGCGACTTTATGCGCGAGCTTGTTTCCCGCTTAGAGAACGGCACAAGCGTTTCAAGGAAAGGAGAGCAGCTCTCGTCTCGCGCATCTGCATGCAGTCAGCCTTCACTTAAGTGTTGCCCATTACAATCAGCAAAGGTCAATTAGCAAAGGCCGTGCCAGCGCGCCCGGTGCTCAGCAAGCGCATGATTTCGCGTTCAAAAGCCTCCAAATGCCAAGATGACCGGTTGTATTGAAGCCGACATGTTTTCTGCCGCTGTCCGGTTTTGGACACGCATCACTAGCTTCGCCCCGCCAGAAAAGCGTGGCCACGAACGACTGAACAGGCATTCGGGCTGAGGGACGAGCAGATGGACATCATGACTGCGTTGGCTGCCGCCAGGCTCGTCGTCATCGTCCGCTCACGCAACAAAGTCTAGCTTGAGCTTCTTGCCGTTCCGGTCCGGAGGCGGCAGCGATCGCGCCATTTGCGATTGCAAGGGGCCGCTCCATCCGAGCGCGGCCTGTGCCCCACTCGCCCGCCTTGCGATTGAATTCCTGGGCTGACGACACGGGAGTTCTTCACGACGAAGCCGGTCCAGCTGTAGCTCGCCAATACAGCCATCGTCAGATCGACGATGATGTCGTGGCGAAAAACCCCAGGCCGAGTGCCGGCATGCGCCGGCCGGTGAACTCTCCGGGATTCCTGCTTTGCGCCGATATTTTCTGTGTTCCCTGTGCTCAGGCGCTACAGCGACCGCCTGGTGCGAATTCGAGCGGTGTCGGAATTTGACCAGTCCCAAAGACCGCTCGGGCGCCACGCGGGTCGGGCCCGGACCGACTGAACCGCTGAAGATGCGGCCGTCCTCACCCTAACCCCGCTATCGTGCCAGACGGTGACAACGTGATTGATACCGATCGATTCCTGGCGAACCCGGCAAGAGCCCGACCGTCCCGACTCGAAATTGAGGGGCGTCGGCCTCGGCACGGTCATGAGTCAGGAGAGATCATGATACCGCCCGTACGATGCCGCTACGGATCGGAACTCGGCCTGCCGTGCTGAACGATTCTCTTTGACCTGACGCCGACCTGCCAGCCGTAAAGTTTTTTTCACGACCCTTTTGGTCAATTGGCACGAGGTTTGATGCCCTCATCTGGCAGTTAGCAGCAGTGTAGGACACGCCGCTGCTCATCACGACCTCCTAAAACGCAGGAGCTGCCATGAACACCCTTGATCAGCAGACGGCACTGGAGCAAGCCGCACGCAAGCACACCAAGGGTTCCCACGCCCTCGGCGGCGACGCCGGTCGCCTAGACCACTTCTACCGCGGATGGGCCAGGGTTCCTACGATTTGGGTCTGGCCGATGGGTACTGCGGGCCGATGATCGCGGCCGAAATGGCGGCCGCCGTGCAGACGGCCTAGTTGGCCAGGCATCGAACTGCCATGGCAATCCTGGATGCTGGCTGCGGAACAGGCCCCGTCGGCGTGGAGCTGGAAAGCCTCCGGTTCCGGTTAATCGACGGGTTCGATCTCTCCGAGGAAATGGCCCAAAAGGCACAGCAAACCCGAGCCTACCGCAATGTTCGAGGCGATGTCGACCTTATTGGGCTACCCTCCGATTACTTCAGAGCAAGCTATGATCTGACCTTCACGCTCGGACATGTCGGACCAGATGGGCTGCGCGAACTGGCTCGCGTCACACGCTCGAACGGGTTCGTAATCGCAAGCGACCGCAAGAGCTATGCGGAGGCCACATCCTTTGAAGACCACGTGCGGCTTCTGCAGGATGAGGGCGTCCTTATACCGGCACAGTATCTAAGGAACGGCAGATACGCCGCTGACGAGGACGCGCACTGTTGGGTCCTCGCAGATGCCCAAAAAGATCAGAGCAACAAAAGAACGGGGTGTGATCAGGCTACCTCCTATCGGTGACGAAACTGGCAACCATTGCAACGCGACACGAAGACGAGAGCGCCTCCGGATAAGACGAGTATGGGTTCCTCGACCTATCCAGGACCGCGTCACGTCTCCCGACGCTTTTCGCGTTTCGACGCTCCACGAACCACATCGCCGAAGCGATGCTCCGACTCCCCATTGTTAAACAGGTGTACTTATGTCCAAGGATTTCTTAGTCAGACTAGACGACACGTTGCAAGCAAAACGCGAAAGCTTTGATAAAATACCATTGGTTGATATAGGCCAGCTCCTCGACGGTACGAACAAAAAAGCGGTATAGTGAAATACGATTGGCACTGTCCAACGCCGGTTTCATGTATGTAAAGAACCACGGTATTCCGCAGGATTTGATAGATTCTGTTTTCCATGTCAGCCGTGAGTTCTTTTATTTGCCATTATCGCAGAAAACCTTACTGCACATTAAAAATTCCGATTTGGCTTTTCGTGGATACACTGAGCCGTTTGGAGAGAACACCGATCCTGGAAAGACGAAAGACCTTAAGGAGTGCTTTGACTTCGGACCTGAACGTTCGGTGTTCGAAGGTCCGTTTTTCGGTCCTAACCAGTGGCCCTCAAATTGGCCCGAGTTTCGGGAACTGACATACGGATACCATCAAAGGATGGTGGACCTCGCGAAAAAACTTAGGAATTGCGCTCAGCCTGGACCTGTCGGAAACCTATTTCGAGAATGCGGAACCCGATCAGCGTTCAGCGCCTGCTCCACTACCCGCCGCAGAGCGGCCATGTTAGCGAGGACATGATCGGAATTGGCGCCCACACAGACTACGGCAATTTGACCATCCTGGCACAGGATGACGTGGGCGGTCTTCAGGTCCTGAACCGAGATGGCGATTGGGTACAGGGCACACCGATCCACGGTACTTTCATAATCAACATCGGGGATCTGATTCAGCGGCTCACCAACGATGTCTACCTGGCCAACATGCATCGCGTGGTGAATAGCTCAGGGCGCGAGCGATACTCAGTCCCCTTCTTTATCGACCCTGATTTCGATGCGATCATAGAGCCGTTAAAGCCATGTGTCACGGACAGCAACCCACAGCGCTACCAGCCGGTAACTTGCGGCGAATACATACTCCGACGTTTCGCAGCAAGTTACGCTCACTTGGCCAAAGCGTGAGCAAGGCCGCGTTCAGCCAAAAGGCGGCGGCTCAATGCTTCCAGCGTGATGTCGGGTTTGTCCGCCCGTGCCGCCTCCAGGAAGTCGCGGTGCGGCTTGAGCGCGGAAGGCCGATGGCCGCCCGTGCCCACAGGCTTGCGGCTGCCCGTGCGCTGCCAATGCTGCAGCCATTTGATCGCCGCTGAGTCACTGACCCCGAACCGCCGCGCCGCCGCACGCCGGCTCATCCCTTCCTCGACTGCTCGGATCCCACGATCCCGCAAGTCCTGCGAATATGATGACGCCATGCTGGCTGGCCTCCTTCCCAGCCAGAAGGTTGAATCAAAATTACCGCGATTAGGGAATTTCGTCCGATTCAATCCAATGACCGAACGCTCTAGGCCACTCGGGGATGCCATCGCCCAGCGGCGGAGGTGACATAACGAGCCGCGGAGGCGACATAATCAGGACGGAAAGGTACGCGCCGACCTCGGCACACAAGCCGGCAGCTGTTTTGACGTCCTGATCGGAGTGGTCAGTTCCCGTCACACTGAGTACGCTTTTGAAGGCCATCTGACTGCTTCTTTCTAAGTATATCGTACCTTTAGGCGCGTTTCGAAGCCGCAAGACTGGCCCTCAGCACGACGAAGATGCAGGGAGTGGCACTACATCCGTTCGCTATTTAGTCGTCCGGCTTCTCGAGCGAGTAGCCGGCAGACCTGACGGTACGAATGACGCTGCCGGGCGAGGCCGTCTTCAGCGCCTTTCTAATCCGGCTGACATGGACGTCGACCGTGCGTGCACCGATATGGATATTGTCCGGCCAGGCCGCGTCGATCAGCTCGTCTCGGCTGAAGACCTTGCCGGGATTCTCAAGCAATTGCCGCAGCAGGTTGAATTCGATCGGTCCGAGATGGATGTCGTGGCCATTGCCGCGAACTCGGTGGGAATCGAGCTTCATCTCAAGGCTGCCACAGCAGAGCCAGCTGCCGTTTTCGATCCCGTTTGAACCCGGCTTTGGCAGCGCCAGCTTCGTCCGTAGACAGTCGAGCAGCTTGGCCGGCGCGAAGGGCCGCACAAAGCTCTCGTCAATACCTGCCTTCAAGAGATCGAGGTGCTGGTTCTCGGCGCCGGGCGCGATCAGCGCAATTACGGGCAGGCCGCCGGTCCGGGGCTCCCCCTTGAACCGGGCGCAGATTGTGGAGCCTGTCGCGCTTGCCGGCCCGCAGTCCAGTACTACCGCCTGGAGCTCCCGTTCATCGGCCAATGCAAGTGCTTCCTTCACGCCGCCTGCCGGCTCACTCGTGAAACCGTCCACCCCCAGAATGTGGCTGAGGAACAGATACAACTCCGCATCTTGCGAACAGATCAGGACCAGTGGCTTCATCAGCGCTACCCCAAGAACCACATCGGCCTCGACCGCCTCGATTGAGAGGGCTGGCCATCGCATATCCTCAAGGCTTGGCATGATCCCCGGGCTCGAAGACCCGGTTCCATCATGCCCGCGCCACCTCGGGATAGGCTTCAATGGCTGTGATCGAATCGCCGGCCAGTTGCGTGCCCGCCGCGGCGAGTTTCCAGAACGTCTCGAAACCGAACCGGTGGACGTCGCGCAGAGTCTTCGACACAACGACCAACCGCCCGGCCGTGAGAAGCACGCGCCCGAAGCCCTCATGGCTCATCTCCATCATCGGCGATGCCATCAGGCCGGAGCGCTCTTCGATCGCAAGCCCGACGGCGGTGTAAAACATCTCGAGCCTCCACAGCACATCCGGATCGGGATCGCTGATGATCGGGATCGCACGGCGCTGTTCCCTAGTAATGATGAAGTCGCCCAGCAGCTCGGCGTCCGATTTGCCTTCCCACGACCCGTGGGAATCATGAGCCCGGACCAGCCGCACGAGGCATTTGACGAACGGGGTGGCAAGGGCCGCCTCGTCTTCGGCGACAGCAGGGCTAACCACGACGTCAGACATTTCGCCCACTCCTCATTTCAGTCCTCGTGCTCGAAGGACGGTTTCTGTTCGGCGACACCTGCCTGCGCCAGCACTTTGCGCAGCCAAGGTGGAGGACACGTCCTGAGCATCATCTGCGTGCGCAACAGCACCTCTTGGATGCTTTGGGGGTGCGGCACTTTGATCGGATGAATTTTTGCCGAAACAACCTTGGCTGCCGAAGGTCCGCCGATCGCCAGACAAAACAGCAGATGACAGCCCTTCAGCGCCTCCACCTTCGGGGTGATGCGGTCATCGCCCTCAGTTCGGTGCTCCCCGCTCTCGTCGGAAACGTCATCGAAGGCTAAGGCTTCCACGAGATTCCACTCCTCGCGCATCACGTCGTAGACAGCAAAGCGCTTGGCCGACCCGAAATGGACGTCGAGGTTCTTCATGTCCTGCGTGGCGATAGCCACGCGCAATGCGCCGGCTTGGCGTTCCGGCGTCGGTGCGTGAACCTCGTCAGTGACGAGCGAGAGGCGACGAACGGAGCTCATCTGGCATTTCTCGCTTACGGAGTGGATCAAGCGCCTCAGGCGTCGGCGCGTGCCGGTTGGCTTCAAAGATGTTGGCAACCTCGAAGATCAGGTCGCGGGTCCCCTGGTAGAGGATTGTGAGCTTGTGCTGGCTGCCGAGCCGGTCGAAGATCGGGAAGCCGACCCGCATGAGCGGAATGCCGAGGCGCTGCGCCGCCTGGCGGCCGTGGGAATGGGTGACGAGAAGATCAGCGCCGGCGCCAAGAGCTTCCAAATCGCCGAGATCGCCGATTTGAACCGACTGCGCCGGTACTTCCTCCAAAATTTTCGACATGTCGGTCGTGGTGACCGCCGCCGCGATTTCGGAGCCCATTCCGATGAAGAAGCTCGCGAGTTGGTAGAGTTGGTCTGGTTCAGCAGCGATCGCAATTTTCTTGCCTCCAAAGTGGAAATGTCCATCGAGCAACGCGTCCTGCAACTGCGCCCGGCGACGGCGCACCCCAGCCGGCGCCGCCGCGCCCGAAACCGCGGACAGCAGCGAGACGAACCGGTCGGCGTCCTTCAATCCAGTCAGCGACCGGAACAGCACGTAAGGCACGCCTGTCAACCTCTGGAGCAGCTCGGCCGGGACGCGCATATGCTCACCGATGACGATGCATTGCTCGGCCGTGCCAAGCTCGCGGATATCCTCGACGCTGGTGCCGCCATAGGTGGTCGTGACCCAGCGGTCGGGCACCGTACCGTCGAGCGAGCCGGAGACGTCCGGCAGAATCACCGGCTTGAGTCCAAAGCTTTCAACCATCTGACGCAAATGCTCGATATCAGCCACAGTGAGGTTCCAGCCAGGCAGGATCACGATCTTCTTCGATTGCGGCGCCTGCTCGCCGGGCCGCGTAATCCTTTCGATCATCGCGGTGACAGCCTTGGCCCAGCCCTCTTCGATCGCGCCGTCGAAATCCGGTGTGTTGGCTAGCACCACCTCCGTACCCGCGAGTTCTTCCGTGCGCTTCAGCCTGATATTGGCGATATCTCCTGCGCAGTCTTCGCCCCGGGTTTCCACCAGCGCCGTCGTGCAGATCCCGATCAGCGTTGGGTTTGTGCGGGCCTTGAGGTTGAGGATCGCCTCTTCCAGATGGTCTGCCCCGCCGAGGATCGTCGCCACCTCATCCATCGCCGTTGTCTGCAAGGGGACGGCTTCCTTGAAATGCCGCACGAACAGCACGAGCGCAAAGCTGGTGCACCCCTGGCTGCCGTGGAACAACGGCATCGCGCCGTCGACGCCAAGAAAGGCCAAGGCGGCACCCAGCGGCTGCGATGACTTCAGCGGATTGACCGCCGCCGCTTTGGTCTGGGGAAGGATGCGGACCATCGGCTTTCCTCAACACTCACCGAAATCGTCGGCCATCGTGCCGGCGAATTTCTTGAGATCCTGGACAGTCGCGGTCTCACGATTCGTGCTCGGCGGTTCGTCCTCTACGGCAGGCTGGCAATCCCACGGTGGCGGCTCCCGCACCTGGCGCCAGATCGGGTTATGAATGGCGAGGTCGATCTGGCGTACGAGTTCCACCATGCCGTCATAGCCGGCATAAGGGTGTTGGCGCTCCTGGTTGATATCGAGCCAGGGTGTCTTGGCTTTCAGCGCGATGAATTGCGTGCGCCCGCCCGACAGCATGATATCGGCCTTGTGTTCTGAGAGCATGGCGTAAAGCTCGCGCGCTGCGATCTGCTCTAACATGTGGTTGTCGTCCTTGAGGATGTGCTTGATGCGCTCCTTGTCTTCGACGGTCGACTTCTTGACAGAGGTGCCGACGATCTCGATGCCGATCTCCGTCAGAGCACGGACGACCGACCAGGACTTCACACCGCCGGTGTTGAGCAGCACGCGCTTGCCTTCGAGCCTCGGCCGGTAAGCGGCGAGCTTCTTCCAGGCGATCGCCTCCTCCTCTGCAATCAATGCCTCGGTGCGGCCGAGGATCGCCGGATCGGCACCCTTCTTCACGAGCAGCTGAGATATCTGTCGGAGCGCTTCAGAGGTGTCGGTGATGCCGTAGAAGGAGCCCTCGAAAAACGGGATGTCCCAGCGCTGCTCCATCTTGCGGGCGAGATTGATGAGCGCGGTCGAGCACACCATCATAGCCGCTCGGGCGCGGTGCGCGCAGGCAATGTCGAAGTAACGCGCGTCACCCGGGATGCAGGCGCGCACCCGGATCCCGAGCCGATCCAGCAGCGGCTTCACCAGCCAAAATTCGCCCGAAAGGTTGAATTCGCCAAGAATGTTGATGTCGTAAGGGCCGGCATCGTCGGGCTCCACCGTGCCGATGACATGATCGAGCAACGCCTCGCCGGCAAGCTTGTTGCCGAGATTCTTGGAGCCGACGAAGCCCGGCGCATTGACCGGCACCACCGGCAGGCCGAACTTTTCCGCCGCGCGCTTGCAGACGGCCTCAATGTCGTCGCCGATCAGCGCCGTAACACAGGTCGGATAGACGAAGATCGCCGGCGGCCCATACGCTTCCTTGATCTCGCGGATCGCTTTGAAGAGCTTCCGCTCGCCCTGCCCCATCACAACATCGAGTTCGGTGAGATCGGTCGTGAAGCTTGTGCGCCACAGCGTTGGCCCGGACGAAGCCGCACCGCGGTTATCCCAGGAATTGCCCTCGCAGGCGAGCGGCGCATGGATCAAATGCGCAACGTCGGTGATCGGCTGCAGCACGATCTTGGCGCCATCGAAGGCACAGCCGCCGGCCGCCGCCCCAGGGGTCAGTGGCTTCGAACAGCCCTTTTTGCTCGCCTTGGCATCCTTGCCGTGGTTCTTCTCGCAGGCAGGCTCGTTGAAGACATCCTGGATTTTGGCTCTGAGCAAGGACATTGCGTCGGTCTCCAAAGTCCCTCGGGAAGACGACCGGCCAAAGCCGACCGTCACGCTTAGCGGGTGAGGTCATACGAATAGTCCGTCACGCCCGTCTCGCTTGTCTCGCGATCGAGCTTGTCGAAGATCTTGTCGAGGATCGTCGTCAGGACGCGCAACCCGCCTTGGTAGCCCATAAGCGCAAACCGATGGTGATGGTGGCGGTCAAAGATCGGAAATGTCAGCCGGATCAGCGGCGTGCCGGTGTCGCGCTCCAGATACTTGCCATAGGAGTTGCCGATCAGCAGGTCGACCGGCTCGGTGAAGAGCAGCGAGCGCATCGCCCAGAGGTCCTTGCCCGCCCAGACTTGAGCATCCTCGCCGAAGGGCGATGATGCAAGCAGTTCCTTCAACTCGGCTTCCCATGACGAGGTGCCGTTGGTGGCGAGGCAATGGGTCGGCTCGCCGCCCGTCTCCATGATGAAGCGGGCCATGGCGTAAACAAAGTCCGGATCGCCGTAGATGGCGTATTTCTTACCGTGCAGCCAGGATTGGCTGTCCGCGATGGCGTCAACAAGTCGGCCGCGCTCCAGGCGGATTGCCTCGGGGATTTGCTTGCCGGAAATCGCGGAGACCTCCATCAGGAAGTCGTCGGTTGCTTGGACTCCCAGCGGGTAATGGAACGAGGCAGTCGCCTGCCCTACCCCCTCGCAATACTCCAGTGTTTTTCGGGTGTTGTAATGTTGTAGCGAAAGTGTCGCCTCGGCGTTGAGCGCCTTCCTCACGTCTTCGATCTTGGTGCCGCCGTCGTACATGCGGTATTCGCCGTCCGACGGCGTGTCGAACTGGTCAGAGGCGTCTTGGATTAAGGTATAGGACACGCCTATCAGATCGAGCAGGCGCTTGAGTTCCCGGTTGTTGCCCACGCAAAAGCCGTCGAAACCCGGAATGATGTTGATGGTTCCCTCGGCTTCCGTGCGCTCCTCGCCTTTCCAGAAATGCTCCAAAATGCCCTTGACCGTAACGTCATAGCCGTCGACATGGCTGCCGACGAAGGCCGGCGTGTGGGCGAAGGGCACGTCGAAGTCGCGCGGGACCGAGCCTTGGTCCTTGGCGTTCTCGATGAAGCTGTGCAGGTCGTCGCCAATGACCTCCGCCATACAAGTGGTCGAGACGGCGATCATCTTCGGGTCATAGAGTTGGTACGTGTTGGCGAGCCCGTCGACCATGTTCTTCAGACCACCGAACACTGCCGCGTCCTCGGTCATCGAGGAGGAAACTGCCGAAGCAGGCTCCTTGAAATGGCGCGACAGGTGCGAGCGGTAATAGGCCACGCAGCCCTGGCTGCCGTGGACGAAGGACATGGTTCGCTCGAAGCCTGCGGCCGCGAACACCGCGCCGAGCGGCTGGCAGGCCTTGGCGGGGTTCACGACGAGCGCTTCGCGAGCAAGGTTCTTTTCGCGGTATTCCCAGGTCTTGGTGAATTCGCGTTGGTCGGTAACGACCTGGTCCGGGTGAGGACATTCGAAATTCAGCCTCTTCTCGGCGAGCATCTGCCTGTATTCCGGCTCGCGGAACAGGGGCGCGTGGTCGAGAACTTTTTCAGCCGACTGCGGCATGGATGGTTACCTCTTCTCCATCTGGCCGCGCCATACGGCGGCACAGGGACGTCGAAACGTTTCAGGTCTCCCGCGGACAAAAGGCCACAGGCGTTCAACGGCCTCCCGGCTTCCGGGAGGCCAGGTTTCATTCGGCTGCGATCGCCGCCGACGGCTCGGCTTTTTTCTTCCAGGGGGCGTCGTAGAGGTTCCAGACCGGGTTGTTGATGGCCAGATCCATGTCGCGGGCGAAGATGGCGAAGCCGTCGTAGCCGTGATACGGGCCGGAATAATCCCAGGAATGCATTTGACGGAACGGTATGCCCATCTTCTGGACCGGGTACTTTTCTTTGATGCCGGAGCCAACGAGATCAGGACGGATCCCCTCAATGAACTTCTCCAGCTCGTAACCAGTCACGTCGTCATAGATCAGCGTGCCCTTCTTCACGTAATGGCCGGTACGCTGATAGTCGTCGTTATGGCCAAATTCATAGCCAGTGCCGACGATCACCATGCCCAGATCCTCATATGCCGTGACGACGTGACGGGGGCGCAGCCCGCCGACATAGAGCATCACCGTCCTGCCTTCGAGGCGCGGCCGGTATTTGGCGATGACGGCATCGACCAGCGGCCGGTATTTGGCGATGACCGCCTCGGCCTTGGCCTCGATTTCCGGCCCGAAATGCTTGGCTATCTTGCGCAGAGAGGCTTCGGTCTGGGAGGGGCCGAAGAAATTATACTCCATCCAGTCGATGCCATACTTTTCCTCCATGTGCCGGCAGATGTAGTTCATCGACCTGTAGCAATGGATGAGATTGAGCTTGGCCTTCGGCGCGCGCTCTATTTCGGCCAGCGTAGCGTCGCCCGACCAGTTGCCGACCACGCGCAGGCCCATCTCCTCGAGCAGGATGCGCGAAGCCCAGGCGTCGCCGCCGATATTATAGTCGCCGATCACATTGACATCGTACGGGCCGGCCTCGAACTCGATGTCCTTCTTTTCGAAGACCCAGTCGCGGATCGCATCGTTGGCGATGTGGTGCCCGAGGGATTGCGATACGCCGCGGAAGCCCTCGCAGCGCACCGGCACGATCGTTTTTTCGTGCTCCTTGGCCTTGTTGCGGGACACAGCTTCGGTGTCGTCGCCAATCAGGCCGATCGGGCATTCGGATTGCACAGTCATGCCCTTGTTCAGCGGAAACAGTTCCTCGACCTCGTCGATGATCCGTTCCAGCTTCTTGTCGCCACCAAAAACAATGTCCTTCTCCTGGAAATCGGAGGTGAACTGCATCGTGACGAAGGTGTCGATGCCGGTCGTGCCGACGTAATAGTTGCGGCGTTGCGACCAGGAATATTGCCCGCAGCCGACCGGGCCGTGCGAGATATGGACCATATCCTTGACTGGACCCCACACCACGCCTTTCGAGCCGGCATAGGCGCAGCCGCGAATCGTCATCACTCCGGGGATGGACTTGATGTTCGATTTGACCTCGCATTCGGAAAGGCCCTCGCTTTCCTCGCCAGCCTCGTCGCCGCTCTTTGCGACGCTGAGGTGCTTTTTGCGGCGCTTCGCCGCCTTGTCAGGATATTGCGACAGCACCTCCTCGATAAGCTTCGCATGGAGGGCGCCGTCATTCTCGTATTCCAGGCTCATGGGACCCCTTTCAAGGTTCAGGGTGACGCCTCACCAACGAGGCGCCGTTCTTTGAAAGGCGCGCCAGGTCAAGGCCGCGCCTCGTGTCGGCAGCGGTCGTTACTGTGCGGCCGCCTTCGCCGCTTCCTTGACCTGAAGCTCGGCAAGCATCTGCTCGTCAGTCTTCATGATGCCGAAGTCGAGCAGCATGTCCTCGAGCTCCTCCATGGTGATCGGGGTTGGGATGGTGCCCTGGCCCGAATTGGCATGAATCTTCTCGGCCAGTGCCCGGTATTCCCCGGCCTGCTTGGAGTCCGGCGCATACTGGATGACAGACATCTTCCTAAGTTCGGCGTGCTGGACGATGTTGTCGCGCGGCACGAAGTGGATGAGCTTGGAATTGAGCCTGGAAGCCAGCGCTTCGGCGAGGTCCAGCTCGCGGTCGGTTTGGCGCTCGTTGCAGATCAGGCCGCCGAGCCTCACGCCGCCCGAATGGGCGTATTTCAGGATGCCCTTGGCGATGTTGTTGGCGGCATAGAGCGCCATCATCTCGCCGGACATGACGATATAGATTTCCTGGGCCTTGTTCTCGCGGATCGGCATCGCAAAACCGCCGCACACCACATCCCCGAGCACGTCGTAGGAGACATAGTCGACATCGTCGTAGGCACCGTTCTCCTCGAGGAAGTTGATCGAGGTGATCACGCCGCGGCCGGCGCAGCCGACACCCGGTTCAGGGCCGCCCGACTCCACGCATTTGATGCCTTTGTAGCCGACCTTGAGCACGTCCGCGAGTTCGAGGTCTTCCACCGAACCTTCCTCTGCCGCGAGGTGCAGGACCGTATCCTGCGCCTTCGCGTTCAGGATGAGGCGGGTGGAGTCGGCTTTGGGATCGCAGCCGACGATGAGGATTCTCTGCCCGAGGTCGACAAGGGCGGCGAGCGTATTTTGGGAGGTGGTGGACTTGCCGATGCCGCCCTTGCCGTAAAAGGCGATCTGACGCAAACCTGACATGTAGCTTTCCTTCCTTCGTTCCATTCATCGCGGCTGCCGCGACATGAATGCCGGTCGGGCAGCTGTCGCCGCCTCGCACCCAAGGATCTCAAGACTCGTGCCAATTTGGCTGATCGAACCGAAGAATAATTTCAGGGTTGCTTTTCAGGGATTTAGCTCGAGGCCAAAGAAAGGATCGTCGGAACAAGCCGTGTAGCGGACCCGACAATGGCGACACAAAGCGTCGGATCGCGATCCTCAGTCACCGCATTCGTTCGAACCGCATCGTTTTGTTGAGGTGGGCGAACAGCATCTCGACCTTCTAGCGTTAATTGCGGGATGCTGCGAACTCTTCTGTTCCGGCGAGCTGACGTGCTTGGTTCTCGCGTGTCCTCATCGACACTGCGCGGAATCTGCGCGCCACGCTGGCATACCATCGATCCACGGCCATCCATCCGGGGCCACGGGCGGATAATTCCGCCATATCACCAAGCCAAGGGGACTCGGCTCACTTATCGGCGCAGGAGTTCAGTATCGGCGTCATCGCCTGCACATGTTCATCGATCCGCTCGAGCACTTTCGCTGCGACAACGTCGCGCTCAGGCAGATGCCACCAGTGCTCGTTGACGAGTTCGACGGTCTCGGCCACTGCCTTCAGGACTGCCGGCTCCGGAAGCCTTGCACGGTTCGCAAATGCTCTCCATCGTGGTGCTGCTAGCGCCTTGAACGAGCGCTCCCCTCCAAGCGAAAGCGCCATGGCGTCGGCGGGAATATATGGCACGGTCGACAGAACGTCGTAGATTGGTGCAAGCGCCGGCTTGTCGCCGTTACCGGGATAAATCAAAGACCCGTTCTTCAGGTGCATGTCGCCATTGCCAGTGATGACCGTCAGCGCCAGGCGGCGGACGAATTCGAGAGCCGCCGTAGGCGAGACGGCCACGCCAAGGGCCAAGGCTATGTCGTGATAAGCGGCCCCCTCATATTTGCACGAGGGATAGACACCGAAGACCTGAGCGAAATCCTCGATGTGTATCCTCTCGCCATCGGCGCCGCGATCGAAGCGTTTGACGAGAAGGACCTTGCCCTCGGACAGCGTGTTGAATTCTTCGGGAACGCCCTCAAAATCGGACTTCTCGACCAGTTCGCATTCAGGAACCTCCATGCCGATTCCTGCAGCCAGCGCCAGGTTGGCGAATTCATTTTCGGAAACGCCTGGAAACGCCGTCGAAGGGAACTTGGCGATGTACCGGCCTTGCTCGTCCATCGGCAAGGTGAGGCCGCCGCCTTTTCCAGTGTTCTTCATGACGGAGAGCTTCATCTGCACGCCGGCAAGCGAGAACCGTGCCTTGGGCTTAGCCTTTGAAGCATCCTGCGAAACCGCTATCGCGCCGTCACTGGGCAACGCCCGTACGGCTCCCGGCAGATCAGCGCCCAGCGCCGCTAAAAGGTCGAAATCATTGCCTGGCCGCACATTGCCTTCGTGGTGCATTTCCATCGCCTCGCGCAATTTCTCCTCCGGCAGGAGGTTCGCGAAGAAAGCGGGCAAGACGCCCGCCAGAGGCTTCGGATCTTTCCGCAATCCTCCCGTCGCTGCCCGGAACGACAGGCTGAAAACCGGAAAGCCGCTGGTTGCGCGGTAGGCCTCATCGAAGTTGAATGCATGGAAATCGCCCGGCGTCCTAACGATTGTGCCGATCTTCAGTGCGTTCAAGAGCACTCCAACGACGGGATCGTCTTAGGTGCGCGAAAGACTGGAGCCATGATCGTCATCGTCAGGTTGAGAAACGAAGGCGGGTCGATCGTCGTCATCATGCGGACGCAATAGAGCCTGGACAGCCGGCACCATGACTTGCGGAACCAGCATCATTTCCAGACCGAGCGCGCGAGCGATATTCACGAGCGTCGTCGCACGCGCCGCTGCGGCTCCCTTTTCGATGTCGCGATAGCGGGGACGGGATATACCCGCCAAGTCAGCGACCTGCTCCTGCGTCATGGCAGCGGCCAGCCTCGCCTGCCTGAAAAGCCCACCGATTTCGCGCAGAATTTCCGATTCACAGTCGATCATGATACGTATACGATCTATTCCAATGCGCGATGATACGCAAAGGAATCTCATCCAGCGAGCAAGCCAAACTTTTATGATCTGTTCGCGTATCATATATGAAGATAATGATATGCAAAGAGATCAATCCTTCTTCGAGGATCTCTCAGGCTTTAGCGCCGCACAGCGAGCGACGTTCCTCCGAGAACAGCTGCTATGGCCACCGGGCTCCTCTGATGGCGCCGCCGGTTTGCCAGGCTTCTTGCGGCCTGCGGCCTGGCGCTGCTCTTCTTTTTCGGCCTCGATCCGGCGCTCTTCTTGCGCCGCCAGCTTGGCCTCGGCTTCCAGCGACGCCATCGCCTGCTGGATTTTGGCCAGCCGGTTCTGCTTGTCGCCGGCCCAATCCGGCATCTCGTCGCCGCGCTTGTCCTTGCCGAATGTCACGTCGTCCTCGGCATCCGCGGCCTCGGCCGCCGTCAGCATGCGAGCGACCTCGGCTTTCATTTCCAGCTCGCGCTTCTTCATGCGCTCATAACTCATCGCCTTGTGTTTCGACGCGTTCGCCTTGATCTTCTTGCCATCCAGCGCGACATGGCCGATTTTGACCAATCCTGCCGTCGCACACAGCTTCAGAACCTGCACGAACAGCGCCACGAGCGCCTTCAAATGCCGCTTGCGGAAGTCACTGATCGTCCGGAAATGCGGCGGATCGAGCGCCACGATAATCACAAAATCATTCCGTTCGCGGCAGGCCCTGGCCGGCTGTTTTCGCCAGCTTTGGGCCATCGACCGCCTGTCGCGTTCCTTCGCGCCCCTCTGTCCCTCCAGCATCAAAAGGGCCGTCGCGGCGCACCCGCCCTTCCTGCTCAAATCACATTCAATTCCCGAAACGGCCGCCCGTCGTCGATCCGGCTATACCCAAACGCCGAGCAATCCACCGTGCGATAGCCGCCATGCACGATCAGTTCGGCCAGCGCCTTGCCGACCGCCGGAGCCTGCTGCAAGCCGTGACCGGAAAACCCGTTGGCGAAGAGGAAATTGCCGACCTCCGGGTGCGGGCCGATCACCGCGTTCTGGTCGAGCGTGTTGTAGTCGTAGTGGCCGACCCAGGCGCGCGTCGGCTTGATCGCCTCGAAGGCTGGAATGCGGGTCGCCAGCACCGGCCAGATCACCTCTTCGAACAGCGGCCAGTCGGGGTCGAAGTCGGCGGGGTCGGCCGGTCCTTCGCCCTCTTCCGGCTCGGCGCCGCCGGTGATGTAGACCGAGCCCTCCGGCCGGACATAGATGCCGCTCGGGTCGACCAGCAGCGGCATGTCGTCATATTTTTCGCGCGCCTCGAAGACGAAGACATTGCGCTTGCGCGGCTCCACCGGCAGCGCCAGCCCGGCCATTGCTGCCACCTTGCCGGCATTCGGCCCGGCGGCGTTAACGACGGTGCCGGCCTCGAGCCGCTCGCCATTGTCGAGGGTCACACCGGCGACGCGCTTCCCCTGCCGCTCGATACCGGTCACCGACGCTGTGATGAAATCGATGTTCTTGCTTCGCAGTGCCTTGCGGAACAGCATCAGCATCGCATGCGCGTCGAACCAGCCTTCGCCGCTGCGGCCATAGGCGC
>NZ_JAMYMD010000055.1:0-30898 GCF_040318335.1 Mesorhizobium sp. M1182
CGGAACTACAAGCCGTTTTCCGGGAGCACAACCTCGCAACGACTGGGACCGAACCGCCTCCCGTCGACACAAGCGACACCTTGTACGGCACCAGCGGCGACGATGTGTTCCACGGCGCCGGCGGCCACACGATGATCGGCTATGGCGGCAATGACACCTATTATGTCGATGACATCCGCGACAAGGAGATCGAGGCAGCAGGCGGCGGTACCGACAAAGCATTCGCCTCCGTAAGTCATGTCCTTGCAACCGGCTCCGAGATCGAGCTTCTCGCCACCAGCAATCCGTCCGGCACGACGGCAATCAACCTCAACGGCAACGAGTTCGCCCAGACCATCCAGGGCAATGCCGGCGCCAACATCATCAACGGCCGAGGCGGCGCCGACACAATGATCGGCTATGGCGGCAACGACAACTATTATGTCGACAACGCCGGTGACAAGGTCATTGAGACGGTGGGCGGCGGCGCCGATAGGGTGTTCACTTCGGTGAGCCATGCTCTTTCGGCCGGCTCCGAGATTGAGCTTCTCACCGCCATGTACCCGTCCAGCACGACGGCAATCAACCTCAATGGCAACGAGTTCGCCCAGACCATCCAGGGCAACGCCGGCGCCAACATCATCAACGGCCGAGGCGGCGCCGACACGATGATCGGCTATGGCGGCAACGACACCTACTATGTCGACAATGCCGGTGACAAGGTCATTGAGACGGTGGGCGGCGGCGCCGATAGGGTGATCACTTCAGTGAGCCATGCGCTTTCGACGGGCTCCCAGATCGAGCTTCTCGCTGCAAGGTATCCATCCGACACGACGGCAATGAACCTCAGCGGCAACGAGTTCAGCCAGACCATCGTGGGCAATGCTGGCGCCAACATCATCAACGGTGGCGGCGGTGCTGACATCTTGACCGGTAACGGAGGCAATGATGCATTCGTGTTCAACAGCGCTCTTGGAGCCGGCAATATCGACAAGGTCACCGACTTCAACAAGCTCCAGGACAAGATCCAGCTCGACGACGCCGTTTTTGCCGGGCTTAAGCTGGGTGGCCTTTCATCCGATGCTTTCTTTGCTGGCACGGCTGCGCATGACAGTTCCGACCATATCATCTACAACAGCTCAACCGGGGCGCTCTCTTTCGACAGCGACGGGATCGGTGGCGCAGCTCAAATACAGTTCGCCACTCTCTCTCCAGGTCTGTCGCTTACGGCAGGTTCGTTCCTTGTGATCTGAACGACCCGGAACGGCGGACCTTCAATTCGAGACGGTCCGCCGCTCTACACGCTGGGATTTTCCAAGCGAAGTGACCAGTCTGGGTGGTGCTTCCCTCCTGGAGTTAGCGCGGCGTGCCCTCCGCAAAATTCACCCGCAAATGGAGTGGTATCGTGGTAGGTGTCGTCCGGGGATTATCGCTGCGAGCATAGCCTGCCAAACGAGCTCGCTTCATTGGCTTTTGCGAGCCCTCTCCGCGAGCGGAACCCACGTTCCGTCGCAGCATGTTCCGATTATCGCGGCAAGTCTTGCTGCACGCCTTCTGGCGTCCTTGTCCTCGTGATCCTGCTTGTCAAGAGGCCTGGATGGTTTCACTCAATGTCAATACTGAGATCTGGGGATAGCTCGCCAGCGTCAAAAGCGCTCATATGTCTGCAATTTGTCGCTTCCTTGACCTTGAGCAGAGATGCGGAGCTCCATTCAACTCGCGACACTCAATTATGCGCTTGTGATCGCCGAGGAGGGCAGTTTTCTGCGCGCGGCGCGGCGCACCGGTATCGATCACACCGCGCTAAGCCGGCGCATCCGCGATCTCGAATACGAGATGGGAACGAGGATATTTCATCGCCATGCCCGCGGCGTTGGCCCAACCCCGGCCGGCGAGCGTTTCCTCGATCGTCTGCGCTCCGTGCTGCTCGAACTGGATAATACTCTGACGCTGGCCAGGACGGGCATCAAGGATGAACAACAAAGGCTTTCCATCGGCTCCAACGGACTCATCCTCGCCGGGCGAGCGCTGGATGCAATCATTGAGTTCGGGAAATGTCATCCAAATGTGACCGTCAGCTTGATAGAGGGGTCCCAACCCGAGCCCAGGGCTCTGGGCGGCATCAAGGTCGACGTCACCGTGACCTCCTCCTCGCGATCCAATGGCGGCGCATTCGAACTGAAGTTGTGGAAGGATACTCTGGCCGTCGTTGTTGCTTCAAGTCATTCTCTCGCATGCCGTCCCGTGATCGAGTGGTCGGAGCTGGACCAAGAGACGTTGCTCGTTTGTAGGGGGGAAGCATTTCTGCTTGCCGATGCTGTTGGAAACGGCGTGCAGCTTCCCGCGATCGTCGAACATCACGTCAGTGCCGGCATCCTTATGCGCTTTGTCGGAAACGGCCTTGGAGTCGCTCTGATCCACGATGGGGAAGCCAACAGGGTTCCGGAAGGTGTCGTCTGCCGTAAGCTTCGGATCAGGGGCAAGCCAATCCAGATCTCCAGCTTCGCCCGTTGGCACCCAGACAACGCCAATCCTGCCCTGCCGGTCTTCATCGCGTTCCTGCGCGATCGATATTGGTCCCGGCAGCCGTCAGACCAGACTACCCGCTTTGCCGGATCCGCGACCCTCTGTCCGGTCACGCGGCCGAGCAATTCGCCATAGGCGACGAGATCGCGATGAACGGCGCCGGGCAGTTCGACCGTGATCTTGACCGACCGGTTATCGGGAATGGCGGAGAGTTTCAGCTCAGTCATGCCTCACACTTCGACGCCGCACCCGGTCAGCACCGTGGGACTCGGTGATGCGCACCAGATCACTGAGCGCAGAGCGGATTTGCGGCCATGGAAATTCGGAGCATTCCTCCCATGCCTCGCCTTCGCGCAATACGACATCGAGTTTGCCTGCCACACCGGCGAGACTCGTAGCAGATGTGGTTGAGAACGCTTCCAGAAGATGCTTCGTCCGCTCGGCAGCATGGCGTTCGGCTCTGAGCGTAGCAATGTAGCCGGTCTTCTCCGCAGCCGCATCCCAGCGTGCCTGATGCGCCGCGAAATCAGCTTCGGCCTTATCGCGGAGCGCCGCCAGATCCGGCGCTTTGCCGAGCACTTCATTGAGCATCTCGATCGAATGGACCGTCACCTGCTCACGTTCCGCCAAGCGGACGGTCACACAGGGAAAGCCGACGCTCTCGACGAGCCTTGTCTCCAGGCGCTGCTGCCTGCGGCAAAGCCGCTCGGCCTGTTTGTGGACTCTCTCCCATTCCCGCCAAAGCGCCAGTGCAGGATCAGAACGCACATTGGTCCTTCCGGCGTCGCCTGTGGACGCGTTACCTTCAAGCGTCCACGCGGTAGTAGCCACTACTATTCCCGCGAGCACGCGCCTGCGGGTGACGAATGGCAGACTCGTGATATTGTCGGAATCAGTCATGATCCGAGCTCCTCAGAAGCTTAGGTTGTGGTCAGGCCGGGTAAGGTGTTGCACCACCTCATTCGGCCGTTTTCACACGGGCTCGTCCTGCCCCGGTCGAGTATTGTCTGGGGCTGAGCGAGTGGAGTGTCCACTCTACGGTCCTAAACGAAACCGCCGGCATCGTCAAGACTTTTGGCATCAAATGATGCGTTAGGTATAATAATGATAACGAGTGAGCAGCTGCGGGCCGCCCGCGCACTTTTGCAATGGGATCAAAAAGCCCTCGCCGCGAAGTCAAAAGTTTCCGTCGCGACCATTAAGCGGCTTGAGCCAATCGCTGGCATGTTGAAGGCCAACCAGGTGACGATCGAAGCACTGAAACGTGCGTTGGAGGCCGGTGGCGTCGAATTCATTCCCGAAAATGGCGGCGGGCCTGGCGTTCGGCTGGCACGCCCTCTGGAAAGCAAATGACTTGCACCAAACGGACGGCAAAGGCTTCGTTCATCCATGTCCGGCCTAGTGTCTTCGACAGTGGTTGCTGTTTGTCCACCTACAGAGCCACTTACGATTGTAATTGTTGCAGATCGAGTGGGCTCACCCGACATGCGGGAGCATCCTGCGACCTCAAAGCCGGATTGGCGCGCGGGCATGCGAATTGCATAGGGCAGAAATCAGCCGGCAGCCCGGCTGGCCAACGGGTGGGGATTGGCACCAGCTCTGCCTGCGCTCGACCGCCACGGACCGAGCAACCAGATGCTGATCGTCGTATCGTAGGCCGCCAGCCGCACTCTTCTTACAATCTCATTGATTACGGTCGATCTTGCTGATGCGAAACGGCTCGTTGCCAACGACTTTCGGCAGCTCTGACCGACATTGACAGCACCACAGCGGCGGATTCTCGGCCTTTACTCAGCCGCTCCGCACTCAGCGCGATTGTTCACGCCGATAAGGTTTTTTGCCCGGGCCAGGCAATCGGGCTGCTCGTTGCGATGGCGGGTCCGATTTCCATGACGAGGACGGTCCCCGGCAAGAAGGCCAGCTCACTGAAGACGTCATTCCATTCGATATCACTCCAGCCGAGAGGCATGTGCAGGTCGCCTATACCTAGCGCTGCATCCTCCTGCGGGAGATAGGTTCTGTGGAGACCCTGCGGGCGCCCGAAGGAATCATGGACATGCAGGTGCCCCGCCACCGGCGCCATGGCCCGCAGCTGCTCGCGGAAATTCAGGCCGCGATGGGTCGATTCACTATAAGCGTGACTGAAATCGATGAGCGCCACCAGGTTCACATGGCTATCCGCCTTTGCCGTCTGCGCCACCTCGGCCAGGCTCTGCTGGCACTGTCCATGGCGAAGAGGTTCTCGAAGGTGATGCGCACGTCATAGGGCTTGCAGAACTCGGCGAGCTCGAACACCGCTTCGCGTTCGCATTCCTCGAACCCAGGACCATCGAGAACCTGGTCGGCGAAAAGCCCGCTATGCTGGACAAGGGCGCGCATCGATCCGATCGCAAATTCGACTAGGGCCTTGGCAGCATCAATCTGGTAACGGTAGACCGCCGGGTCCGTGAGGTTCGATAAGACGAACGCGGTGAACTGTATAGCGGAAATCTAACTGCCTCGTCAGCGCCATAAGCCTCTCGGCTCTCTCGGGGACGACGCGGCCACCGACCACGAGGTCGAGGGTCATCAGTTCCAGTTCGACGGCTTCGACGCCCATATCGGCAAAGCTGCGAAAGTCCGCCTCAAGGCTCTCCATCTGCGATTGGACGAGACTGAGTTAAAACCTGCGGCGATAATGTTGCTCATAAGCATCCCCCAATGACGGCGGCCAGGAATGCCAGGCCGGTCCGGATCATTGTCAGGTGAGATGGCAATTACAGAACCGATGCCATTCTTGAAACGAGTCTTCGTTCACCCCAAGTGCGATCGAGCGGTCTACGCTATTGCCAGTAGGCCTACATTAACTCGGATCAGACCGCGACGACCTCGAGTCTCACAAAGCAGACTGCCTGCCCCCGAACCTGGAAGCTCTCAAGAGCACCTCTCGTTCGGACAGACTTGATACTGAGAGCCCCTTTCTCAAGCTAAACTATTACAGGTTCACGCAAATCACCTTGTCATCGTGGCGAATTCATCAGCCTCCAGAGCTGGAGGAACTGGCAAGATGCGCGGCATGAGGCAAATCAATTCGACCGCCGGAGGCCCTGCCGTTGCAGAGTTTCCGGATTTGAGTTTCATTGCTTGAAAAGGACCGGTGAAGTTCGCAACACGTTGAATTCTCGGCGACACGCAAAGGTTACAGCTCGCCTTTATGTACGCCGCAACGGCTCAGATCTGTCTGGGTTCGGTCCACTCGGCGCCCGAGAGGCGAAGATTTCGGGATCGAGGCGCTTGAGCCACTGCGCGCCAGACAGAGCGATCCGATCCGTGTCATACTGTCAGGCAAGACACTAGCAATTTGGGGGCCGCAGCAAATGAAAGAAGAGAACGACGTTCAGAAGTTGGTGCGCACGTTGCGTGCTCGAGCACCTGATGACGCGGCTGAATTGCTGGCCCGAGAATCTCCCGAGTTCATCCGCGACACACTAAAGCTGTTGCCGGACGGGCACGCCCGTAAGGTGGCCGAGCATTTGCCACCGCATATGCGGCCGATCACGTCTCGTGGCGGTGGCAAGGATTTCGCGGTCCCCGACTCGCTCGTCGAGCTGATGGACCCGATTCCCGCCAGCGTTCCTGTCGCGACGACGGTTGCCGCCGCAGTGGAGGCGGTCAGACGGGCCAAGGTGCCGACCGAGCTCACTTATCTCTATGTCACGGACGAGGGCAATAAGCTGGTTGGCCTGGTGGTCCTGCGCGATCTGATGCTGAGCGAAGCGGACGCGACGGTGGATCAGATCATGCTGCCCAGGCCGTTCGCCCTTAGTGTCGGTCTGTCTTTGAGCGACGCCTGCAAGGCAGCAGTACGCCGTCAGTACCCTGTCTATCCGGTGGTGGACGCGGAGAACCGGCTGCTCGGGCAGGTTCGCGGCTGGCGCTTGTTCGAGCAGCAAATCATCGAGATTTCCGCCCAGTCTGGCCAGATGGTGGGTGTCCAGAAGGAGGAGCGTTCTTTTACGCCGCTGTTTTCAGCCTTCTTGAAGCGTCATCCGTGGCTGCAGCTCAACCTGCTGACGGCGTTCATGGCCGCTTTCGTGGTCAGTTCATTCACAGGCACGATCGAGAAGATCGTCGCCCTGGCGGCGTTCCTCCCGGTCTTGGCCGGGCAGAGCGGAAACACCGGCTGCCAGGCACTGGCTATGACGCTGCGTGGCCTTGCCCTGGGGGATGTGGACAAACGACCGAAGCTGCACCTGGTGATGCGGGAGGGCGCGCTCGGGATCGCCAACGGCGTGCTCGTCGGTCTTGTGGCGGCTGCAGCGATGTGGTTCTACGCCTCGCGGCAACCGGAGTCGGCGGCCCAGGCGCCAATGCTGGCACTTGTGATCCTGCTCGCCATGTCCGGATCGTGCCTCATGTCCGGAATCTCCGGCGTGCTGATCCCGCTGGGCCTGCGCCGGGTCGGCGCCGATCCGGCGGTCGCCTCGGCGATCTTCCTCACCACCGTGACCGATATTGTAGGCATGGGCCTGATGCTGGGGCTGGCCACCATGCTCGTGCTGTAGCAAGACGCGTCCGGTGACGCGTCCCTGGGAGTCGGGGCGATAAGCTGACCTCGTCGCGTTCAACAAAATAGCAAGAGCCAGGCCGCATCGCGCACGTGTCGTGAGAAGCACCTTCCGGCAGCTCTCCGACCCCCTTGCGCAACGCGACGGAAGACCTTTGGATGAGCCGTGGGTGACCTTGAAGCCTCATTCGGTGACCAGATACGCGCAGAATCGCGCAAACAATATTAATCTTGTCGGCTGCGCGATCCGCCACTGATGATGATTTGAGTTAGTTGCCACTGGTGCCGAATACTTCAATTATGTACAGCAACGCTGAGAAGATGTTTTGACAACCAGCGCAGCCGAAACACGAATAAACCGATAGTTTGTTGCGCCGCTGCAACAGCTGCTGAGACTCGCATGGTCTGGTGACAGTTCAGTCGCCTTTTTCTTTGAGTCGTGCTAAATCCTTCGCACTAGTCGGGTTTGGGGTGGGTTCTCGGCATGCAATCTTCGTTTCGAACGATCTTCGGCTTCGCCGCAGCGCTGCTTTGTACCGGCGTATTGCCGGCCGGCGCACAAGGTCTTTTTGCGGGCTATGATGATGCGTTTTCGGCCCGCATCGCCAGTCCGGCCGACAACGGAACGCTCGCCCAGTTCGTCACGGTTGCCGTCAACGCGGGACAATACGATCAGGCGATCTCTTCAATCGAGCAGTATCTGATCAAATATCCCCGCGATGCGCGCGCCCGACTGGCGGCCAGCCGATTGTACTATCATGTCGGCTCCTATGAATTGGCCCGGCGGCAGGTGCAGTACGGCATCGAAGTCGGCGGCCTGACCGCAAGTGAGCAGCAGGAAGCCGTTCGCCTGCTCGCCCGCATCGAGCGCGCGTTGCGTGGCGTCACCTGGGAACTCGCCCTGACCGGCGGCGTGTTCAGCGCATTTACCGATTTTGAGCCAGGCGGGGCGCAGGACGACGACAGCTTCGTCTCGCCCTATGGGCGTGCGGAAGGCTTTGTCCGGTGGGACCTCGGCACGCCAAGCGCCGACGCTCTCGTCCTTTCAGGCTCATTGACGGCGACACAGCGCTTTTTCACGGAAGACCTGTCGGTTCCGGGCAGCGAGAAGACTTTCATCCACGGCAACGCCGCGATCACCTGGGACAAGGGGCTGCCGAACAGTGGGATCGATTCGCTGCGCCTGCTGCTTTCGGCGTTCACAGTTACGGATCGTTTCGACAGCGATATCCACGAGACCGGCATCGGCGTCAGTGGGCGCTTTCTTGTGCGCCCGACGGTCGAAACGACGCTTTTCGCAGGCGGCGGCTACATCGATCTAAGCGCCTCGCAAGGCATTTTCGCCGATAGCAGGGTTTTCTATGAGGCGGGCGGCAGCTACCGCTTCCGCAATGGCCAGGCGCTCGGACTGCGGCTGGTCGGCTCGAATGACTTCGCCTCCGGATCTGGCGAAATCGGCCACAGCTACACGGGCGAGGTCCGCTATGGCGGCCTGTTGATGAACGTACCGGATCTTTTCGCATGGTCGCATCAGATCGCCTTTTCGGCCGGCCACAGCAACACTCCCGATCTGTCCGTCGGCATCGGCACAAATATCAAAAGCGACTTCTGGCGCATTGCCTCGGAAAGCGATTTTCAGCTGACGGAGGCGCAGAAGATCAGCGTCGATCTCGCCTATCGCCAAACCAACTTCGACATCGCCAACCGCGACCGAAAATCGTTCGAAATGCTCATGAGCTACACGTTGACGCTCAATTGAAAGAGGCCGCGATGAGGACCCCGTACCGTCAGATCGCCATTTTTGTCGCCTGCCTTGCCTTTGCGGCACCTTCCGCCGCTGAGACGGTCGGATCGATGACGGCCTACCAGACCAACATCGTCCGCAACAACGGCGGGACAATGAACGTTGGGGCCGGCGTCGAACTCGGCGACCAGCTGCGCAGCAATCCCACCGGTCTTGGGATGCTGGTGTTCCGGGACGAATCGAGCGCCAAGATTGGTCCGAACACCAGCCTGACGATCGATGAATTCGTCTACAATCCGGGCTCCGGATCGGGAAAGATCGACATCGGGATGAACAGCGGCCTGGCCCGGTTCTATGGCGGCCAGGTTTCGAAAGGCGGCGTCATGCAGGTTGCGACGCCGCATATGGTGCTTGGGGCGAGAGGCGGCATCATCGAAGTGCTGGTGGCAGCCGGCCAGACCGTGGGCATTCTGCGCGCCGGCCGCATGACCTGCACGATCAATGGCAAACGGCGGGTCATCACAAACCCGGGCTACGCCTGCACATCGGAAGATGGCAAGCTGCTGACCGGCTACGGCGGAATCGACACCTTCCCGATATTGGACAGCATCGACCGGATAGCCGGCACCGGCCTGCCAGGCGAACCGGGTCCGGGACTGGATGTAAGCGCACTTTGCGCGTCGGCACTCGGCGGCTCGCTCAAAGTCTGCGACTCCACCGACGGCGCATTGCCAGGAGTGGTCATGGAGTTCCCCGACACCCCAACGCCACCCGTGGGCGGCGGCGTGAATAAGGGCGAGTGTGAGGGTGAGGGTTGCTGCAACTACTGCGAATAGGGCTGGCCGCACGACATGAGCCTCTTGGTCGGTTGGCGCTGGGCTGATTGGCGGCAAGCTGGCAGGCGCAAAGTATCCGGCCTTGTGGTCGTGCTCCTGCTGCTCGCTTGCCATTTGGCTTTTGACGGGCCGTTGTCGCGCCTGCGCGAACGCACGTACGACTTCTACCAGTTCCTCGCCCCACGCGAGGCGACGAGCAATCCTGTCGTGATCGTCTCGATAGACGACGCCAGCCTCAAGGCACATGGGCGATGGCCCTGGAACCGAGGCCTCTTGGCCGATCTGGTCGATGGCATCACCAAATCCGGTGCCGCGGTCATCGGGCTTGCGCTGGTCCTGCCCGAGGCCGACATCTCGCCTGAGGGCATCGCCGGAGACAAGCGCCTGGCAGCGGCACTGGCCAAAAATCGAACGGCGCTTGCTGTCAGCCTGGGCAACGAGGCGACGGTTTCAGAAGCAGGGCCCAAAGCTGGCTGGTCGATCGTCGGACAGGTACCCGACACACTTCCCGGCTTCGCCGGCCTGACCGGCTCGCTTGCCGAATTCTCGAACGCCGCCGCGGGCCTCGGCGTAATTCGCACCTTGCCCGATCCCGACGGCGTACTGCGCCATGTGCCGCTGCTGTGGCTTCGCAATACCGCTCAAGGCGTGCAGCTGTGGCCGTCCTTCGCGCTCGAGCTTCTGCGCCTTTACGCCGGGCAGGACGGCTACATAGCCCGGATGAATGCCGCCGGGTTCGACGCACTCAGGATGGCCGGCGCCATCGTGCCGCTCGAGGCGGAGGGGAGCATCCGCCTCTGGGAAACCGCCACGGATACGCCCCGTCTATCTGCCAGCACTATCCTTTCGGGCGGCAGTGATCCACGGCTGCGGGACGCCATCGCCATCGTCGATCTGTCGGCTGTGGGACTGACGCAGTACCTGCCCACCCCGACACGTCCAGCGCGACCAGGCGCGGACATCCACGCCGATGCAATCGGCCAGTTGCTTGCCGGGCGCTATCTGACAGAGCCGCCGCACGCGCGTACGGTGGAGCGGCTCTGGTTTGTCCTCAGTGCCGTCATTTTCATCGGACTTTCCGGAGTGCTCGCCGGGCGTGTCGTGCTTGGTGCCCTGGCTCTCGTGCTGCTGGCCGTCACGCCGTTCGTGTTCGGCGCTCTCGAATACAGCCTGCAGGGTGCACTCTATGACCCGCTGCAGCCGGCGCTTGCGACGATCCTGGTAGCCGGCTTCGAAGGCTATGTTCTCTACAGGCGCAGCGAGCAGCGCCGGTCCACCCTGGCACGGCAGTTCTCCCAGTATCTGTCGCCTTCCGTGGTGCAGCGCCTCGCAAGCTCAGACACCGAAGCGATCCTGTCCGGCGAGAAGCGCGAGATCACGATCCTGCTCAGCGACATACGCGGCTTCACGACGATGAGCGAACAACTCGACACCCAGGAAATCGCAAAGGTGGTCAACCACTTCCTCGGCATTGCGACCGATGAGATCCTCAAGCGCGACGGCACCATCGACAAGTTCATGGGCGACGCGGTGCTCGCTTTCTGGAACGCGCCGCTTGATCAGCCGGACCATCGCGAACGCGCGCTCGACGCGGGCCGTGCCCTGATCGAACGGGTGAAGCGTGAAGACGCCGCCTTCAGCGCGGACGGCCACCCCTCCATCGCAATCGGCGTCGCCATCGAGACGGGCATTTGCTCGGTAGGCAATTTCGGCTCCGAACGGCGCTTCGATTACACCGCGATCGGTTCGCCGGTGAACCGCACGGCTCGGCTCGAGTCGACGACCAAGAAGCTGGGCATCCCCCTGGTGCTTGGTCCCGGCTTTGCGGCAGGAGCATCGATGCCAGTCGTCCAGGCGGGCGCCTTTGAACTCCAGGGTTTCAAGGGCGAGGTGCCGGTTTTCACCGTTCCGGAGATGCAAGCTGCTCACCAAGGTATGAGCCGCGAAGTAGAGAGCCAACGTGGTGGGCAATCTGGCGCCCCTGCCGTGGTGGTTGGTTCGCCGCCATCCGTGCAAATGGCACCGCCTGATCTTGCACCCCGAACCCGAAGCACACGCTGACCGGATCCAGCGGATCGCAGGGGTGCCGACCTGCTTTGTGAACTAATACTGCTGGGGAGGCCTAGGTGTCGTCAAACGGCCCTTTAATTGCGGCTGGCTGTCAATCCGGATCGGCGCGACAGCCGATGAGACGCGGATAGACGGCGAAGGGATCGGTCGAGGTAACCCCGGCAATGATTGTCGAAGCCGCCGTATTTTCGAGCGAGAAGATAGGCCGTGTTATCCAGTTCACCACGAATGGCAGCACGGCTTCGTTGAGTTCGCCGCGCCATCATGTGGAGGCAGCGCGTGGTTCAGATTGTTTATCCTCGCCGCCGGATCATGCGCTCGAGATGTTTCCAAGAGCATCCAGCCGTAGCACTCCCCGAGCTGCCCTAACGAGAGAGTTCACTTGGGCCGGGATTACGGCCCTATGAACCTGACGCAATCGATGCAGCTGGCGCTGGCCTCATCGGGCGCGTGGGCGGTCTATCGACATCAATCGGTCGCCGCGGATGTTGGGATGCGCATGCGTCGGCGCACGTAGCGTCGATACGCCTTGGGCATGTGGGCATTGACAGTGACATGGCCGGAGCGACGTGTTTCAGACGCCGAGCAATTCCAAGGACTGAGCACCAGAACCGAACCTCCCGACGGAATTTCGCGAGCTCATTCCTCCCTCTCGTCCTTATCAAAAGGCCGCTCGCGAATTCGCTGGCGAGTATATCTCCGCTATGATATACATATATCACTCATGAGGATATACAAATGCCGCTCTTCATTCGCGATCCCGACGTCGACGCCATGGCCGTCGAGCTGCAGCACATTACCAACGCGCGCAGCAAGACCGAGGCCGTCAGAACCGCCTTGCGCCACGAGATCGAGCGCAACCGCGGCAGCGTCCCGCTGCGCGAGAGACTTGCCAAAGTCAAGGAAATGGCGCGGCGGATCGGGCCGGCCAACCCTGATTTCGATATGAAGAAATTCACCGACCAAATGTGGAGCGACGACTGATGTTCGTCGATGCCTCGGTGATCGTTGCCATCCTGAACGAGGAACCTGGCGCGGAAGAACTGGAAAAGCGGCTCGCGGCCGCGACCAAGCCGCTGTATACCTCCCCGCTCGTGCGGTTCGAGGCAGTCCAAGGTCTCGCGCGAGCGTCGGCCGAAGCCATCAAAAAGAACGCCAAGCCCACGGCCAACATGCTGGCGCAAGCCCGTGATACCGTCGACGCCTTTTTGATCGAGATCGCCGGCAAGGAAATCATGATATCCGGCGACATCGGCGACCGGGCGATCGAAGCCAGCATGAAATACGGCAAAGCAGTCGGGCACAAAGCCGATCTCAATTTCGGCGATTGTTTTGCCTACGCTTGCGCGAAGGCTCACCGGCTTGCCCTGCTTTACAAGGGCAATGACTTTTCACAAACTGATCTGGCGTAAGGCTTTCCTGGCCTTGCATCGCGGCGCGAGAGCCGATGCGCCCTTTTGCATGCTTTGGGCGAATCGTCGTCTTTCATGGTTAAACGCAATATTACGAGGAACGTTCGCTGGAGCACTGGTTTTCTTCGGCACGATCACCGTCCAGGCACAGCGGGCAGACGGCATCTTCTGGGTGCTGCGATCGGGTGGGCCATGCCGCGATCTGCCAGGGGGCGATACGGCCCTCGCACCACTGGCTACAACCGCTTCGTTCGATGGCGGAAAGCAGGTGTCTGGGATCGGCTGATGGACGCCATTACCGAGGCCCATGACGGCACGGTGCAGATGATCGACACCTCTATTGTTCGCGTCCATCAGCAGGGTGCGATGGCAAAAAGGGGAATCGAGATCATTGTCTCGTTCGTTCCCGAGGCGTGCTGACGACCAAAATCCATGCTCTTGTCGACGCCGAAGGCAGGCCGATCAAGCTGACGCTCACGCCGGGCCGGAAGAGCGACATCGCCTCCGCAGTGGATATGATCAAGGATTGGCGCGAGGGTGCCATGCTGCTCGCCAACAAGGATATGATGCCAACCCATTGCGCAATGTCATCACCGAGCGAAAGCCATGGGCCAACATCCCGCCTAGAGCCAACCGCAAGGACCCGATCTGCTTCAGTCGCTTCCCTTACAAGGGCGCGCAACTTCGTCGAACGCTTCTTCGACAAGGCTAAGCAGTTCCGTCGCATCGCAACTCGATATGACAAGCTGGCAGAAACTACCTTGCTGCCCTGAAACTCGTCTCAACTCGCATCTGGCTACGCGGTGATGAGTCTACGTCCTAGCGTTTTGCGTGCCCTCCCCGGTTGTCATTCACCGCGCATCGTCGCCTGGAAGGTCGGCAGGTGCTTCTTCTGTGCCTCGAGCATTTTCTCGCGATAGACGCCGTAGATGACGTCGGTGTCGTGCAGTGTGACGCCGGCAATTGTCGGCGAAGCAAAAACCGGCAGTTCGATGCCGCGTTTCGAAAGCGCATCGGCGGTGCGGGCGATCAGCTCATGCGCCAGGATCATGGCAAGCACGGTCGACGAACCGGAGACCGGACGGCTCCAGCCCTCGACCGGCACGATGGCATCCTCGATCGGCGAGCAGGTGTCGATGACAAGGTCGGCGGCATCGGCAAGCCGTTTGCCGGAAGAGTGCGTCGCCGGCTTGTCGAGATTGTTCTTGCTAGTTATCGCAACGACGAAGATGCCGCGTTTTTTCGCATAAAGCGCGGTGTCGATGCCGGACGAATTGCGGCCGCTGTGGCCAAAGATGATGATCGAATCGCCTTTGTTCAGCGGCTGGTGGTCGAGGAATTTCTCGGCGTATTTCTCGGTCCGCTCCAGCCACAGAAGTTCGCGCACGCCGCCGGCGCCGAGCACGTTATGCCACATGACACGCGGGTCGGTCAGCGGATTGAAGCCGACATAGCTGCCGTAGCGCGGAAACACTTCCTGGACCGGCAACACCGAGTGGCCCGAGCCGTAAAGATGAACCAACCCCCCGCTCTCGAGCGTGTCGGCAAAGCGGCTGGCCGCTTCGCCAAAGGCTTCGGCATTGGCTTTCGAGGCCTGTTCGATGAGGGCGGCAAGGCGAGGTATGTAGAGATCGGACACGTCGGTACTCCTGTTATGTGTCGGCTTCGGTAATGGCTCAGCTTCTTGCAGTTGGCGCGGCGCGACCGGCACGCAGCGTCGAGCGGATTTCGTAGCGGTCGCCACGCATAACCGAGACGGTGAATTCGAACGGGCCACGCTCGTCGGTGGTGATGCGCTCGACCACGAAAGCGGGGCTCCCCGCAGGCAGATCGAGCAACTCGGCATCCGCCGTCCCGACCGCGCCAACACGGTAGTTTTCGCGCGCCGCGACCGGCACGATGCCGTAATGGCGTTCCAACGCTTCGTAGAGCGAGCCTTGCAACAGGCCGGCATCAAGAAAGCCGGGCACGCGCGCGGCCGAGAGTTGCGCAGTCTGAATACCGATCGGTTCGTTGTTGCCGAGCCTGAGCCGCCGGATGCGCACCACCGGATCGCCCTCCTCGATCTCCAGCGCTCCGGCCACGGCGGCATTGGCGGTGGTCAGGCTGCAGTCGAGCAATCGCGAGCCGGCGACCACGCCCATATTGCCCATTTCCTGCGTGAAGCTGGTGAGTTCGCGGGTGCCGGCGACCAGCGTGGTGGAGCGCACGAAGGTGCCACGGCCATGTTCGCGCCTGAGCAGTCCGTGCTCCTCAAGATTGCGCAGCGCGTGGCGCAGCGTGATGCGGCTCACCCCGAATAGGGCGCACAGTCTGTCTTCGGCCGGCATCTGGTGGCCGGTCGCCCACTCGCCACTCTTCACGACGGCGCGGATGGCCTCTTCCACCTGATACCAGAGCGGCTCGGGCCTTCGGCGGTCGGGCAGCTGGAAGCTAACTTGGCTCATCTTATCTGCCTCCACTGTGCTCCGGCGAGACCGGCCAGCGAGGCGCCGACGAGACCGGCGCGGGAGCCAAATTCGCCGGACCGCAGCACGACATCGCGCAGATGCGGCGGCAGCTGACGCCGCAATGCCGCAAGCAGCCTCGGTCCAACGACGTCCAGCGCATCGGCAAGCCCGCCGGAAATCAGGACCGCCTGGGTGTCAAGCAGCGCGACCGCACCCGCCAAGGCAGTACCCAGCCGGCGCGCCGGCAGCTCCAATGCGTCAAGGGCGGCCGTCTTGCCACCCCGGGCCGCCTCGACCAGCCTGCCGCCATTGGCAAGCCCGATCTGGCGCGCCGCGGCGTCGAATGCCCGCCCGGAAGCGAAGCGCTCCAGCCAGCCGCCGCGGTCGTCGCCTTCATCCTCGATGTCGGCGCAGGCCCAGCCGAATGAGCAAGCGCCGCCACGTACGCCGGCGACGATGTGGTTATTGGCCAGAACGGCGGAGCCGATACCGGTGCCGATCGCCAGCAGGATGGCATCGGACAGGTCTTTTGCGGCACCTTCGACCGCTTCGGCCAGCATGGCGACCTGCGCGTCATTGCCAACGGCAACGCGCAGACGAGGAAACAAGGCCGCGATGTCGATGCCGTCGAGATAGGGCAGGTTCGGAATCCAGCGGCAGACCGAGCCCTCGACAAGCCCCGGCACCGCTAAGCCAAGTGCCTCGACCGGACCGGCCTCGGCGCGCAACGCACCGACGCGGGCGACGAAGGCATCAAGACTTGCTGGTGCGGGCTCGCGGCTGAGCATCTCCAGCCAGCGAACATCGCCGGTATGGATAGCGGCGCGCAAGTTGGTGCCGCCAAGATCGATGGCCAGAACGCGTGTCATCGAGAGCGACTCCGACTGGCTGCCGCCCGGTCCTCGGAGCGCCAGGTCCACGACGCCACGGCGTCGTCGGCTCTGGTCGGCAGTGCGGTACAGACTCCGGTGCACGCGGCGCCAAAGCCGATCGGGCTGAGCGCAGCGTGTCGATGAACCATGCTTCGTCTCCCATTCGACATCGGCATCCTTTGCAAGCGGCGCCCGGCAGCCGAGAGGCTGCCTGTCTCTGCCGCGGCAACCAAAAGCGGCTCAGTGTCATTATAACGACATGACTTCGATCGCAAGAGGTTTTGGGGGATAGCCAGCAGTGAGAAACAGCTCGAGCCATAGCACTTAAACTCCTGTTTATTATCTGTGATCTTCCTTCACAAAACCGGAGTAAGAAAACGCCGCAACGCCGGCAGGAGCTCTCCACGAAGATAGCGCTTGCATCGTTGCTTCTGCTTGTCATAACGTCATGGACATCGCTGTGTGGCTATGCGGAGGGTCGGATGTCTTTGGCTTGGATTTCGAAACTGGCACTTGCTGCAGGGTTGTTGGCCTCGCCCACCATTGGTTGGGCCCAATCGGTCAACATCTCCTATCTGACCCACTGGTCGCCCGAAACGGTCGCTTTGCTGGACGCCGCGGCCAAGGACTACGCCAAGAGCGATCCGGATGTGACCGTCACCGTGCGCGCCGTCCCCTTCGGCGATCTCCTGACGACATTGCGTTCCCAGGGCGGCAGCTCGGACGGGCCGACGATCGGCGGCATCTATGATTTGTGGCTGCCCGAACTGGCGCGAGACAAGCTGGTCGCGCCGGCCCCCGATGCAGTTGCCGGCGAGGTCAAGAGTGCGTGGCCGGCCGGTGTCGTCAGTGCAGCCTCTGTTGGCGCCACGCTTTACGGCATTCCAAACGAGATCGACGTCTACGCGCTGAACTACAACAAGGAGCTGTTCAAACGGGCAGGCATTACAGCCGCGCCGAAGACCTGGTCCGAATTGAAGGATGCGGCCCAGAAGCTGACCAGGAAAGATGCCGGCCAGCAAGGCTTCGGCATGATCAATTCCTGGGCGGCGGGCGTCGTCCATCCCTTCGCCTCGCTGCTGGTCTCCAATGGCGGCGAGCTGGTCAAGGACGGCAAACCGATGCTCGACAGTCCTCAAGCCGGTGAGACTTTCCAGCTTTACGAGGACCTGATCAAGTCCGGCGCCAGCGATCCGGCGATGGCCACGGCCGACGCCAACACAACCGGCCCCTTCCTAGACAATTTCGTCTCCGGCAAGACCGGCATGATCATCATGGCCAACTGGTGGGAAAGCGCATTGAAGAGCGGCATGGGCGACAAGTTCTCCAATATCGCCACCGCACCCATCCCGGTCGGTCCGAGCGGCGACAAGCCGCACTCGATCTCCTATTCATGGATGACCGTCGTCAACGCCAATGCCGGTCAGGCCGAGCAAAAAGCGGCATGGGATTTCCTGGTATGGCTGAACAGTCCGAAGTCCGGCAAGAACGGCGCATCGGCAATGTCGGATATTCTGATGTCGATGGGCATCCTGCCGACGCGGACCTCCGACATCGAAGCCCATAAGGACAAGCTCGGTTCCGAGTTCCTGTCCGGCTATGTCAGCGTGCTTGCTGACGCCAAGCCCTTCCCTGTCGTCCCGGGCGGCCAGGAGTTCAGCGAATCGCTGCAGCAGACGCTCGAGGCGTTGCAGTATGGGCAGCTCTCGGCCAAGGATGCGCAGGCGAACGCGCAGGCCGATGCCGTCTCGATCCTGGAGCGTGCCGCCAAATAGCGAAGGCGCTGTTTCGAGAGCCCGACGCTTTGGAAGCAGAGCGATGATCAAGAGCTATCGTGCCTCGGTGGGCATCATGCTGGCGCCCGCCGTGACACTGATTGGCGTTTTCATCCTGCTGCCGATGCTGCTCACCATCTGGCTGTCATTCCAGGACTGGTCGACGCAGACGCCTTTTTCCAATGCGAGCTTCATCGGCTTCGACAATTTTCGCGAAATATTCGGGCCGACCTCGGTCGGGCGGGATTTCAAGCGAGCGCTGCTCAACACCGCCATCTACACGGCATTGTCGGTGATGCTCATCCTGCCCCTTTCGGTAGTGTTCGGCTTGATGGTCCACCAGCGCGATGTCGAAGGCGGTACGGCGCTGCGGACCGTGTTGTTTTCCACCTACATGGTGCCGATGATCGCCGTGACGCTGGTCTGGTCGAAGCTCTATTCGCCGAGCGAGGGGCCGCTCAACCAGGTGCTCGGTCTCGCCGGCATCGGCCCGCAACTCTGGTTGTCCTCGCCAAGATCGGCGTTGATCTCGATCGTCGTCCTCAATGTCTGGCAGCAGATCGGCTATTTTACGGTGCTGGCCGTTGCCGGGCTGACCCAGATCCCAGGCAGTCTTTACGAGGCGGCGACGCTTGACGGCGCCAACCGGCGCGAACAGTTCCGCTTCATCACCTTGCCGCTATTGAGCCGCACGCTCTTGTTCAGCGCCGTCATTGCCATCATCAACGCCGTGCAAGTGTTCGAGCCGGTGGCGCTGATCACCCAAGGCGGGCCGGTCGGCTCGACCAACGTGCTGACCTACCATATCCGCCGAGTCGGCATCGAGCGGGCACAAGGCGGGCTGGGCTCGGCCATGGCAGTGATGCTGATGCTGTCGCTGATCGTCATTGTGTGTGCGCTGTTTGCATTCGCCAACCGGAAGGATGACGAATGAGCGCGCCGGGCCGCTCAGCATCGAGCCGGTTGGCGCGCAAACGCCTGGCGGGCCGCAGAGCACTGCTCGCCACGCTGATGCTGCTGGTTGCCGTGGCCTCCGCCTTCCCGCTGTTGTGGATGGTGCTCTCCAGCCTGAAAACGCCGGCCGAAACCATGCAGGTGCCGCCGGTGTGGATACCGCGCACGCCGACCCTCGAAGCGTACGAGAAAGTGTCCGGCGTCATCAATGTCGGTCGCTCGATGTGGAATTCGCTCGTGATCGCCACGATCACCACCGCCGGCATTCTGGTCACCAGCATGATGGCTGGTTACGCCTTCGCCAAGCATCACTTTCCCGGCCGCTCACTGCTGTTTTCGGTGCTGATCGCCACCATGTTCCTGCCGCCGATCGTCACGCTGATCCCGCTTTACCGTCTCGTCGGATCAATCGGCCTGAACGCCAGCCTTGCCGGTATTATCGTGCCCAATCTCGCCAATGCGTTTGGCATTTTCCTGATGCGCCAGTTTATAGCCGGCGTGCCCGACGATCTGATCGACGCAGCGCGGATGGATGGGGCGTCGGAACTCCTGATCCTGTTCAAGATCGTCGCGCCGAGCGTGGCGCCGGCAATCGCGGCACTGGCGCTGTTTGCCTTCGTCTATCACTGGAATAGCTATCTCTGGCCGCTGACCGTTCTACAGGGCAATGCACACGAATATCCGATCGTCATCAGCCTTAGTCGCCTGCTCAGCTACAACAGAGGCGCTCTCAACACGGGACTGGTGATGGCTGGCGCGACGCTTGCCGTGCTCCCGCCACTGGTGCTCTTCGTCTTCCTGCAGCGCTTCTTTGTGGATTCGATCGTCGGCCCGGCGGTCAAGGGATAGCGTGGGCGGCACTGCCGGCATCCGTCTGGCTGTCATCGGGACGCGCTGGTGCGCTGAACGGAGCTAAGCAGATGACCGCGTTCTGAGAGCCATCAGTTCATCAGTACAACTGGCCGCGAATGCCTCCACCACGTTAGCTGCAACTAGTGAATCGCACGCTTGGTACCCGCCCCAGGCCGTTTTCACAGCTCCCAGAAAAGCGGCGCGGCCCTGCTCGTTTGCAGACGTTCGGAAGGTCACGGGAAGGTAGTGATTGGACCCTGCGTTTAACGGTGACCTGCCTCATCTCGGGAAACTAGCCCCGATCGAGGAATTTGCGCCCCCGCGAGAAGCTCTCGCTCGAATAGTTGCTCGAACTCATGCGACGCGAGCTGGGTCAGAGCAGGACCGCGATCTTCAGCTGTTCGCTTCGCCCCGCTGCGGCTATTCCGCGCGAGGGCGTCGGCCTCGTTGATCTGGTTAGGGTTCTTTCTTCCGCAGGTCCTTTACAACATCGAGAAAAGCCCGCAGGGCGGGCGGCACGGCTCGATGTCCGGGGTAGTAGACCGCAACTTCTTCCGGTGCTGGCGTCCACGCGGTCAGGACCTTGCGTAGCCGGCCATCGGACAACGCGGCTTCGGCGGCCCAATCCGCCACATAGGCGATGCCCAGACCCTCTATTGCGGCTTCGACCATCAGTTCCTCGTCATCAAGGACGATGGGGCCGTTTGCCCCGATCACCAGTTCCTGGCCTGCGCGTTCGAACTCCCATCGATAGAGCTTGCCGCTGGGCATACGGTGGCCGATGCAATGGTGGCGTTGCAATTCCTCGGGCGTTCCCGGCTCCCCGAAGCGATCGAGATAGGCGGGTGACGCGATACAGATGAACGTCAACGCGCGTGCAAACGGCACGGCGATCATGTCTTTGGGAATTGATGTGATGAGGCGCGCGCCGGCATCGAACCCGCTGGACACGATATCGATGAGCCGTCCCTCGACGACGATGTCCACGGTCACGTCCGGATGGCGCTCCGCCATCTGCGGAAGAACCGCGCGAACGAGAAGCCCGGCCACCAATCGCGGTGCGTTGATGCGGACCGTTCCTGCGACATTGCCCCGGAACCCCGCGACGCTGTCGAGCGCCTCGTCCAGCGAGGCGAGCGCCGGCTGAAGACGGTCGAGCAACCGGAACCCGGCTTCTGTCGGCGAGACGCTGCGTGTGGTGCGGTTCAGAAGTCGCACGCCCATGCGTTCCTCGAGCGCACGCATCGCATGGCTCAATGTGGAAGGTGCCGTGCCGATCTCGTCCGCTGCGCGGCGGAAGCTACGGTATGTGGCAACGGCGACGAAGGCGGTGAGATCGTTGAGCGACGGGCGGGGCATTGATGGGGATTTTGCATTGTCCCATGCCGATTTCAACGGCTAATGCGCGCAATGCGATTGCCCTATCTCCTGCCTGGATCAATTGGAGAAATGAGAAATGGAAAAGGCCTGGCTCATAACGGGTGTGTCTTCTGGTCTAGGCCGGCTGCTGGCGGAGAAGACCCTGATCAGGGGAGACCGCGTCGTCGGTGCCAGTCGCAGCGAGGACGCACTTCCCGACCTGCGTGCAAGTTACCCCGAACGGCTCCGCATCGTCGCAATGGACCTCAAGGACCAGAGCTCGGTCCGCGCCGCGGTCGACCGGGCCTTCGCGGCATCCGCTCGGATCGACATCGTCGTCAGCAATGCTGGCTATGGCCTGCTCGGCGCGGCTGAAGAGGCTGGCGATGTGCAGGTTCGGGACATCATCGACACCAATCTCATCGGCTCGATCACGCTCATCCAGGCGGCGTTGCCGCATCTGCGCAGCCAGGGTGGTGGTCGGATTCTACAGGTATCGAGCGAGGGAGGCCAGATCGCCTATCCGGCTTTCAGCCTCTATCACGCGACCAAGTGGGGTATCGAGGGGTTCGTCGAATCCGTGGCGCAGGAGGCTGCTCCCTTCGGCATCGAATTCAGCCTTGTGGAACCCGGGCCGGCGCGGACCGGGTTCGGCGACAATCTCGCGCGGACCAAGCCGCTTGCGGCCTATGAGGGAACCCCCGCCGATCAGGTCCGCGAGGCGCTCCATGGGTCTTGGGTAATCAAGGGCGACCCCGACCGCATGTCGGACGCAATGATCAGGCTTGCCGATCAGGATGCTCCGCTCCCGAAACGGCTGGTGCTCGGTGCCGAGGCCTATGCCGGCATCCGCAAGGCACTCGGCGGACGCATCGAGGAGCTCGACCGGCAGAATGACATCGCGGTTGCGGCGGATTTCACAGACGAGGAGTTGGCGCGGCTGTGACCCCCGGCTCCGGCCCGCTGCTCGTGCCCACCTCTTATCAAGACAGAAAGGAACTTGAGATGCCTACACGTGACGCCGTCTACCCGGCCAACCGGCACGCGTTATACGATATCCACCGCTATTCCGCAGCCATTCGGTCCGGCGATCTTCTCTTCGTGTCGGGTCAGGTCGGGAGCCGTGAGGACGGCTCGCCCGAGCCCGTATTCGAGGATCAGGTTCGACGGGCCTTCGCCAATCTGCGCGCGGTCTTGGCGGCCGCCGGGTGCAGCTTCGACGACGTCGTCGACGTCACAACGTTCCACACCAACCCGGACGAACAGATCGAGACAGTTCTGGCCGTCCGAGCGGAAGAAATCGGTGCACCTCCCTACCCGAACTGGACCGCAGTGGGCGTCAATTGGCTTGCGGGCTTCGATTTCGAGATCAAGGTCATCGCCCGCATCCCTTCGACGACGAGCAGCCAGCCGGCGGACAAGCGCTGATCGCTCGCCCTGCAGTTCTGTATTGGCTATTTGGGGCCGAAGGCAGCCTGTCAGCTCTTGTGTCCGGAGCGGAGATAGCTGACCTCCACCTGCGAGAACCGAGGTCGTGAACTGACCAAACAGATTAGGTTCGTTCGGTCAGCGTACCGCAAGGGAATCTCGCAGCCTGTTGTGTATCTTGGCTTTATAGTTCGAGAGAGGCGCTGAAGGTCGAGAACTCTTCATCTGTGATCGGGACCACGTGCTGCGGCTCGGGTAAGCGCCCGCCTGCACGTCGGATACGAGCTCGCGATAGGCGGCAATACGCTCGCCTTGCAGCCGCTCATATTCGGCGGCGAAGTTGCGGTAGGTCTTGGCGTGGCGCGGCCTGTGGCCAGCGGTGTGGCCAAGCATGTCCTCGCTGAACAAATACTGCGCGTCGGCATTTGGGCCGGCGCTCATGATCATCTGTATTCCGGGCGATCAGTTCGGCGACCGGTCGGAGACCACCTCCAGCTCGGCGCCAAAGCAGCCTATGCCTCCACCTTCGCGTATGAGCTCCGAAATTCGTTCGGAGGCACCACTTTCAGATCTCTCCAACTCGAGGACCGGGATGTCGGAGGCAAGCACGCGCCGGAAGCGACGGGAGAACCCGTAACGGCGAATGTTGTCTTCAATCAGTCGCGCGGAACGCGACAGAGTGGTCACGACACAGAAGCTGTGAGCGACAAGGCTGACGGATGAAGCGAAGCCTTGCCTATACCGATGACGGGCTTGGTAGCGATGGCGCTTGCCGCGTCGACACCCGTATCGTCTAAGCAGGCAATGATATGGGCGTCGACATTGTCCATTTCCGCCGCGACCACCTGCTTGAGCAGGCCCGCTACGGAGAGTGCACCGTCAAATGGCCCTTCGATCGCTTCAGGTCCAGCCGTTGGCATGCACGCCCACTATCTCGTCCCTGGGCCTGTCACCGCCATGGCGGCTGCGACGATCCCGCTGGTCATCGAAGCGGTCGTGTTGGGATTGATGATGGCAATTCGCATTCGGGGCATCCTGGCTTGGTTCCGCTCAGTCACAAGGATGCCAGCGCGCTGGACATCCGCTCCAGCCCTCGGCGCAGCAGGGGACGCGGGCAGCCGACATTCAGGCGGATGAAACCTTCGCCGCCAGGCCCATAGACGCGGCCGTCATACAGATTGACGCCGGCCTGATCGACAAAGAACTTCTGAATTCCACCCACTCTACGATCGAGCGCGCACGCGTCCAGCCACACCAGAAACGATGCGTCGGGCCGCATGGGCGTAATGCCTGGAAGGTATTCGCCGGCGAAGTCACAAACCAGATCAATGTTGCTGGCGATGTAGGGTGTGAGTTGATCGAGCCAGGGCGCGCCGGTGCTGTAGGCAACCTCCAGGGCCAGGCGGCCGAAAAAGTTTGCATTTACCATGAATGAGGCCTGCATCGCGGCAAGAAGCTGCTCGCGGCGCTTTTTGCTCGCCACCGCAATGGTTGCCGAAGGCACCCCGGCGAGGTTGAAAGTCTTCGTCGGAGCGGTGCAGATGAACGACTTCTCCGCGGCATCGTCCGAGATGGAAGAGAAGACGATGTGCGGGTGGTCCGACAACCTTATGTCGCAGTGAATGTCGTCGGATATGACCAAAATCCCATGGCGCTCACAAATGTCGTTCAGCGCTGTCAGTTCTTCGAGTGTCCAGGCCATTCCGGCAGGATTGTGAGGATTGCACAGCAGGAACACCTTGGCGCCGCCGGCCGCCAGTTTCTCGAAGTCTTCCAGATCGAGTTCATACCTGTTGTTTTGCAGCCTCAGCCGGTTCGTGAGCAGAATCCGGCCATTTCCCTGAACCACTTCGAAATAGGGCGAGTACACGGGTGACTGAACGATGACGCCGTCACCAGGCTTCGTGAAGGTTCGCAGTATCGCAGCGACCGACGGCATGATCGCCGGCGCGGGGAGCAGGGTCTCCAGCATCGGCGACCAGTTGTGCCGGCGTGTGAACCACGATTGCACGATCTCATAGTGGCGCGGATCGCGGCGTGTGTAGCCGTAAATGCCATGGTCCGCGGCCTCGCGCAGCCGCGCGATGACGGTTTCCGGAGCACGGAAATCCATATCCGCTGTCCATAGGGAGAGCAGGTCCTGGCCTTGCACCTGAGGAGAGAACTCGTCCCACTGGTTGGCCCATTTGACGGATCCGAATTGCTGGCGGTCGTGGATTTGGTCGAAATCTATTCCCACAATATTTTGTTGCCCAACCGCCGATGCGGGCGTGTCTGCACAAGCCATTTGATACTCACCTGGAAAATCTACTGCCACGGTTACGGGCCGCTTTGCGTCTGCGGACTTCCCTATTTGAGGATTTGCGCCAGAAACTGCCGCGCTCGTTCCGACCGGGAGTTGGTGAAGAACTGATGGGGCGTGTTGATCTCGACGATCTCCCCGCGGTCCATGAACACCACGCGATCAGCCACCTCCCGCGCGAAGCCCATTTCATGCGTCACGCACAGCATCGTCATACCTTCACCGGCGAGCGACACCATCGTGTCGAGCACCTCCTTGACCATCTCCGGATCGAGGGCAGAGGTTGGCTCGTCGAAGAGCATGATCTTCGGGTTCATGCAGAGAGCCCGGGCAATTGCAGCACGTTGCTGCTGGCCACCCGACAGCTGACCCGGGTAGCTGTCCGCCTTTTCCGCAATTCTGACGCGCTCCAGATAGTGGCGCGCCAATTCCTCAGCTGCCGTCCGCGGCATCTTCCTCACCCAAACAGGCGCAAGCGTGCAATTCTCAAGCACCGTGAGGTGGGGAAACAGATTGAAGTGCTGGAAAACCATCCCGACATTGCTGCGGACTTCATCGATCTTGCGCAGATCCTCGGTTACCGCTTTGCCGTCGACGATGATCTCGCCCGACTGATGCTTCTCGAGATGGTTGACGCACCGGATCATCGTCGATTTGCCCGACCCCGAGGGGCCGCAGATCACAATGCGCTGCCCCTGTGGCACCGACAGGTTGATGTTCCTGAGCGCATGGTATGAAGCGAACCATTTGTTGACGTCACGCAGTTCAATGGCCATCGCCTTGTTGAAGGGCTGTCCCTTCGTCGATGCGTACATTGCTTGTGGCATCATCGTCGCGTCCTAAGATTTGTGGCCGCGCGCCAATTGGCGCTCCATCGATTGCGAGTAACGGGACATGCCGAAGCAAAAGCCCCAGTAGACCAGTCCCGCAAAGAGGTAGCCGGTTGATGAGATCGTCGGGCCTGCCCAGTTCGGATCGACGCGCGCCGTTTCGATGGCTTTCAGGAAATCCGCGATGCCCACGATGGCGACCAGAGTCGTGTCTTTGAACAGACCGATGAAGGTGGAGACGATGCTCGGTATGACGATCGTCAACGCCTGGGGGAGGACGATCAGGCGCATTATGTCGAAGTAGCTGATCCCAAGCGCCTTCGCCGCCTCGTATTGGCCCTTCGGGATCGCCTGAAGGCCGGCCCTCACAACTTCGGCCATATAGGCGGACGAGAACAGCGCTATCGCCATGAGCGGGCGCAGGAGACGATCAGGCGTCAGATAGTCCGGGACGAAGAGCGGCATCATGAAGTTCGCCATGAACAATACCGTGATAAACGGCACCCCCCGGACGACTTCGATGAATGTGACGCAAACCGCCTTGACGAAAGGGAGTTCGGACCTGCGTCCAAGCGCCAGGATAACCCCGATCGGAAGCGAGACGACGATGCCCACAATCGACATCAGCAGCGTGATCAGGAGACCGCCCCAGAGCGTCGTATCGATGACAGACAAATGGAGCCAGGCGACCCCGCGCACGAGAACGAACGCGGCAACGGGGTAGACAAGGAAGAATAGCAACGCCGCCACTTTGCGCCGCGGAGCCTTCGTCCACAGGAGCCAAACGATGAGGATGGCGCCGATAGCCTGTGCGAGATCAACGCGCCACCGCTCGGAAGCCGGGTACGCGCCGTATCGCAGGTAATCGAACTTCTCGGCAATGAAAGGCCAGCAAGCTCCTTGGCTGTTCGTGCGGCAAGCCTCGCGACCGCCGCTCCAGACCGCGTCGAAGATCGCAAAGCTCAGAAAGTGACGCAGCAGCCACACGGCGAAGAGGAGAAAGCATATTGTCAGCGCGCCTGAAGACGGCGTCGAAAACAGATTTTTTTTCATCCAGGTCACTGGACCCGGCCAAACGTCAGCGGGGGGCGCCATCGCTGGTATGAGCGCGCTGCTGACAACTGGCGAATGCATGGACTGATCGCTCATGCGTCACCTCTCGACGATCGCAAAATGTCGGTTACACGCGTTCATGGCCAACGACGTGGCAAGGGAGATAACGAGATAGACGGACAAGGTGATCGCCATGACCTGGACGGCGGCGCCGGTCTGGTTGAGTACCGTCCCGGCAAAGATCTGAACGAGGTCGGGATAGCCGATGAACACCGCAAGCGATGAGTTCTTGATTAGATTGAGATACTGGCTTGTCAAAGGCGGGATGATAATACGCAGCGCCTGCGGAACAACGACAAGGCGAAGCGTCTTGCCCGGCGCCAGCCCCAGCGCATACGCAGCCTCGCTCTGGCCCTTTGGCACTGCCTGGATTCCACTCCGGACGATCTCGGCGATGTAGGATCCGGTGTAGACCGACAGACCGATCAGGAGAGCGGCAAACTCTGGATAGAGTTGATGTCCGCCTTGAAAGTTGAAACCCCGCAGCTGCGGCGCGACAAACGAGACCGGCTCGCCAGCCGCCAGGAACACGATCAGCGGAAATCCTATCAAGGTCGCCAGGCTGACCAAAAATACCGGCAGCTGCTTGCCAGTTCGTTTCTGGACACTCTTGGCGCGGAACCAGAATGCAATGCAGCAGAAAACGGCCGCTACCAATGCCAGGCCCACAAGCCCCGCCCCCGGATGCCACTGGATCTCCGGAATGATGAGGCCGCGATTGTTGAGATAGATGCCGCCGGGGATGGCGATGGACGCCTTCGGGGAAGGCAACGGCTTGAGGACGGCGTTGTACCAGAACAGCAGCTGCAGCAATAACGGGACATTGCGCACAAGCTCCACATAGGCGGTCGCCACCTTCGAAACGATCCAGTTCGGCGAGAGGCGGGCAACGCCGATGACGAAGCCAAGCAAGGTGGCCAGCAAGATTGCGAGGAAGCTGACGTAGAGGGTGTTGACCACTCCCACCCAGAAGGCCTGACCGTAGGTGGATAGTGCATCGTACGGTATCAGGGTTTGATTGATGTCGAAGCCGGCAGCCTCACCCCAAAAATCGAATGAGAGCGGAATCCCCCGGACCCGCATATTCGATGCGGTCTGCATGCCGATGCCCAGGGCCAAAGCCAACAGGCAACCTGCGAGCAAGAGCTGGTAGAAAACGCCGCGCACTTTCGTATCGTGCAGCGATAGGCTCCTGCGCGAGGGCGCTGGAAGCGACAAATCGGACATGGCGTGTTCCTATTGGGATCTGTGCAAGGCGCTGGCGGTAACACGCCCGCGCCTTGCAACCATGCTTTGCCTAGCGAATCGGCGGAGCGTACTGAACGCCGCCTTTGTTCCAGAGCGCGTTCATGCCGCGCTCCATTTTCAGTGGGGAGTCCTTGCCGACATTCCGATCAAACACTTCGCCGTAGTTACCGACCTGTTTGATCACCTCGACCGGCCAGTCGTCGCCGAGCCCGATGTCCTTGCCGATGCTGCCTTCCACGCCAAGCAGACGGCGGATGCTGGGATTGTCCGACGACTTCATCGCATCAACGTTTTTGGAGGTGACCCCGTATTCTTCGGAGGCCACCATGACGTAAAGCGTCCACTTCGCCACATTGAACCACTGGTCGTCTCCCTGCCGCACTGCCGGGCCAAGCGGCTCCTTGGAGATCAGTTCGGGAAGAACGATGCTGTCGTCCGGCTTGGCCATGCGAAGCCGCGATGCGTTCAAGGTAGAGGTGTCCGCCGACAGGACGTCGCAACGCCCCTCCTCGTAAGCCTTCACGACAGCTTCCTCGTCGGCGAAACCAACCGTGGTGTACTTGATCGACTGCGAGCGAAAATAGTCGGCAAGGTTCAACTCGGTCGTGGTGCCTTGGGTGACGCAAATCGATGCGCCCTCGAGCCCCTTGGCTGATGTGATGTTGTCCGCCTTGCGCACCATAAATCCCTGACCGTCATAGAAGTACGTCCCCGCAAAAAGTATGCCGAGAGACGTATCGCGCGACGATGTCCATGTTGCGTTGTGTGCAAGAATGTCGATCTCCCCCGACTGCAAGGCGGTGAAGCGATCTTTTGGCGTCAATGGGATGAACTTAACCTTTTGCGCATCCCCGAGCACGGCAGCGGCCACGGCGCGACAATAGTCGACCACAAATCCGGTCCATTTGCCTTCATTATCGGGAAGGCTGAAGCCAGCCGTGGCCGAATTTGTGCCACACGTCAGCAGGCCATTTTTCTTGACATTGTCGAGGGTTGCGGACCACGCCGAGGAGGCGGTGCACGCGATAGCGAGGGCAAGTAGGCCCTTAAACGTCGATCTCATTTCGGTATTCCCCTGTTTTTGTTGAAGGGAATGTGGCCTCAAGTATGACTATTCGTCAAATTGACTGTTCTCATTGCGAAAATGAGCGTCATTCATAATTGAGGAGGCGCTCGCTCTCGGGTGAAAGGGAGCTTGAGTGCTGATCGGGCTAGTTTGCTTGGGGCGGGCTAATCGAATGAGCGACGGCGCGCGCGACCTATGGTGCAGCCAACCCCGGTGCTCCGACGGTTGACCCTTGGTCTCTCTCGGTCCGCGACTCGTTGTAGATGCTCATGATTATTTCCCGGAGCCATTTGGTACCCGGGTCATTCGCCATCTGGCGGTGAACAATGAGCCAGGCATTCACATTCGATATGGCAAGGGGCGGCGGGACCAACGTCACCTCACTCCTCTCGTCCAGAATTTGCAGGATGGCATCGCCGCAATGGGTAATCAGTTCAGTGCCGCGAAGCGCCCAGGGCAGCACCAGATAATTCGAGATGGTCGCAACGACATTGCGCCGGAGACCATGCTGCTTGAGGGCGGCATCCGCGAGGCCTTCTGCCAGACCATCTGCGGAAATCTGCAGGTGAGAACTGGCCAAATATGTTTCCAGTGTCATTGCGTTCCTGGCGATCTTGCTTCCACTCCACACCGCGCAAAACAATTGATCCTGGCCAAGCTCCACCTTCAAGAGACTTGGGTCGTCGCGTATTGCCGCTCCCGTCAGCGCACAGTCGACTTGTCTCAAATAGACCGATGAACCGATTTCGGGTCCGTTTGCGGGAATGACGTTCAGCGTCGCGCCAGGCGCTTGCCTCGAAAATTCCCGTATGAGCCCTGGGATGAATATCATGGCGTGATAGTCAGTGAGTCCCACGCGAAAGTTGCGTCGCGTCGTTGCTGGATTGAAGATCTGATGCCGGTCGATCGATGCGCGGATAATCGCCAGCGCGGCAGAAATATCCGACAGCAGCTCAACCGCCCGAGGCGTTGGCCGCATCTCGCCTCCATCTCTCGTGAACAATTCGTCCTGCAATAAATACCGAAGTTTTGATAGGGAATGACTTACAGCTGATTGTGTTCTTCCCAATTCGGCAGCTGCGCGCGTTACGCTCCTTTCACGCATCATCACGTCGAACACTCTCAGCAAATTGAGATCGATATCATCGAAACTCATGAGACCTTCCCCGTTTTCATCATGCCTCGCCTGCATGCTAACATCGCTTCCAACGCGCGAACGATGCCATGGCGAACAAATGCGACCCTTCGACCTGCGGGGTCAACGTTCCCTGTTGGGAAATCAATATGTTAGCGGAGGGTTCGCCAACCCATTTCCTTCGCATTCTCTCGTATGGTCTGGCTAACCTAAGGACCAGGGATGTCTACGACTCGCTGCCCCTTAGGCTGAGGCCAGACTGACCTGTTGGCGCTTCGGCTGCCGTGCCGAAACCAGGGTGGCGAACTGGTCCACCGCCTGCCCGGCCCGCGCCAGAACCAGCGAATCTACGAGCTTGCCGTCGGCAAAGTCGCTGTCACTGCCATAGACGGCGCTCGGCA
>NZ_JAMYMD010000056.1:0-26408 GCF_040318335.1 Mesorhizobium sp. M1182
GGAGGTCGCGTCGACCTTAATCAAGACGCTTCGGTGCGAGTGGATCCACGGCTTCATCGCCGACTTCTTCAACACTATCCACCTGTTGCTGCCGTTTAGTCTCCGTGCTTTGTTTTCGCAGATGAGCCGCTGAATCCTTCCAGTTCCTCGCCGATTCCTGAAAGTGCGTTGACGATCGTCGCCTCGACGTCGCCACGCTGTTTCTGGGGAATCAAGCCAAGTCCTTTTTGTATCGCTTCACGCCAATGTTTCCCCCTGTCCCACGCTTCCGAAAACGCGATGGCGAGATCGTCCTGGCGACGGGTAGCTTTCAGTGCCTCGACCAGAAGTGCTGCCTGGTGGACATCCTTTTCCCGCTTGCCCACGCCGTTTGCGTTGTTCTGTCGGCGCGAGGCAACGATCAGCTTGTGAACCGCATATCGTCCGGGCGACGGTACCACGACAGGCACTCCCGATCGATGCAGCAGCACAGTTCTGATTGGTTCGTGGATCAGGAAATCGAGAAACCGAAGAGGCTGCGCGGATGCACCGCCCAAAGGCGGCATCGAGGTTGCATGATCGGCGTAGTCATCGCTGCCCGTGTTCGGTGTAAGGAACTCGACCTTGTATCGGACTGCGTTCTCGAATTGCGTCGCGTGTCCGGGATCTGATCTGTAAGGGATTTCCCTGAAGGTTGGGTCGATCTCCCTCAAGATTTCGAGGATGGGCGGCAGGCTGTCCTCGACCGCGGCCGACACGGAATGGAATAGGGCGAAGTCTGCATCGCCCGTCTGCAACGCTGCACCGGGCAGCTTCACGCCCAGATAGCCCGCGTAGGACTGAAAGGCGACTGTGCCGACCAGGACGCCGCGTAAGCGGAAGATGCCAGCCTTCCCCAGCGCCTCGACGACATCCCCGGTGAACCTTTCGGGTTCTGTCAGCCCTGCCTCGCGCACGAGCGTGGATACCAGCTTCCTGCGGGCGCGGAGGTCGTCCTTGATCTGACGGAAGGATTCAACGCGTTTTGCAATCTCGGGATCGCTGTCAGGCCCGACATACCGTCGCGTCTTCGTCGGCTGCGTTTCCTCGAAATACCAGTATACCTTGCCCTTGACGGGCACCTTGACGAGATTGCCCGTCGTAGGGAAATCCGTTTCGAAGACTGCGTCCAAGGATCGCTGGACGAGTTCCGCATACATCGTGCGGTAAACGAGGTCGACCGTCTTCATGTCAGGCGGCTCCGGTTATAAGAAAAATGCGGTTCTCTTATAGCGGCATGACCTCAAGGGACGCAAGCGGGAGTTATAAGAAATCGCGAAAACCTATAACACCGCAGGAGAGGGTCAGGAATCCTTGTTGCCGGCGTGCAGCCAAATCAGAATGGGTTTTGCTCATTCAGATAAACAAAGCCATCACGAAAACGCTGCTTGGATGTGGCGCTCGACCTCACCGCGTCCGCGAACGGCCCGAGCCTGTCATAGGCGTTTTTGGTCGACGCGCTATTTTGGCGACGCATCCGGCACGACGACCAGCTTGCCAACGAAATCCTTGGCGATGAAATCGGCCTGGGCGCGATGGAAATCGGACAGCTTGTAGACGCCGCCGACCAGCGGCCGGATCTTCTTGTCCTCGATGTAGCGCACGATGCGGCGGAAATCCGCGCGTGTGCCCTGGCTTGAGCCATGCAGTTGCAGCTGTTTCAGGTACATGGTGCGCAGATCGAGCTGCACGACCGGGCCGGCAATCGCGCCGGCCGTGGTATAGCGGCCTTCCGGCCTCAAGATGCGCAGGAGGTCGTTGAAGATCGCGCCGCCGACCAGGTCGGCGACCACATCGATTGGCCGCCCGCCGGTCGCCTCGTTCACGGCTGCCGGCAGGTCGGCCACGCCACGGGTGATCACCGCCTCGGCGCCGATGTCACGCACGGCCTGTTCCTTGCCCTTGCCGGCAACCGCATAGGGAATGGCGCCGCGTGCCCGCGCCAACTGCACGATGCCCGAGCCGACGCCGCCCGAGGCGCCGGTGACCAGCACGCGCTCACCGGCCTTCAATGCTGCGCGTTCCAGCATCTGTTCGCCGGTGAGATAGGCGCAGCAGAAAGTGGCGAGCTCGACATCGCTGAGATCGGTATCGACGACATGGGCATTCTCTGCCGGCACCGCCTGATATTCGGCATAGCCGCCGTCGCGGCCGTGGCCCATATAGTCGATGTCGGCGAGTGAATCGTCGTCGCGATTGTAGATGGAGAAATCGACCATCACCCGCTCGCCGATGCGGGTCGGCGAGACGCCGTCGCCGACGGCAATGATGTTGCCGACCGTGTCGGTGCCCTGGATGCGCGGGAAGCTCAGCGTATTGCCCCGACGACGCCAGGTCGACACAGCGGCGGCATCCTCCTCCGTTCCATAGGCGCCCTGGCGCACCCAGACGTCGGTGTTGTTCATGCCGCAAGCGGTGACCTTGACCAGCACCTCGCCCCGGGCGGGCGAGGGCACTTTCACGTCGGTGCGGTAGACGAGCTTTTCCGGTCCGCCGTGCCCGATCAGTTGCACGGCGGCCATGGTGGCGGGGAGGGTCTTGGTCATGGCATTCATGTCGGCTCTTCAGATATTTGCAAACACGCTCTTCACCGCGTCGGCCGTCCTCGACACGACGATATCGGCCTCTTGCCGCGTCAGGCAGAGCGGCGGCGCGAAACCGAGAATGTCGCCCTGCGGCATGGCCCGGCCGATGACGCCGCTTGCCGCAAGGGTGGTCGCGACCTGCGGCCCGATTTTATGCGAGGCGTCGAAGAATACGCGATCGTTCTTGTCGGCGACGAACTCGATCGCCGCCAGCATGCCGTCGCCGCGCACCTCGCCGACGTTTTTGTGGCCGCCGACGGCTTTCGTCAGCTCGGCGCGGAAATAGGCGCCGGTCTCGCCGGCGTTCCGCACCAGGTCCATCTCGTCGATCAGTTCCAGGTTGGCGACGCCGGCGGCGACGCAGATCGGATGCGCCGAATAGGTCCAGCCATGACCGAGCGAGCCGAGCTTGTCTGAACCCTGCACCAGCACCTGCCAGACCTTGTCTGACACGATGACGCCCGACAGCGGCGCATAGGCCGAGGTCAGGCCCTTGGCGATCGTGATCAGGTCGGGCTTGATGCCGTAGTGGTCGGAGCCGAACATGGTGCCCAGCCGGCCGAAGCCGGTGACGACCTCGTCGGCAACCAGAAGCACGTCGTATTTCTTCAGCACCGCCTGGATCTTCTCCCAGTAGCCGGCCGGCGGCGGCACGATGCCGCCGGTGCCGAGGATAGGCTCACCGATGAACGCGGCGACCGTCTCCGGCCCTTCGGCGAGAATCATCTCCTCGAGCTTGTCGGCACAGTATTGCGAAAACTGCTCCTCGCTCAGCGAGCGGTCGGCACGGCGGAAGTAGTAGGGCGCCTCGGTGTGCAGGACCGGCGCACGCGGCAGGTCGAAGGCGTTGTGGAACAGGTCGAGGCCGGTCAGCGATCCGGTCATGATGCCGGAGCCGTGATAACCGCGCCAGCGCGAGATGATTTTCTTCTTCTCCGGCCGGCCGAGCACGTTGTTGTAGTACCAGATCAGCTTGATGTTGGTTTCGTTGGCGTCGGAACCGGAGAGCCCGAAATAGACCCTCGACATGCCCTGCGGCGCGCGGTCGATGATCATCTTGGAAAGCGTGATCGATGCCTCGGTGCCGTGCCCGACATAGGCGTGATAATAGGCGAGGTTCTTGGCCTGTGCGGCGATGGCGTCGGCGATCTTCTGACGGCCATAGCCGACATTGACGCAGTAGAGGCCGGCGAAAGCATCGATGCTCTTGCGACCGTTATTGTCCCAGATGGTGACGCCTTCGCCGCCGGCGATGATGCGGGTCGGCGATTCACCCCGTGCATGCGTGCCCATATGGGTCGAGGGATGGAAGAAGTGATCGCGGTCCCAGGCGGCGAGTTCGTTTGACTGGTCGAGCATCTTTTTACTCCTGAGGAAAAGTGTCGGGCGCGGTTCTAGGCCACGTCCAGGCAGAGATATTTGAGATCGGTAAAGGCTTCGAGCCCGTGACGCGAGCCCTCCCGGCCGATGCCGGACTGCTTGACGCCGCCGAACGGGATCGGCGCGCCGGTGATCCTGACGCGATTGATGGCGACCATGCCATAGTCGAGCGCGCGGCCCATGCGCAATTGCCGGCCGCCGTTTTCAGTGACGACATAGGCGACCAGGCCGTACTCGGTGGCATTGGCGCGGGCGGCGACTTCCTCTTCGCTGTCGAAGGGCGTCACGGCCGCAACCGGACCGAAGGTCTCCTCGCGCATGATCAGGGCGTCGTCGTCAACATCGGCCAGCAGCGTCGGCTGGTAGAACAGCGGCCCGGCAGGATGGCGCTTGCCGCCGGTCAGGCAACGCGCGCCTTTGGCGAGCGCATCGGCCACCTGCTCCTCGACCTTCTTGACGCCGCGTTCGTGCATCAAGGGTCCGATTTCGGTGTCCTCAGCGAGGCCATTGCCGGTCCGCAATGCCTCGACGCGTTTGGCGAAAGCAGCGCAGAACCGATCGTAGAGCGGACGCTGGACATAGATGCGGTTGGCGGCGAGGCAGTCCTGGCCGGAGGTGGCAAATTTGGCGTCGACGGCTATTCTCACCGCCTTGTCGAGATCGGCGTCGGCAAAGACGATCAGCGGCGCATGCCCGCCAAGTTCCATCACCAGACGCTTCATCGTCGGCGCACTTTGCGCGGCAATCAGCCTGCCGATCTCGGTCGAGCCGGTGAAGCTCATGGCGCGAACGCGCGGGTCTTCGCACATCCGCCCGACGATGGTCGAAGCCCTGCCGGTGAGGACGTTGAACACGCCAGCCGGCAGGCCGGCACGTTCGCCAAGCTCGGCCAGCGCCAGTGCCGACAGCGGCGTTTCCGAGGAAGGATGCGCGACGATGGTGCAGCCGGCGGCAAGGGCGGCAGCCGCCTTGCGGGTCAGCATGGCCGCTGGAAAATTCCACGGCGTGACGACGCCGACGACACCGAGCGGTTCGCGTCGCACCACCATCTCGGCATTTGGCAAATGGCTGGTGACGCTTTCGGCGTTGAGACGTTTGGCCTCCTCGGCATACCACTCGACAAAAGAGGCTGCGTAGTCGATCTCGCCGCGCGATTCCTTCAGCGGCTTGCCTTGTTCGAGCGTCATCAGCAGGGCCAGGTCATTTTTGGCGGCCACGATCAGATCGAACCATTTTCGCAAGATTTTCGACCGTTCCTGCGGCAGCAATGCGCGCCAGGCAGGAAAGGCGCGCGATGCCGCATCGATCGCCAATGTCGTCTGCCGGGCATCGAGCGCGGCAACGAAAGCGACGGTGGATCCGGTGGCCGGATCGGTCACCTCGAAACTCTCCGCGGTCTCGCTCGCCGTCCAGTGGCCAGCGACATAGGCGAGTTCGCGCAGCAGCCGTCGGTCGGCGAGGCGGTCAAGTGCTTCATGGCGCTGCGAGCGGGCAAAATGTGCGGACATCGTCGGGCTCCCGGTTCGGGTGATGCCGCAAGACTATCTCTGCCGCGCAAACAGAGAGGCTGTTTGCGTGCCTGCACGTAGAGAGATTGTCTCTATTGCACCGAGCGCGCAGACGATCTCTCCGGTATCAGGAAGATGCCGGCAACAGGTCCGCCACCGGCAGCACACTCTCCTCCTTCACCGTCTTGGTGACGATATATGTGAAATAGCGGTCGATGCCGATCTCGCGTTCGAGCAGAGTGTCGACCAGCCGCTGATAGGCGTCGATGTCGCGCGCCATCACCTTCAGCAGGTAATCGACGCCGCCGCCGACAGACCAGCAGGCGACGATCTCGGGAATGTCGCGGATGACGCGCTCGAAACGGTCGAAATCGGCCTGGCGGTGGCTGGCAAGCGTCACCTCCATCAGCACGGTAGCGACCGGCGAGATGGCGCGCATGGCGATCCTGGCATGGTAGCCCGAGACGATGCCGGCCTTTTCCAGCTTGCGCAGCCGCATCCAGCACGGCGTCGGCGACAGGCCGACTTTCTCGGCCAGCGCCAGCTTGGTGATGCGCCCGTCGCGCTGGATGGCGTCGAGTATTTTCAGATCGATCGGATCGAGTTTCGCTGCAGCCATGATCGCCCACTTCCGGTGCCGGACACCATGACGGCGCATTATTTCGATTGTCAATTGCACTGATTTCGATCTCTAATAAGTCATGACATTTTGGCGACCAGATCCCGCTCTTATCCGGCGGCCGGCCTATCAATCGCTCGCCGACCAGTTCGCGCGCGCCATTCATGACGGGCGCCTGGCCAATGGCGCGCGCTTGCCGACGCACCGGCAACTGGCCGACGATCTGCAACTTTCCGTGCAGACGGTCAGCCGCGCCTACGAGGAATTGATCCGCCGCGGGCTGGTTTCCGGCGAGGTCGGCCGCGGCAGCTTCGTGCAGACGCAGCGCCGCGAGCCGGAGCCGCCCTATCTGCCGGAGCGGCTGGGCGAGCTCATCGACCTCTCCATCCTGAAGCCGGTCTGCGAACCGATGCATCTGGAGCGGCTGAGGCAGGCACTGGGCTGGCTCGCCGAAAACCTGCCGTCGAGCTCGGCGCTGTCGTTCAGGCCGAACATGGTGTTCCCACGCCACCGTGCGGTGGGTGTCGAGTGGCTGCGGCTCTGCGGCCTCGACGCGTCGCCGCAGAACATCAGCCTGACCAACGGCGCCACCGCCGGTATGACGGTAGCGCTGATGAGCGTAGCGCCGCCCGGTTCGACCGTCGCCACCGAGGCGATCGGTCACCACACGCTGATCCCGCTGGCGCGTTATCTCGGCTTCAACCTCGAGGGTTTGCCGATCGACGACAATGGGCTGATCCCGGAAGCGCTGGACGAGGCCTGTCGGCTGTCGGACATCCGCGCCGTGTTCGTGCAGCCCTCGGTGATCAACCCGACGGCAACGCTGATGGATGCCGCCCGGCGCGAGCAGATCGCTGCGGTGGCGCGCAGGCACGACATCGCCATTATCGAAAACGACGTGCTCGGCCCGCTGGTCGAGGACCGTCCGCCGCCGGTCGCGGCGTTTGCCCCCGAGCGCACGCTCTACGTCACCTCCTTTACCAAGATCGTGGTGCCGGGCCTGCGCATCGGCTATCTCGCGGCGCCCGATCGTTACGTCGCCGCGGTCGCCAATCGCCATCTCGTCTCGAACTGGATGGCGACGCCGTTGGTGGCCGAGATCGCCACCAAATGGGTGACCGACGGCACCGCGATGGAACTCGTGCGATGGCAGCGCCTGGCTTTGCGGCGGCGTCTGGACATAGCCGCCGAGGTGCTTGCCGGAGTGGATTATCGGGCTCATCGCGACGGGCTGCATGTCTGGCTGCGGCTGCCCGAGGATCGCGGCGAGGAAAGCTTTGTGTCCCAGGCGCGCCTGCAGGGCGTGGCGATTGCGCCCGGTACGTCGTTTCGCATTTCGCAGATGCCTTGGCATCCCGCTGTCCGGATTTCGCTGGGCTCGACCACGGAGGGGGAACTGCGTGCCGGTCTCGGCGTTGTCACCAAGCTTCTGCTCGGCGATCCCGAGCATCTCCTGCTTGCCATCTAGGCAACAAATGGCGGGGAATTGTGCGGAGTTCGGAATATTGTCATGATATTATTTTCTTGATTGACATGATTTGCCGCGATCCGCATCGTTAAAGGCATAGCTTCTCCAGCACGGGAAATTCATTGTCGGCGCCCATCATCAAGATCGACGGCATTTCGAAAAGCTTCGGCACCTTCAAGGTGCTGGACGGCCTCTCGATGCAAGTCATGCCCGGCGAGAAGCTGGCACTGATCGGCCCGTCGGGTTCGGGCAAGACGACGATCCTGCGCATCCTGATGACGCTAGAGCGTATCGACAGCGGCCACATCCAAGTCGACGGCGAACAGCTGTACCACATGGAGCGCAACGGCCGGCTACTGACGGCCGATGAACGGCATTTGGCAAAGATGCGCCAGAAGATCGGCATGGTCTTCCAACTGTTCAATCTGTTTCCGCACAAATGCGTCATCGACAATGTGACGCTGGCACCAATGCTGACCAAAGGCGTGCCGCGGGCCGCCGCCGAAAAGCGGGCGATGGAACTGCTCGACATGGTCGGCATGGTCGAGAAGGCCAAAGCGATGCCGGCGCAGCTTTCAGGCGGCCAGAAGCAGCGCGTCGCGATTGCGCGGGCGCTGGCGCTGTCGCCGAAAATCATGCTGTTCGACGAGGTCACCTCGGCGCTCGACCCTGAGCTCGTCGACGAGGTGCTCAACGTCATGCGCAAGCTCGCCGCCGAGACCGACATGACCATGCTGCTGGTCACCCACGAGATGGGTTTCGCCCATGACTTCGCCGACCGGGTGCTGTTCTTCGATCGCGGCAGAATAGTCGAGGAGGGCAAGCCCGACGAGATTTTCCGCCATCCCAAACAGGAGCGCACGCAAGGTTTCCTGAAGAAGATCATTGCGGCCGGACATCGGGTCTGACTGCCATGCGAGGCGGCAACGCCTCAAGCAAGCCAAGAAGACAGACAAACAAGGAGTTGGGAACAATGAAGAAATTTGCCATTTTGGCCGGCGTCGCCGGTATTGCGCTGACGGCGGTGCTGGCCGCCTCGACGGCCGGCTCGGCCGACGACAGCAAGCTCGAAGAGCTTAAGGCGCAAGGCTTTGCCCGCGTCGCCATCGCCAACGAGCCGCCCTATACGGCGGTCGCTGCCGACGGCAAGGTTTCGGGTGCGGCGCCTGACGTTGCCCGTGAAATCTTCAAACGCCTTGGCGTCAACGATATCGTCGCCTCGATCTCGGAATATGGCGCCATGATCCCCGGCTTGCAGGCCGGCCGTTTCGACGTCGTCACCGCCGGATTGTTCATGAAGCCGGAACGTTGTGCTGCGGTCGCCTATTCGGAACCGGTGCTGTGCGACGCCGAGGCGATGCTGGTGAAGAAGGGCAACCCGAAGGGCTTCAAGAGCTACGAGGACGTCGCGAAGGACGCGAGCGCCACGATCGGCGCGCCGGGTGGCGGCACTGAAGAGAAGCTGGCGCTCACCGCAGGTGTGCCGCGCGAGCGCGTCATCGTCGTGCCGGACGGCCAGAGCGGCCTGAAAATGCTGCAGGACGGCCGCATCGATGCTTATTCGCTGCCCGTGCTGTCGATCAACGACCTGGTCAAGAAAGCCAATGATCCGAACCTCGAAGTCATCGCGCCGGTGATCGGTGCGCCGGTCTATTGCGACGGCGCGGCCTTCAAGAAGGGCGACGAAGCGCTGCGCGACGCCTATGATGTCGAGCTGGCGAAACTGAAGAAGTCCGGCGAGTTCGCCAAGATCATCGAGCCTTACGGCTTCTCGGCGGCGGCGGCAATGTCGACGAGCCGCGACAAGCTCTGCTCGGCGAAGTAGGTGCGTTCTTCCTTCTCCCCTTTCACGGGGAGAAGGTGGCCCGAAGGGCCGGATGAGGGGCGGCGCCATACTCCGGTTGGTTCGCGCTGCCCCCCATCTGCCTGCCGGTATCTTCTCCCCGTGAACCGGGAGAAGGACGCTGGAAGCAACGTGTCGCTAGACATTCAACGCGGAAACTTTCGACCCAATGACCCAATGGTCCGGCTATTTCGGCCTGATATTGCAAGGAGCGCTTGTCACCATCGAGCTGACGCTGATGGGGTCGGTGCTGGCCTTGGTCATGGCCTTTCTTGCCGGGCTGGGGCGGCTGTCGCGGTTTTTCGTGCTACGCGCGCTGGCCACCGCCTATATCGAGTTCTTCCGCGGCACCTCGATTTTCGTGCAGCTGTTCTGGGCTTATTTCGTGCTGCCTTTTGCCGGCATTTCGTTGACGCCGCTGCAGGCCGGGGTGCTGGCGCTGGGCCTCAATGTCGGCGCCTATGCGGCGGAAGTGGTGCGTGGCGCCATCAAGTCTATCGGCCGCGAACAATATGAGGCCTGCACCGCCCTCAATCTCGGCCGCTGGCAAGCCATGCACCATATCATCTTGCCGCAGGCGCTTCTGGTGATGCTGCCAACCTTCGGCAACAACGCCATTGAATTGCTCAAGGCCACCGCCGTCGTTTCGCTGATCTCGCTCGCCGACCTGACCTTCCAGGCGCAGGTGGTGCGCTCGCAGACCGGCAATACTCTGGTGCCGTTCAGCACCATCCTCGTCATCTATTTCGTCCTGGCGCTGCTCATCTCATGGGGCGTGCGGTCGCTGGAACGCCGCATGGCTCGTGGCCTCGACGGGGTGCGCGTATGATGGACCGGGCCTGATAATGGAATGGGATTGGGATTTTGTCCGGCAGATCCTGCCGACGCTGATCGAGGGGGTGAAGATCACCATCCTGGCGACGCTGCTTGGCTCGGTGCTGGCGGCCATCGTTGGGTTGGGCATCGCGTTGGCGCGCCGGTCGCCGAACAGGGCTCTGTCGCGCACCGTCGGTTTCCTTGCCGAGTTCATCCGTGGCACACCGCTGTTGGTGCAGCTCTATTTCATCTTCTACGTGCTGCCGGATTTCGGCGTCCTGTTGCCGCCGCTGGTCGCGGGCGTTATCGGTCTCGGGCTGCATTACGGCACTTACACGGCCGAGGTCTACCGCGCCGGCATCGATAATGTTCCGCGCGGCCAGTGGGAAGCGGCCAAGGCCTGCAATCTGAACGCCACCCAGACCTGGACGCACATCATCATTCCGCAGGCGATCCCGCCGATGATCCCGGCGCTTGCCAATTATTTCATCGCCATGTTCAAAGAGACGCCGCTGCTGTCGGCGATCACCGTGCTCGAACTGATGAACCAGGCCAAGAGCGTCGCCAATACCTATTATCGGTATATCGAACCGATCACGTTGGTCGGCGCCTTCTTCCTCGCCATCAGCCTGTTCTCGGTGGTGCTGCTGCGCTGGCTGGAACACCGTTATGGGCGGATCGAAAGATGAGCGCTGCACCCGAAATCCGCCTGCATTCGGCCCGGCCGCCGCTCGACGCGCGTCCGCTGGAAAAGCGGGTCGGCCTGATCATCCTTGCCACCGACCATACGAGCGAACCGGATTTTCACCGCATGGTGGCAAGCGACCGCATCGGGGTCTATGTCGCACGCATCCCCTACGCCAACCCGACGACGCCGGACAATTTGCGCAAGATGCAGCCGTCACTGACGGCGGCCGCGGCCCTGATCCTGCCCGACGAGCCGCTCGATGCGATCTGCTATTCCTGCACCTCAGCTTCCGTCGTGATCCGCGATGCCGAAATCGAGGCGGCGGTGCAGGCCGCGAAACCCGGTGCGCCGGTGGTTACGCCGCCGATGGCCGGGGTGCGCGGCCTGAAGGCGCTGGGCGCCAGGACGATCAGCATTCTTACCCCTTATACGGTCGAGACCAGCCGGCCGATGGCGACCTATTTCACCGTGCATGGTTTCGAAATCGTCAGCTTCACTTGCCTCGGCTTCGAGGATGATCGCGAGATGGCGCGGATTGCGCCGAAATCCTTGGTCGATCTGGCTCGCGAGGCGACGGCCGAACACTCGGACGCGCTGTTTGTCTCCTGCACGGCACTGCGGTCCGCGGCGGCAGTTGTCGGTATGGAAGAAGCCATCGGCCGTCCTGTCGTCACCAGCAACCAGGCGACGGCCTGGAATTGCCTGCGGCTTTGCGACGACGACGAGCCGCGCCCTGAATTCGGCCGTCTGATGACGCTGCCGCTGAACTGATTGATGAGCCATGACCACGTCCAGGATAAGCCTGTCCGAAATCCACGCCGCGCGCGAGCGCATCGCAGGCAAGGTCGAGCGTACGCCGACCGTTCCTTCCCGGAGTCTTTCCCAGCACTTGGACGCTCCTGTTTATCTCAAGCTCGAACACCGGCAGACCACCGGCGCCTTCAAGCTGCGTGGTGCCTCGAACGCAATCGCCTCGCTGACAGAAGAGGAGAGGGCGCGTGGCGTCGTCGCTGCCTCGACCGGCAATCACGGCCGGGCGCTGGCTTATGCCGCTCGACTGCAAGGTATCCACGCGACGATCTGCATGTCGCGGCTGGTGCCGCAGAACAAGCTCGACGAGATCCGCCGGCTCGGCGCCGAGATCCGCATCGTCGGCAACAGCCAGGACGATGCGCAGCGGGAGGTCGAACGGCTGGTCGCGGAAGAGGGGCTGATCATGCTGCCGCCTTTCGACCATCCCTCCATTGTCGCCGGGCAAGGCACGCTCGGGCTGGAGATCATCGAACAGGTTCCGGACGCCGCCTTGGTGCTGGTGCCGCTTTCCGGCGGTGGGCTGGCGGCTGGCGTTGCCGCTGCCGTGAAGGGCGTCAGCCCGGCGACGAAGGTGATGGGCGTTTCAATGGCGCGCGGTGCGGCGATGAAGGCGAGCCTCGACGCCGGACATCCGGTTTTGGTCGAGGAACTGCCGACGCTGGCCGATTCCCTCGGCGGCGGCATAGGCCTCGACAACCGGCTGACCTTTTCCATGTGCCGCGACCTGCTCGACGATGTGATCCTGCTCAGCGAGGACGAGATCGCCACCGGCATCCGCCATGCCTATGAACAGGAGCGCGAGATCGTCGAAGGCGCCGGCGCCGTCGGCATCGCAGCCGTGCTTGCCGGCAAGGTCAGGGCGAGCGGCCCGACGGTGCTCGTGCTGTCCGGCCGCAACATCGATATGACACTGCACCGCAAGATCATCTGCGGCGAAGCAATTGCGGAGAGCGCAGCATGAGCCGGATGACGATCCTCACCGAAGCTGAATTGCGCAAGATCGTGAAGCTCGATCTCGATGCCATCGCCTGCGTCGAGAATGCGTTCCGGGCGCTCGCCACCTTGCCGGTGGCGATGCCGCCGATCCTTCGGCTCGACATTCCGGAGCATCGCGGCGAGGTCGACGTCAAGACCGCCTATGTACCGGGTGTCGACGGTTTTGCGATCAAGATCAGCCCCGGCTTTTTCGATAATCCCAAGCTCGGCCTGCCCAGCGTCAACGGCATGATGGTGCTGCTGTCGGCGAAAACCGGATTGGTCGAGGCGCTGCTGCTCGACAATGGCTATCTCACCGACATCCGCACGGCCGCCGCCGGTGCGGTCGCCGCCAAACATCTGTCGCGGGCGGGTTCCTCCGTTGCCGCGATCTTCGGCGCCGGTGTTCAGGCCGGACTGCAGCTCGAGGCGCTGATGCTGGTGCGGCCAATCACGGAAGCCCGCATCTGGGCAAGGGATGCCGCCAAGGCCGAAGCCGCGGCCGACGCATTGTCCGAAAAACTGGGCATCGCCGTTCACGCCGAGCCCGACGCGGCAAAGGCTGCGGCCGATGCCGACATCATCGTCACCACGACGCCGTCGACCGAGCCGCTGATCAAGGCCGGCTTCGTCTCCGCCGGCCAGCATATCACTGCCATGGGCTCGGATGCCGAGCACAAGAACGAGATCGCGCCGGCGATCCTGCGCATGGCCGATCTCTACGTCGCCGATAGCGCCAAACAGACGCGCCGGCTGGGCGAACTGCACCATGCTATCGCGGCGGGCGTGATGGCGTCCGATGCCGAAATCACCGAGCTTGGCCACATCATCGCCGGCGAAAGGCATGGCCGGCGCTCGGACAGCGACATCACCATTGCCGACCTGACCGGCACTGGCGTGCAGGACACGGCGATCGCTACGCTCGCCCGCGACCGTGCGCGTGCAGCCAAGACCGGTACGATTTTCGAAAGCTGATGCTGGCCGCAAGGCCCAACAAACGAGGACCAAGAACAATGCAGCCCAATTTGAAATTCTCGCGCGGCGAATATGCGGAGCGCCTCGCCAAGACGCGGAAAGCCATGCAGGTCAAGGGCGTCGATCTATTGATCGTCAGCGACCCGTCCAACATGGCCTGGCTGACCGGCTATGACGGCTGGTCGTTCTACGTGCACCAGGCTGTCATCGTGCCGCCGTCGGGCGAGCCGGTGTGGTACGGGCGCGGCCAGGACGCCAACGGCGCCAAGCGCACCGCCTATCTCGCGCACGACAACATCATCGGCTATGCCGACCACTATGTGCAGTCGACCGAGCGCCATCCGATGGATTTTCTCTCGCAGGTGCTCGCCGATCGCGGCTGGGGCAAGCTCAGCATCGGTGTCGAGATGGACAATTATTGGTTCTCCGCCGCAGCCTTCGCGTCTCTGCAGAGACATCTGCCCAATGCCCGCTTCGTCGACGCCACGGCACTCGTCAACTGGCAGCGCGCAGTGAAGAGCCCGACCGAAATCGACTACATGCGCAAAGCCGCCCGCATCGTCGAGGCAATGCACGAGCGCATTGTCGACAAGATCGAGGTCGGCATGCGCAAATGCGACCTGGTCGCCGAGATCTATGATGCCGGCACGCGCGGCGTCGATGGCATTGGCGGCGACTATCCGGCGATCGTGCCGCTGCTGCCGTCGGGCGCCGACGCATCGGCGCCGCATCTGACCTGGGACGACAGGCCGATGAAGTCGGGCGAGGGCACTTTTTTCGAAATTGCCGGCTGCTACAACCGCTACCATTGTCCGCTTTCCCGGACTGTGTTCCTTGGTAAACCGACGCAGGAATTCCTCGATGCCGAAAAGGCGACGCTGGAAGGCATGGAGGCGGGACTTGCGGCCGCCAACCCCGGCAACACATGCGAGGACATCGCCAACGCCTTCTTCGCGGTGCTGAAGCGGTACGGCATCGTCAAGGACAACCGCACCGGGTACCCGATCGGGCTTTCCTATCCGCCTGACTGGGGCGAGCGCACGATGAGCCTGCGTCCAGGCGACCGCACCGAGTTGAAGCCCGGTATGACCTTCCATTTCATGACCGGCTTGTGGCTTGAGACGATGGGGCTGGAAATCACCGAATCCATCCTGATCACCGAGACGGGCGTCGAGTGCCTGGCGAATGTGCCGCGCAAACTGGTCGTGAAGAATTGAGCCCGATGTCCAGCCTTCGCCCGTCACCGATCACGCCGACCGTCGATTTCGAGCGCGACGGCGTGCAGCACGGTTTCCTGCGCCTGCCTTACAGCCGCGACGATTCGGCCTGGGGATCGGTGATGATCCCGATCTGCGTCATCCGCAACGGCAAGGGGCCGAGCGCATTGCTCACCGGCGGCAATCATGGCGACGAGTACGAGGGGCCGCTGGCGCTCTATGACCTCGCCCGTACGCTCGACCCGAAGCAAGTCAGCGGCACGATCATCATCGTGCCGGCGATGAACTATCCGGCGTTCCGCGCCGGCACGCGCACCTCGCCGATCGACAAGGGCAATCTCAACCGCAGCTTTCCCGGCCGGCCCGACGGGACGGTGACCGAGAAGATCGCCGATTATTTCCAGCGCGAGCTTCTGCCCCGTACAGACATCGCGCTCGACTTCCACTCCGGCGGCAAGACGCTCGACTTCGTGCCGTTCTGCGCCGCCCACATCCGGCCCGACAAGGTGCTGGAAGCGAAGGGTTTCGCTGCGGTTGAAGCCTTCTCCGCACCATGGTCGATGAAAATGCTGGAGATCGACGCGGTCGGCATGTTCGACACTGCCGCCGAAGAGATGGGCAAGCTGTTCATCACCACCGAGCTTGGCGGCGGCGGGACTTCGCGCGCGGAAACGGTGCGGATCGCACGTTGCGGCGTGCTCAATGTGCTGCGCCATGCCGGCATCGTCGCCGGCGCGGTCGAGATGCAGCCAACCCGCTGGCTCGACATGCCGTCCGGCGATTGCTTCTCGTTCGCCGAGGACGACGGGATGATCGAAACCATGATCGATCTCGGCGAGGCGGTGGCAGAGAACCAGGTGCTGGCACGTATCCATTCCATAGGCCGCACCGGCGGCGCTCCGCAGGAGATCCGGGCCAAAATGTCCGGTCTGTTGGCGGCGCGGCATTTTCCGGGGCTGGTCAAGGCCGGCGACTGCGCTGCCGTGGTCGCCGTGCTGGTCGATTGACGGTTAGGAAGCCGATGTCGGGAACGGCTCGGTCCTGCCTTTGGGACGATCGCCGATGGCAAAGACGGCGCTCGCCTCGCTGACGATCGAGACATGATCCTTGGCGGCTGTTCCGGCCGCCGCACTGTCGCCGCGCATGATTGCGGTGACGACGGCGTCATGCTCCTGCCACGACTGGGCCAGCCGGCCGGGCAGCATGAATTGCGCGCGGCGGAACGGCGCCAGGCGGCCGCGGGTCATGACTGTCAGTTCATAAATGTGCTTGCTGTGGGCGCCGCGATAGAGCCGGGTGTGGAACTCGGTGTTGAAAAGCTCATACTCTTCTTCGGCACCGAGCTGCACGAAGCGCGCCGAGGCCTGGTGCTCGGCCTCCAGCGTGCGGCGCTCGCCAGCGGTCATGCGCTCGGCCGAGAACCTCGCGCAGATCGCTTCAAGCTCGGCCATGCTTTCGAACATCGAGGCGAGGTGCTCCTGCGTCACCACGGCGACGGTGGCGCCGCGGTTCGGCCGCCTTTCGACCAGCCCCATGGCGCTGAGCCGGCTGAGCGCTTCCCTGATCGGCGTGCGTGAGACGTCGAAGCGGGCCGCGAGCGAGGCCTCATCGAGCTTTTCGCCCGGGCGCAGGAAACCGGTGATGATCCGGTCGCTGATCGCCCTCACCATCTGATCGACGGTCGTGCCCGACCTGATCAAATTGCGCTTTCCCGACACGTCTCCTCCGTCCAGTCTTTTCGCTAGAGCCGTAAGCCACTCACCGGCTTCGATTCCTCCGCATCTCTGTATGCCTATGTTTTAGCCTTCATGTCAAATTGGCGATTTTGAAGGCAAAAAGTGTATGCAATTGCTCCGGCTTTGTGCAGTCCACATCGGCACACTCATTGATATTGCTGAATAAATCCTATTTCTGAAACTGGCATGCTGATTGCATACACTTCTTTCATTGAGGTGTTAACCGGCCCCAAAGGCCCCACAGAGGGAGCATTCAATGTCCGAGAGATTCATGCTTAGCCGCCGCGACCTGCTCAAGACCTCCGCCGCCGGAGCGGCGCTCGGCCTTGCGTCCGCATCGTTTCCGATCAGCAGGGCCTTCGCCGCGACGGCCACCGTCGGCTTCATCTATGTCGGGCCAAAGGACGATTACGGCTACAACCAGGCGCATGCCGAAGGCGCCGCCACGCTGAAGGGGATCGAAGGAATTTCCGTCGTCGAGGAGGAGAACGTGCCGGAGACGGTCGACGTCCAGAAGACGATGGAATCGATGATCAATCTCGACGGTGCGTCGCTGATCTTCCCGACCTCGTTCGGCTATTTCGATCCGCACATGCTCGCCATGTGCGCGAAATTCCCCGACGTGCAGTTCCGCCATTGCGGTGGCATGTGGAACAAGGAAAAGCATCCGATGAATGCCGGTTCCTATTTCGGCTATATCGGCATGGGCCAGTATCTGAACGGCGTCGTCGCCGGTCACACCAGCAAAACCAAGAAACTCGGCTTCGTCGCGGCAAAGCCGATCCCGCAGGTGTTGCTCAACATCAATTCCTTCCTGCTCGGCGCGCGCTCGGTCGACCCGACCATCACCTGCCAGGTGATCTTCACCGGCGAGTGGTCGCTGGCGGTCAAGGAGGCCGAGGCCACCAATGCGCTGGTCGACCAGGGCGCCGACGTCATCACCTGCCATGTCGACAGCCCCAAGGTGGTGGTCGAGACGGCGGCCGGCCGTGGCGCCTTCGTCTGCGGCTATCATGCCAACCAGAGCCCGCTGGCGCCGGAAAAATACCTGACCGGCGCGGAATGGAACTGGGCCAAGGTCTACAAGATGTTCGTCGACGATCTGGTGGCGGGCACGCCGCTGCCCAATTTCACACGCGGTGGCTTGGCCGACGGCTTCGTCAAGATGAGCCCGCTCGGCCCCGCCGTCGGCGACGCCGCCCGCAAACAGTTCGACGGCACGCTGGCCGAAATGATGAAAGGCGGCTTTTCCGTCATCAAGGGTCCGCTGAAGAGCAACAAGGGCGTCGTCGTCGCGACCGAAGGCCAGGCCTTCGCCGAGACCGCGCTCGAACTCGAAAGCATGGACTACCTGGTCGAGGGCGTCGTCGGTTCGACCGCCTGAACCGGATCGGAGACGGGGCCATGGCAGACACGATCAGCACTGCGGGCGCACCGGCGCTGTTTGGCGCCAGGAATTATCCGGCGGCGCTCGAATGGGCGGCGCGGCGGGCGGAAGCCTTCGTCATACCGCTCGCGGCACTGATCGTCGGCATGGCGCTGTTCAGCGTGTTCATCGCGCTGGTCGGCAAATCGCCGGTGCAACTCTACGAGACGATGTGGCGCGGCGGCTTCGGCTCGTGGTTCTCGATCCAGAACTCGCTGTCACGGGCAGCACCGCTTTTGCTGGCAGCGCTCTGCGTGGCGCTGCCGGCCCGGCTCGGCCTCGTCGTCATCGGCGGCGAAGGCGCGATCGTGCTGGGCGGCGTTGCCGCCGCCGCCATCGGCGTCGCGGCGAATGGCGCGCCGGCTTTTCTGGTCATCCTGCTGATGGGCGTGGCGGGCGCGGTCGCCGGCGGCATCTGGATCGGTGCCGTCGGCGCACTCCGCCACTACCGCGCCGTCAACGAAACCATCTCCAGTCTGCTGATGGCCTATATCGCCATCGCGCTGATGAACCATCTGGTCGAAGGGCCTCTGCGCGATCCGACTTCGCTCAACAAACCCTCGACCGAGCCGCTGGCGGATGCCTACCGCATCGGCAACATTCCAGGCATGGACGTGCACTGGGGCCTGGTCGTCGGCATTCTCGCCTGCGTCTTGTCCTGGCTGTTGATCGAAAAGACGCGCTGGGGGTTTGCCGCCCGCATCGCCGGCGGCAATGTCAGGGCAGCTCAGGTGCAAGGGCTTGCCGTCGGGCCGCTGATCGTCGGCTTCACCGGGCTCGCCGGCGGCTTCGCCGGGCTGGCCGGCATGCTGGAGGTCGGCGCCGTTCAAGGCAGCGCCAACGCCTCGCTCGCCGCCGGCTATGGCTATACCGGCATCCTCGTCGCCTTCCTCGCCCGCCACAATCCGCTCGCCATCATCCCGGTCGCTTTCCTGCTCGGCGGTATCGGCGCTTCTGGCGGGCTGATCCAGCGCCGCATGGACCTGCCCGACGCGACCGTGCTGGTGCTGCAAGGCATGCTCTTCGTCGTCATCCTGTTCAGCGAAACCTTTTACGGCCGCTTCAAGGTCTTCAATCCCGATCTGTGGAAGAGGGGCTCCTGATGGACGCGACCGAGATCGGCCTGTGGGGCGTGCCGCTCGCCATTCTCGGCGGCGCCATCCGCGTTTCGACGCCCTTCATCTTCGTCTCGCTCGGCGAAGCCATCACCGAGCGCTCCGGCCGCATCAATCTTGGCCTCGAAGGCACGCTGGTCTTCGGTGCGATGACCGCCTATGCGGTCGCAGTGATGACCGGCTCGCCATGGCTCGGTCTGCTGGCTGCCGCAGGTGCCGGTCTTTGCTTCGGCCTGTTCCATGGCTGGATCTGCAAATTCCGCGGGGTGAACGACATCGCCATCGGCATCGCGCTGATGCTGTTCGGCTCCGGTCTCGCCTTCTTCTTCGGCAAGCCGTTTATCCAGCCCTCGGCACCAGACCTGCCGGCCATCGCCTTCGGTGGCTGGTCGGATCTCCCGCAGGTGCAGGCGGCGCTCAACGTCAACATCCTGTTCCTGATTGGTGCCGCACTTGCCGTGTTCCTATGGTGGGCGTTCCGCAACACCCGCGCCGGCCTGATCGTGCGCGTCGTCGGCGACAGCTCCGATGCGGCGCGCGCCATGGGCCTCAATCCCAACACCGTGCGCCTGCTTGCGACAGGTGTCGGCGGTGCGCTTGCTGGCATCGGCGGCGCCTATCTGTCGCTCTATTATCCCGGCAGCTGGACCGAACGCATCTCGTCGGGGCAGGGCCTGATGGCGGTGGCGCTGGTCATCTTCGCCCGCTGGAATCCGCTCGGCTGCTTTGCCGCGGCACTGTTGTTCGGCGGTGCGGGCGCGCTGGGCCCGGCGTTGCAATCGGTCGGGGTCACGCAGGGCTACTACCTCTTCTACGCCGCGCCTTACATCCTCACGCTCATCATCATGATCGCCACCTCGTCGCCGAGCCGCTCGCTTGCCGGCGCGCCGGGCGAATTGTCGATCACCAAATGACTGGAGTTTTTCCGATGAACGCCAGAGCCGAGATCACCCAGCGCTACATCGACGCCGACCCTTATCCATGGCCTTATAATGGCGAGCTCCGGCCGGACAATACGGCACTGATCATCATCGACATGCAGACCGATTTCTGCGGGCCGGGCGGCTATGTCGATCATATGGGCTACGATCTTTCGCTGGTGCGGGCACCGATCGAGCCGATCAAGTCGGTGCTCGCAGCCATGCGGGCCAAGAGCTACACCATAATCCACACGCGCGAGGGCCACCGGCCCGATCTCGCCGACCTGCCGGCCAACAAGCGCTGGCGTTCGCGCCGCATCAATGCCGGCATCGGCGACCCCGGACCTTGCGGGCGCATCCTGGTGCGCGGCGAACCCGGCTGGGACATCATCCCCGACCTCTATCCGGCGGCGGGCGAACCGATCATCGACAAGCCGGGCAAGGGCTCGTTCTGCGCCACCGACCTCGAGCTGATCCTGCGCCAGCGCGGCATCGACAACATCGTGCTGACCGGCATCACCACCGACGTCTGCGTCCACACGACGATGCGCGAGGCCAACGATCGCGGCTTCGAATGCGTGATGCTGGAGGATTGCTGCGGGGCAACCGACTACGGCAATCATCTCGCCGCGATCAAGATGATCAAGATGCAGGGCGGGGTGTTCGGCGCGGTGTCGAATTCGGCATCCTTCGTCGCGCAACTGCCGTGAGGAGGCGATCTTGAGCGGAAGCACTGGGAAGAAGGCCGTCGGCGTCGAGACCATCGGCATGACCATGCGCTTCGGCGCTTTCACCGCGCTGGACGATGTCTCGATCAAGGTGCCGGCGGGATCGTTCCACGCGCTGCTCGGCGAAAACGGCGCCGGCAAGTCGACGCTGGTCAAATGCATGATGGGTTTTTACCATCCGACCGCCGGCGACATGCTGGTCGATGGCCGCGAGGTCGCGATCGCCAGTCCCAAGGACGCGTCGGCGCTCGGGCTCGGCATGGTTTATCAGCATTTCACGCTCGTTCCGTCGCTGACCGGCGCGGAGAACCTGGTCATTTCGCGCGAGAAGGTGCCGGGCGTCATCGACTGGCGCAAGGAGCGCGCCGCACTTGCGCAATTCATGCAGCGTATGCCGTTCAAGCTGCCGCTCGACGTCAAGGTGGCGGAACTTGCCGCCGGCGAGAAGCAGAAGCTCGAAATCATCAAGCAGCTCTATCTCGGCCGCAGTTTCCTGGTGCTCGACGAGCCGACTTCGGTGCTCACTCCCGGCGAGGCACACGAAGTGCTTGGCCTGGTGCGCGACATGACCAGGACCGGCGACCTCACCGTGCTGATGATCTCGCATAAATTCCACGAGGTGACGGCCTTTGCCGACGATATCACCGTGCTGCGCAAGGGCAGGCTGACCGGAACCGGAAAGGTCTCCGAACTTTCCCACAAGCAGATGGCGGCGATGATGATCGGCGACCAACCGATCGCCGCACTCGACAGCCGCGCCCCGGTGCCGGCCGGCGCCAGACAGGTGCTGACGGTAAAGTCGCTGAAGGCGCCCGACCGCACCGGCTTGAAAACCATCGACATCGGCGAACTCGATGTGAAGTCGGGTGAGATCGTCGGCATTGCCGGCATCTCCGGTAACGGCCAGAAGGAGTTTCTCGAAGTCCTTGCCGGACAGCGGGCGCGCAATGGCGGCGACGTTCTGGTGAAAGGCTCGCCCTATGGCGCCAGCCGCAGCGAGGCGCGCACGCTCAATGTCCGCTTCATTCCGGAGGAGCCGTTGCGCAATGCCTGCGCACCGAAGATGACGGTGGCGGAAAACATGGCCTTCCGGACCTTCGACCTCAACGAGGCCGGCAAGCCGGTCAACTGGATCAGGATGAGTGCGATCAGTGACTACGCGGCCCGCCTGATCGAACAGTTCAAGGTCAAGACGGCATCGCTCGCTTCGCCGATTTCGTCGCTCTCGGGCGGCAATGTGCAGCGCGCGGTGCTGGCGCGGGAACTGACCGGCGAGGTCGATTTGCTCATCGTGTCGAACCCCTGCTTCGGCCTCGACTTCTCTGCCGTCGCCGAAATCCGCGCCCGCATCATGAAGGCGCGCAACGCCGGTGCCGCCGTGCTCCTTATGTCGGAGGACCTTGATGAGCTGCTCGAGCTCTCGGACCGCATCTTCGTCATGTCGGACGGCGCGCTGGTCTACGAGACGCCGATCGCGCAGGCGAGCGTGCAGACGATCGGCGAGCACATGGCGGGACATCACTGATGGCTGGGATCGAGGCACTGCCGTTTCCGTTTGTGTTCAAGCCTGAGGCGATGGCGCTGGTCGTCATCGACATGCAGCGCGACTTTGCCGAACCCGGCGGCTTCGGCGCCAGCCTCGGTAATGACGTCAGCCGGGTCACGGCCATCGTGCCGACGGTGAAGAGGCTGATCGCGGGGTTTCGCGCCGCTGGCCTGCCGGTGATCCACACGATGGAGTGCCACAAGGCAGACCTTTCGGATCTGCCGCCGGCCAAGCGCAATCGCGGCAATCCGTCGATCAGGATCGGCGATGTCGGGCCAATGGGTCGTGTGCTGATCGTCGGGGAGCCGGGAACGGCGATCCTCGATGAACTTGCCCCACTGCCTGGCGAGATCGTCATCGAAAAACCCGGCAAGGGCGCGTTCTATGCCACCAGCTTCGGCGACGACCTCAAGCGGCTCGGCGCACAGCAGCTAGTCTTTGCCGGGGTGACGACGGAGGTCTGTGTGCAGACGACGATGCGCGAGGCCAACGACCGCGGCTATGAATGCCTTCTGGCGGAGGATGCCACTGAGAGCTATTTTCCGGAGTTCAAGGCGGCAGCCCTTGCCATGATCAGGGCGCAGGGCGCCATCGTCGGCTGGACGGCAACGACGGACCAGGTGCTCGAGGGACTTTCCAATGCCTAACGTCGCATACGCGGCTCTCATCCAAGGGGGCTGGCGTGATCTGCCATTCGAGCATTTTCGCGAAGGCATCACAGTGCATTGGCTGCTCAAGGGTGGGCCGATGGAACCGTCGGTCGCCATCCTGAACTACCGGGCTGGCGCCAGCGTGCCGCGTCATCGCCATGCCGGGCTGGAGACGATCATCGTGCTGGAAGGCACGCAGAGCGACGAGAACGGCGATCATGCCGCGGGCAGCGTGATCCTGAACCCGGTCGGAACCGAGCATTCGGTGTGGACCAAGGATGGCTGCGTCGTACTCATCCAGTGGAACCTGCCGGTAGTCATTCTGGGCGAGGCCAAATGAGCGACATCCGCTTCGACATAGCGAGCCTGCACGTTGCCTATCAGGCCGGCGTCAGCATTGGCGAGGTGATCGATATGGTCCATGCGCGGCTCGCGGCGGCCGATGACCCCGGCATCTTCATCCATCTGGCGAGCAGGGCGGAGTTGCTTGCCGAGGCGGAAAAGCTCGGCCCGTTCGATCCCGCGGCAAAGCCGCTGTGGGGCGTGCCGTTCGCGGTCAAAGACAACATCGATGTTGCCGGCATGCCGACCACGGCGGGTTGTGCGGAATATGCCTACTTGCCGGCGAAAGACGCCACCGTCGTCGCGCGGCTCAAGGCCGCCGGCGCGCTGGTTGTCGGCAAGACCAATCTCGACCAGTTCGCCACCGGCCTGGTCGGCGTTCGCACGCCCTATCCAATCCCGAGGAATGCGATCGACCCGAAACTGGTGCCGGGCGGTTCCTCGTGCGGCTCGGCCGTGGCGACGGCGCGCGGCATCGTCTCCTTCGCGCTCGGCACCGATACCGCCGGTTCGGGGCGCATACCCGCCGGCCTCAACAACATCGTCGGGCTGAAGCCGAGCGTCGGCGCGCTATCAGCCGCCGGCGTCGTGCCGGCCTGCCGGACGCTCGACTGCGTCTCGGTCTTCGCGCTCACCGTCGATGACGCCTATCACGTGTTCGAGGCGGCGGCGGCAAAGGACGACGCCGATCCCTATTCGCGTGACCTCTGCATTCAGGCTCTTGCCGCGCGCCCGCCGGTGCTGACTGTCGGCGTGCCGGCCAGGGCGGACTGGACCTTCTTCGGCGACGAGGCGATGCAGGCGGGTTTCGAGGCCGCTCTTGCCTCGCTGGAGACGCTGGGCTGCCGGCTGGTCGAAATCCCGTTCGGTGATTTCTACGCCACCGCCACTCTGCTCTACGAAGGCGCCTGGGTGGCCGAGCGTTACGCCGCGATCAGGGACTTCATGGATGCCAACGAGGCCGCCATGCATCCGGTGACGCGGCAGATCATCGGCGGTGCGCGAAAACTTTCCGCTGCGGACGCTTTCAAGGGGCTCTATGCCCTGCAAGGCTATAAGGCCAGGCTTGCGCCGGTCATCGCCTCGGTCGACGTTTTCTGCGTGCCGACCGCGCCGACGCACTACACAGTCGAAGCGGTGCTGGCCGATCCCATCGTCACCAACAGCCGGCTCGGCACCTACACCAACTTCGTCAATCTGCTCGACATGTGCGGCATTGCCGTGCCGAGCGGAACCCGCAGCGACGGTCTGCCGATGAGCGTCACCTTGCTTGCCGCGGCGGGCAAGGACCACCTGACTGCGTCGCTTGCGCGCGATGTCCATGCGGCAAGCGGCCTTGCGCTTGGTGCTATCGGCTGGCCGCAGCCGCAGCGCGGCGATGTTCTGGCGGGCGTGGATGAAGGCACGATCGAGCTGGCCGTGGTCGGCGCGCATCTGTCGGGGATGGCGCTGAACGGCCAGCTGCAGCAGCTCGGCGCGATTTTCGCCCGGGCTGCAAGAACGGCGCCGCTCTACCGGCTTTACGCGCTCGCCGGCCAGTCGGTGCCGCGACCGGGGCTCGAACGGATCTGCAACGGCAAGGGGACAGCGATCGAGGTCGAAGTCTGGCGGCTCTCGCCGCAAGCCTTCGGCCGTTTTGTTGCCGCGATCCCGCCGCCGCTCGGCATCGGGACGCTTGTGCTTGACGACGGAACTTCGCCGAAGGGCTTTCTCGTCGAAAGTGCCGGTCTCACCGATGCAAAGGAGATTTCGCATTTCGGCGGCTGGCGCAATTTCATGGCGGGTCAGCTGCAGCGAAGCTGACGCTATCACTCGACCTTTTGCCTAAACTTCGAATGGCAGCTCGAGCAATCCTGCAAGATGAGATGCAGGAGGTGCTCCGCCGGCAATTTAGTGGGATCGGCTTCCGCGAGTGATGGTCGCTTGCCAAGCAGGCTGCCACCGCCCATCGCCAGGCCGGAACCCATTCTCATGTCGTCGGTGATGCGCGGCGGCGCCCGCTCGGCGTCGGAGGCCAAGGCGCTGGCCAGCGTCCCGATGTGGCGAGCCAGCTCTTCGAACTCCGCGCGGGCGGGGTCGATATCCGGCCTGGCGCCTGAAGGCGCGCCCAATGTCGCGCTGGGGAATTCGGCAATCAGGGCAGGGCCGGTGCGGGCGCGGATGGTCTCGGCCGCCGCCTTGAAGGCCGCGGCGTCGTACGCCTGCTTGCCGTCGAACATCCCGGCTATCGTCTTTGCGGCCTGGGCCATTTCCTTCATCGAGGCCTGGCGAGCCTGGATGACCGCATCACGACCCGAATGGGCGGCGGCGAGCACGACAGAGACGCAGGCAAGCGACAGGACCGCTATGATAGCTGCTCGTCTCATCGTGGCACATAAGGAGCTAGAGAATTCTTGTGACCAGACTGTCCAGTCGGGAGTTCTCGCGATAGGCAAATCGGACCACAACGGCACCTAAGACGCCAGTGATGGCACCGCCTATCACGTCGGTGAGATAGTGGGTGCCGATATAAATTCTCGACCAGCAGATCAGCAATGCCATGATGGAGAGGGCCAGCATCCGGCGCGGCAGACCTTGCGTTGCAAGAGCCGCAACAACCGCAAAGCTGGCTGTCGCGTGGTCGGAGGGAAACGACCAGTCGGCGCTGGGCGCAATCAGCAGATGCGTCACGCCGGCATCGTAGGGCCGCAGCCGGTGGACGAATAGCAAAATGAACTGATTGATCGCCAGACCGAGCAGGAACGCCAAGCCGGCGGACAAGGCAGCATGGCGCACATGGTAGCGGTCGGCCTTTGCCCACCATTGCAGGGCAACAGCCAGCACCATCAGCGGAACGCCGATTTGTGAGACGGCGATCATTGCCTTATCAAGAAAAGGGCTGATCCCGGCTGCCGCGTTGATCCAGTGGGTTAGAGCTGCATCCATCGTTTCTCGTTTCCGCTGTTGTCGATCGCAAGGTGAATTTTGTGAAAGCAGTAGACGAACGCCGCATCCATCAGATTTTCGAGCTCAGCATCTGGCTTAAAGGGGCGCATGCCCT
>NZ_JAMYMD010000057.1:0-23268 GCF_040318335.1 Mesorhizobium sp. M1182
CGCGATGTCCTCGCACACCTGTTCGCGATGTCTCCGGTCCAAACACCCCCTTGAGGGGGAGATGGCCGGCAGGCCAGAGGGGGGTGTGACGGAGTGCCGTCATTTCGGCAATACCTTCATTTCCCCTTCCACACCGGATCGCGCTTCTCGGCAAAGGCGCGAAAGCCCTCGAGATTGTCCTCCGAGCCGTAGAGTGCGTCAACCGTCGACAGTTGCCGGCGCGTCACCCGGTTCATCGCGTCCTGGAACGTCAGCGATTCTGCGACCCGGGCCGTCTCCTTGATCGCGGCGAAGACCAGCGGCGGGCCGCTGGCGAGCAGCCGCGCGATCTCCCAGACGCGGTCCTCCAGTCTTTCCTTGGGCAGCACCTCGTTGACCAGGCCCCAGCGATGCGCCTCGGCGACATCCATCCAGCGGCCGGTGAGCAGAAGGTCCATGGCGACATGGTAGGGGATACGCTTCGGCAGCTTGATCGTCGCCGCATCGGCCAGCGTGCCGGCACGGATTTCGGGCAGCGCGAAGGAGGAGTGGTCCGACGCATAGATGAGGTCGCAGGATAGCGCCAGTTCGAAGCCGCCGCCGACCGCCATGCCGTTGACGCAGGCGATCACCGGCTTGTTGAGGTCGCGCAGTTCCTGCAGCCCGCCGAAGCCGCCGACGCCGTAGTCGCCGTCGACAGCGTCGCCGCCGGCCGCTGCCTTCAGGTCCCAGCCGGCGCAGAAGAACTTGTCACCGGCGGTCTTGACGATGGCGACGCGCAAGTCGGGATCGTCGCGAAACGCCTTGAAAGTCTCGCCCATCAGCCGCGACGTCTTCAGGTCGATGGCATTGGCCTTGGGCCGGTCGAGCGTGACTTCGAGGATAGTGCCCTCGCGGCGGGTGGTGATGACGTCAGACATTTTTGTTCTCTCCAAGCACCAGCAGCGCATCGGCGATCCAGGCGCCCTTGCGTTCGGTGCAGACGATCAGCGGATTGATGTCGAGTTCCTCGATCTCGCCGGCGTTTTGCTGCACGAAAGCGGCAATGCCCGATATCGCACCGATTGCCGCTGCAACATCGGCCTTCGGCCGACCGCGATAGCCGTCGAGCAGCGGGAACAGTTTCAGCCCGCGCAAAGCGGCCTCGATATCGTCGCGGGTCGCCGGCAGCATCAGCGTGACGCTGTCGCGCAACAGCTCGACCAGCACGCCGCCGGTGCCGAGCGTCATCACGGCGCCGAACATCGGGTCGCGGGTGAAGCCGACGAGCAGCTCGGCGACGCCGTCGCGCACCATGCGCTCGACATAAAGGCCCGTGCCGAGCGGGCCGAGATCGTGGGCGGCGGTGCTGACGGATTCGGCATCCCTCAAATTGAGCCGGACCGCGTCGAGCTCGGACTTGTGGATGACGCCAAGGGCCTTCAGCGCCACCGGGAAGCCGAGCGCCATCGAGGAGATGACAGCTTCGACCGCGTTGCCGGCGCGCTCGCCCTTCGGCACGGGGAGCCCGGCCTCGATGAGCCGCGCCTTCGCCTCGGCCTCGTCCGGCGTGACATGGTCGCGGGCGGGCGCCGCGGACGCCGAAGTGTCGATCGGCTGCGCCTGCGGCTCGCGCCAGGCCCAGCCGATGAAGGCCGCCGCCTGGGCGGCGTCCATGGCTTCGGAGATGCCGAACAGCGGCACCATGCCCCGCGCCATCAGGCCGGCAGTGTATTCCTCGGGCAGGTTCTCCGGCAGCGAGGAGACGATCGCGCCTTGCGCGCTGTTGGTCTTCAGCGCCGATTCGAAGGCGCGCAGCGTCGCCCACCAGTCGGTGTCCGAGCAGCGGTCGGGGCGCGGGAAATCGAGCACCAGCATGTTGAGGTCGAAGCCGCCCGACACCATCGCGGTGAAGGTGGCGGTCATCGCCGGCTCGTTGTTCCAGATGAAGGTGTGGTAGTCGAGCGGGTTGGCCACCGCGACCAGCGGCCCGAGCGTCGATTTGACATGCACGCGGTGCTCGGGGGTGAGTGGCGGAAACGTTACCCAGCGGCCTTCGGCGCTGTCGGCCATGACCGACGCCTCGCCGCCCGAACAGCTCATCGATGATAGCCGGTAGCCGGGCAGGGGGCCGGTGACGTGCAATAGCTTGAGCGCCTCGATGAAGGCGGGAATTGAATCGATGCGGGCGATGCCGAGCCGCTTCAGGAAGGCGCCGGACGCTGCGTCCGAGCCGGCCAGCGACGCGGTATGGGAAACGGTCGCCTGCCGCGCCTGCTCGGAGCGGCCGACCTTCATGGCGATGACAGGCTTTTTCAGCTCGCGCGCCCGTGCCGCCAGCCTTTCGAAGCCGGCTACCGAATCGAAAGCCTCGATATGCAAGCCGAGCGCGGTGACACGGTCGTCCTCGATCAGGCCGAGCGCCATTTCGGAAAGCCCGGTCTGCGCCTGGTTGCCGGCGGTCATCAGAAAGGCGATCGGCAGGCCGCGCTTCTGCATCGTCATATTGATGGCGATGTTCGACGACTGGGTGATGATGGCAACGCCGCGACTGCCTTCTGGCAGCCTGATGCCGCCATGCTGGTCGGGCCACAAAAGCGCGCCGTCGGCATAGTTGATGAGCCCGTAGCAGTTCGGCCCAATGATCGGCATTTGGCCGGCCGCCGCGACCAGTTCGGCCTGCAGCCGCTCGCCGTCCTCGTCATAGGCCTCGGTTTCGAGGAAGCCGGCGGCGAAGCAGACCGCACCGCCGGCGCCGCGCTCGGCCAGTGCCTTGACCACTTCGATGGTCAAGTGCCGGTTGACGCCGACGAAAGCGGCATCCGGCGCACCGGGCAATTCGGCCACCGAGCGATAGGCCTTGCGGCCGGCGACCTCGGCCTTGCTCGGATGCACCGGCCAGATATCGCCGGCAAAGCCCATCTTGATCGATTGCGCGACCACGGCGGCAGCCTGCGCACCACCAAAGACGGCGATCGTTCGTGGGCGCAAAAGACGTTCAAGTTTGTGCATGAACACCCCCCTCTGCCCTGCCGGGCATCTCCCCCTCAAGGGGGGAGATTGGCAGTTGGGCCGCCGGCCCCAGGCATGCAACGGCAATAACTGGCGAAATCAGGAATGGCGGCCGATCTCCCCCCTTGAGGGGGAGATGTCCGATAGGACAGAGGGGCGCGCGAAGGAATGCAAACATTGCGCTGTTCAGCCCCCGAACGGGCGCAGCAGCGCCCGCGAGATGATGTGGCGCTGGATTTCCGAAGTGCCTTCCCAGATGCGCTCGACGCGGGCGTCGCGCCAGATGCGCTCGAGCGGCAAATCGTCCATCAGCCCCATGCCGCCATGGATCTGGATCGCCTCATCGGCGACGAAGGCAAGCATCTCGGTGGCCTTCAGCTTGGCCATGGCCATGTCCTGATCGGTAACGGTGCCCTGATCGTACTTCCAGCCGGCTTCGAACACCATCAGGTCGGCGGCCTTCAGCTCGGTCGCCATGTCGGCGAGCTTGAACGACACGCCCTGGAACTTGCCGATCGGCTGGCCGAATTGCTGGCGCTGCGCGGCGTATTCGATGGCATGGCCAAGCGCCCGCTCGGCACGGCCAAGGCAGGTGGCGCCGACTTGCAGGCGCGTTGCGCCGAGCCATGAATTGGCGACATCGAAGCCTTTGTGGACCTCGCCCAGAACCTGGCTCGCCGGCAGCCGGCAATCGTCGAATTCGAGGATGGCATTGGTGTAGCCGCGATGCGAGACGTTGCGGTAGCCGTCGCGCACGGTGAAGCCCTTGGTGCCCTTGTCGACGAAAAAGGCGGTGATCTTCTTGCGTTTGCCACGCGAAGCCTCTTCCTCCCCCGAGGCCATGAAGACGATGGCGAAATCAGCGAGGTCCGCATGGCTGATGAAATGCTTGGTGCCGTTCAGCACCCAGTCGTCGCCGTCTTGCACGGCGGTTGCCTTCATGCCGCGCAGATCGGAGCCGGCGCCCGGCTCGGTCATTGCCAGGCAATCCCATTTCTCGCCGCGAATGCAGGGAAACAGATATGTTTCGCGCTGCTCCGGCGTGCCGGCGAGAAGGATGTTTGAAGGCCGCGCCACGCAGGTCCAATGCAGCGCATAATTGGCGCGGCCGAGTTCCTTTTCATAGAGCAGCCAGGTCACCGTATCGAGCCCGGCGCCGCCGACATCGGCCGGCATGTTGGCGGCATAGAGGCCGGCTTCGATCGCCTTGGCCTTGATCTCCTCGATCAGCTCGCGGCGCAGCACGCCGGTACGCTCCACTTCGCGCTCATGCGGGTAAAGCTCGTTCTCGACGAAGGCCCGCGTCGTCTCGACGATGAGCTTCTGCTCCTCCGAAAGACCAAAATCCATGGTCTCAGCCTTTCTTCCTTTTCTTCGGCTTTTCAGCCTTGGACTTTTCGGCCGCCTTGGAGGCGGTGGGCTTCTTCGCCGCAAGCTTGGCCAACTGCCTGGTGTAGTCCTTATGCAAGGCGCCGGCACCCCAGCCTTTGCCTTTGTTCTGCTTCGACAGTGCCTCCATGATGGCGACCAGATTGTCGTCGCGGATCTTTTCGAGATCGCGGATCGACAGACCGTGCGCCTGGTCGTCCGACTGGGTCGCGATCAGCTCGACCAGCTGGTCGTTGAACTCCGGCACGTCCATCAGCTTGGTCCACGGCCATTTCAGGCACGGGCCGAACTGCGCCATGAAGTGGCGCATGCCGGCCTCGCCGCCGGCGACGCGATAGACCTGGAACATGCCCATCTGCGCCCAGCGCAGGCCGAAGCCATAGCGCATGATGTCGTCGAGCTCCTCGACCGTGCAGATGCCGTCCTTGACCAGCCACAGCGCCTCGCGCCAAGCTGCTTCGAGCAGCCGGTCGCCGACGAACGCTTCGATCTCCTTGCGGATCACCACCGGCTTCATGCCGATCGAGGCATAGATCTCCTTGGCGACCTCGATCGCCTCGGGAAAGGTCTGTTCGCCGCCGACGATTTCGACCAGCGGCAGCAGATAGACGGGGTTGAACGGATGGCCGACGACCAGCCGCTCCGGATGCTTCTTCATCGCTACCTGCATGTCGGTCGGCTTGATGCCGGAAGTGGAGGAGCCGACAATTGCGTTGGCCGGCGCATAAAGGTCGATCTCGGCCAGCACGCGGTGCTTCAGGTCGAGCCGTTCCGGCACGCTTTCCTGGATTAAATCGGCGTCGGCGACCGCCTCGGCGATGGTCTTGGCGAAGGTAAGCTTGCCCTCCTTCGGCAGGCCGCCGGGCAGCATCTGCTTGTAGGCGCGTCGTGCTCCCTTCATCACCTCGCCGACTTTGCGTGATGCCTCGGGGTCGGGATCGAAGATCGACACGTCGATGCCGTTGAGCAGCAGCCGCGCCACCCAGCCGGCGCCGATGACGCCGCCGCCGATGGCGGCCGCTTTGTTGATGATGCTCATGCGGAAGCTCCGGTTCTGGTGCTGGCTGTTGCGGGGTCGGTGAGGGCGACGCGTTCGCCGGCACGGATCACGCATGCGTCATAGGCCTTGCGCGCGAACACTTCGAGCACGAAGGGCCGGAAGAAATCGATCGGCAATGTCTCGTAATCCGGGTCGAAGCTCGACTGATCCCAGCGTTCGCAAAACTCATCGCAATCGTCGAAGTAGATGTGCTCGGCGAAACGGTCGCGGGCGTGCGGATTGCCGCCGAGGTGGTGGGCGTAATAGAGGCGCTGGAAATCGCCGTGCTTTTCCACCACCCAGGTGCATTGCTCGCGCACAAAAGGCTTCAGGATCGACGCCGCATACTCGTCGTGGTTATAGGGCGCGTAGATGTCTCCGATATCGTGCAGCAAGGCGCAGGCAATCCAGTCGGTGTCGGCGCCGTCGCGCCAGGCCCGTGTTGCCGCTTGCAGTGAATGGCCGAGCCGGGTGATCTTGTAGCCCGAGAGGCCCGCATCAAGCTGGACGAGCGCGTCGAGCAGGCGCTCGCCGGTCTTTGCCGCGTAGTCGATCTCGTGCTCGGTGAGGAAGGCGTAATCCTCGCGGTCGCCGTCCTTCATGGCGGTGAATTTCACGGTCTTCATCGGCGGCTCCTCCCAACCGGCTACCGGCTTTTCAAAGCGGTGCGCGCTTCGTCAGGTTCAGCTTCTTGCGGACTTCGTCCGGGCCGATGACCCTGGCGCCCATATTCGACACGATGCTGACCGCCCGCTCGACCAGCTGCGCATTGGTCGCCAGCACACCCTTGTCGAGCCAGAGATTATCCTCCAGTCCGACGCGGACATTGCCGCCGGCCAGCACCGCGGCCGCGACATAGGCCATCTGGTTGCGGCCAATGGCAAAGGCCGACCAGTTCCAGGTCGACGGTACATTGTTGACCATGGCCATGAAGGTGTTGAGGTCGTCCGGCGCGCCCCACGGCACGCCCATGCACAATTGCACCAAGGCGTCCGGCTTCAGCACTTCTTCCTCGACCAATTGCTTGGCGAACCACAGATGCCCGGTGTCGAAGGCCTCGATCTCCGGCTTGACGCCGAGCGCCGTCATCATGCCGCCCATGGCACGCAGCATGCCGGGCGTATTGGTCATGACATAGTCGGCCTCGGCGAAATTCATGGTGCCGCAATCGAGCGTGCAGATTTCCGGCAGGCACTGGCGCACATGTTCCATGCGGTTGCTCGCGCCGCCCATGTCCGTGCCTTTTTCGTTCAGCGGCAGCGGTTTCTCCGGCGGGCCGAATACCATGTCACCCCCCATGCCGGCGGTCAGGTTCAGCACCACGTCGACGTCTGCCGCGCGGATGCGCTCGGTTACTTCGCGATAGAGATGCACGTCGCGCCTAGGCTTGCCGGTCTCGGAATCGCGCACGTGGCAGTGCACGATCGCCGCACCCGCCTTTGCCGCCTCGATGGCCGAATCGGCGATCTCTCTGGGCGAGCGCGGCACATGCGGGCTGCGATCCTGCGAACTGCCGGACCCGGTCACGGCACAGGTAATGAAAACCTCACGGTTCATCGCTAACGGCATCGGATTCTCTCCCAATAGAACGTAGGGCAAGAATGCCTGACTTGCCGGAAACTGTTTTGCGTTTTACGAAGATCGTGTGACCAAAAACGAAAAACCGACGATCTTTCGGGCCGAGCGTTTGCCGCTCAAGGTAACGCTGCTGGTATTCTCCGGCTCGTCGATCATGTGCGTCGCCTCGGCCGTCGATCCGTTGCGCGCCGCCAACCGCATTGCCGGTGAGACGCTGTTCGATTTCAGGCTGGTCTCGGTGACAGGCGAGGCGCCGGTCACCACATGCGGCCTGCCGGTGGCGGTCAGCGGCCGCTTCGATGCGGCTGACACAACCGATATGCTGGTCGTCGTCGCCGGCTTCGGCTCGCAGAACCATGCCACATCGGCCTTGCTGTCCGGACTGCGCCGGGCGGCGCGCGCGGCACGCGCCTGGGGCGGCGTCGAGGCCGGCACCTGGCTGGTTGCCCGCGCCGGTCTGCTGGAGGGGCGCAGCGCCACCACCCACTGGGAGGACATGGAGGATTTCTCGTCGGCCTTTCCCGGCGTCGACGTGCGCCCCGACCGCTACGTCATCGATGGCCCGGTGTTCACCACCGGCGGCGCCTCGCCGACCTTCGACCTGATGCTGCATCTGATCCGCACGCGGCTCGGCATGGCCGTGGCGCTAGATGTCGCGAGCGTCTTCATCTACGACCAGGCGCGCGCCGCGACGGACGCGCAACCGCTGGTCTCGCTCGGCCGTCTCGACGGCTACGATCCCAGGCTGGCGCAAGCCATTCGGCTGATGGAAGCGCATGTCGACCAGCCGCTGACTATCGCCGCCGTGGCAAAGCGCGCCGGGGTGACGGCACGGACGCTGGAAAGCATCTTTCGCAAGTCGATCGGCGAAACGCCCGGCGCTTATTACCTCAGGCTGCGCCTCGGCGCCGCGCGCCGGCTGGTGGTCGACACGCGCATCGCCATGGCGGACATTGCCGGGCGAACGGGGTTTTCGTCCGCCGCGGCATTTTCCAGAGCGTTTTCAAGAGCGTTCGGCGAAGCGCCGGTCAGGCTGCGTCGGGGATAATGCATGTCGCCCAAAAGCTTGGCCACGGGCTTGACCCGAGGGTGCGTAGCGGTTTTGCGATAACGACATGCATAGGCAAAGGTAGATCAGGCAGCGTCCTGGCGGTCGCTGCTGCCGTCGATCTGCGAGCGCATCTGTCTCGCAAGATGGGTCTCGAACCGGCTGGCGACCGCGCGATCCCATTCGTTTGCACTCAGCGCACCTTGTTTCGGGTGCGGCAGCGCCATCAGCCGGTCGATGATCGATCCAGCCTCGCCAGATGAGAGCAGGGCGTCGATTTCGCGTTCGTGCTGCATATCGTTTCGCCTCCTTCTTTCTGAATCCCGCCACGAACCACACTATAGGAGGTTCGTGACGGCTGTTTGAAGGCAAGAGCGAGGCGATTGATGGGCGATGCCGGGCAAAGTTTTGTCCGCCGCCGCCCATCTTGGGCACGATCGTTCCGGCAGGTCACGCAGTGCTTCAGCCAAGCCGCATCGACAGTTCAACATCCTCGCCGAACGGCGTGGACATGTAGCCACTCCCGGTCGAGCGCACCCGCTCGAGGTATTCGGGGCAAAGATCTGCGTTGTCGGCAACGACGAAGGCGCCCGGTCTGAGGCGGCTTTCAACCAGACTCAAGATCTCGGGATAGAGCGCTTTGGCGCCGTCGAGCAGAAGCAGGTCGACGCTTTCGGGAAGATCGACGCTTAATGTTTGCAGCGCGTCTCCTTCGCGGGTTTCCACCATGTCAATGAGACCGCCTGCTGTCAGATTACTCCTCGCGCGCGCGACCTTGGATGGCTCGAACTCGCTGGTGATCAGGCGGCCACCGCCATTGTCCCGCAAGGCTGCGGCAAGGTGCAGGGTCGAGATGCCGAACGAGGTTCCAAATTCGACGATCGTCCGTGCGCCGCTGCCTCGTGCCAGCATGTAGAGCAGCGTGCCGGTCTCTCGCGAAACGGGAAGCCAGAGATCCCTTAGCCGCCCATAGAAATCGAGGTATTCGGTCTTGCTTCGAACCAGCCGCATCCGCTCCTCGGCGGAGAGTTCCGCCACTGCAGGGCTTGTTGCCGCAGCGGCTTCCTCGAACAGGCGGTCCAGCAGGGGCGCGAGCGGCGTTGTCGTCAGTGTGGTCATATCGGTCTCCAGTCGGAATTGAATGCGTTCTTGTGCGACATTCAAAATACGACTAATCATTCGCATTCACTAATCGCATTGGCGCGGCTCTCAATGAGCGACAACCGAAGTCCGCGGATTTCCTCGCGAAAACAGCCGAAGCAGGCCCGCTCGGCGGAGCTCGTCGCTGCGATTTTGCAGGCTGCTGTTCAGGTTTTGGCGAGGGAAGGCGCGCAGCGCTTCACCACGGCGCGCGTGGCCGAGAAGGCCGGCGTCAGCGTCGGATCGCTGTATCAGTATTTTCCGAACAAGGCGGCGATCCTGTTCCGGCTCCAGAGCGACGAATGGCGGCAGACGACCAGTTTGCTGCGCGATATCCTCGAGGATATCAGGAAACCGCCGCTTGACCGGCTGCGCGACCTGGTCCACGCCTTCCTCCGCTCGGAGTGTGAGGAGGCTGCGGTGCGTGTGGCGCTCGACGACGCCGCCCCGCTTTACCGCGACGCGCCCGAGGCGCAGGCGGCGAGGGCGTCCGGAGACCGCACCATCCAGCTCTTCATGCAGGAGGCGTTGCCGAGCGCCGCGCAAGCGACTCGCGAATTGGCCGGCGACCTGGTCATGACGACGCTCAGCACGGTGGGGAAGCAGTTCTCGGAGACGCCTCGAACCCCCAAGGAGATTGAAGTCTACGCCAACGCCATGGCCGACATGTTTTGCGCCTACCTGAGAGGCCTCGATCACGGCTAAGGCGCGCCAGACCCGGTCAGCGAACAGGCCACGCGAGTTTCACACGGGGCAAAACCTTCGTCGGTTCAGCCCCGCAGAAAGCCGTCTTAGCCGGCGGCCGCTGAACAATACGGCCGCGAACCGGGTACGCCTCAGACGTACCGGTTGACGATGTTTTCGAGCAATTCCTGGCGGCCGGATCTGGGCTGCGGCTCGATCTTCTCTTTGACGACGCGCTCGGCGATTTCCTCCAGCGTGCGCTTGCCGGCAAGCATCGCCTTGGCCTCGGCCGAATCCCAGCCGGCATAGCGCTCGGCGAGCGGGGCGGACAGCGCCTTGTCCTCGACCATGCGCGCTGCCGCCTTCAGGCCGCGAGCGCAGCAGTCCATGCCCCCGATATGGCCGATCAGCAGGTCCTGCGGATCGAGCGACTGGCGCCTGAGCTTGGCGTCGAAATTGGTGCCGCCGGTCTTGAAGCCGCCGGCCTGCAGCACCTGGTAGTAGGCCAGAGCCATCTCCGGCACATTGTTGGGGAACTGGTCGGTGTCCCAGCCCGACTGGTAGTCGTTGCGGTTCATGTCGATCGAGCCGAAAATGCCGAGCGCATTGGCCAGCGCCAGTTCATGTTCGAACGAATGGCCGGCCAGGATGGCGTGGCCCTGCTCGATGTTGAGCTTGACCTCGTTCTCCAGTCCGAAACGCTTGAGGAAGCCATAGACGGTGGCGACGTCGTAATCATACTGGTGCTTGGTCGGCTCCTGAGGCTTCGGCTCGATCAGGATGGTTCCTTCGAAGCCGATCCTGTGCTTGTAATCGACGACCAGGTTGAGGAAACGGCCGGCCTGTTCCTGCTCGCGGGCAAGGTCGGTGTTGAGCAGCGTCTCATAGCCCTCGCGGCCGCCCCACAGCACGTAGTTCTCGCCGTTCAGCCGCTTGGTGACGTCGATGCAGTGTTTCACCGTCGCCGCCGAATAGGCAAAGACGTCCGGATCGGGATTGGTGGCGGCGCCCGACATGAAGCGGCGGTTGGAGAACAGGTTGGCCGTGCCCCACAGCAGCTTGACGCCGGTCTGCTTCATCTTTCCCGAGAAATAATCGGCGATCTCGTCGAGCCGCGCCGCACTTTCGGAAAAGTCCCGGCCCTCCGGCCGCACGTCGGCATCGTGGAAGCAGAAATAAGGCGCGCCCAGCAGCGAAAACATCTCGAAGGCGACGTCGGCCTTGAGTTTGGCCAGCTCCATCGTGTCGGTACCGCCGGCCTTGGGGAACCATGGCCGGTCGAACGTCTGACCGCCGAACGGATCGCCGCCCGGCCAGGCGAAGGAATGCCAATAGGCGACGGCAAAGCGCAGATGGTCTTCCAGCCGCTTGCCGGCGACGATCTCGTCGGGATTGTAGAACCGATAGGCCAGCGGATTGGTCGAATCCGGTCCCTCGTATTTGATCTGTTGGATGTCGCCGAAAAAACCGCTGCTCATGTTTTTTTCCTCTCGCATGGTTCGGCCTGATTACCTCAGGCGTAATTGGTTTCGCGCTGGCGCTGGTCGAAAAGGCTCATGTCAAAGCCACCCAACGAAGGAGACAGACCATGACCGACCTCAACACCATTGCCGAAAACTACATCGCCGCCTGGAACGAGAGCGACGCCGCACGCAGGAAAGCCTTGCTCGAGGCGACCTTCACCGAGGACGTCGGCTACCGCGATCCGATCATGCGGGGCGACGGCCATGACGGCATCGCGGCGCTGATCGACGGCGTTCAGCAGCGCTTTGCCGGCTTCAGGTTCTCGCTGAAAGGCAAGCCGGACGGCTTCGCCGATACCATCCGCTTCTCCTGGAACCTCGGGCCGGAAGGCGTCGGCTCCGTCATCGAAGGCACCGATATCGGCGTCATCGAAAATGGCCGGCTGAAAAGCGTCACCGGCTTTCTCGACAAGGTGCCGGCACAGTGAGGCCTTCTCGGCAGGCCACGGCGAGGGCGGGAAACCGCTCACGCCGTGGCGCTCCTGATCGCCGGGTAAAGCTGGCGGTAGCGCTGATAGGCATCTGCATAGGCATCGCTTAGGGCGGCGACCGGCTCGACCGTGGCGTCCGTCGCCGGCGCCGTGCACACGGCGCGCGGATCGGCGCCTGTCGCCGCGATCAGGCCAAGCCGGGCCGCGCCGAAGGCGGCGCCGAAATCGCCGTCGGCTGGGATATCGACTGGCAGGCCAAGCGCTGTGGCGATGGCCTTCAGCCAGTAGCGCGAACGCGAGCCGCCGCCGATCGCCGTCACCCGGGTCAGCGTCGTACCGGCTTTGGCCAGGGCTTCGAGGCTGTCGCGGAAAGCGAAGGCGACGCCTTCGAGCACGGCCTGGGTCAGCGCCGCGCGGCCGGACTCGTGGGCAAGCCCGGTAAAGGCGCCCCGAATGACGGAATCATTGTGAGGCGTCCGCTCGCCTGACAGGTACGGCAGGAAAGAGACACCGCTCGGCGCCTGCAGCGCATCGCCGAGTTCGGCGGTCAACTCGCCGGCACTTTTTCCAGCGATCCCCGACAGCCAGTTGAGCGAATCGGTTGCCGACAGGATGACGCCCATCTGGTGCCAGGTGCCGGGCAGTGCGTGGCAGAATGTGTGCACGGCGCTTTCCGGATTGGGCAGATACGACGCGTTGGCGGCAAAAAGCACGCCCGACGTGCCGAGCGAGACGAACGCCTGCCCGGCGCCGACCGTGCCCATGCCGCAGGCCGAGGCCGCGTTGTCGCCGGCCCCGCCGGCGATCGGGATGCCCGGCTGCATGCCCCATTTGGCGGCCAGTTCGGCGCGCAAGGCACCGGCCTTGGCCGTGCCTTCGACCAATGACGGCATCTGGCTTTCGTCGAGCGACGTCGCGGCGAGCAGTTCGGCGGACCAGGCGCGTTTGCCGACATCGAGCCACGACGTGCCAGCCGAATCCGACATTTCCGAAATATGCTCGCCGGCGAGCCAGAGCCGCAAAAAGTCCTTCGGCAGCAGGACCTTTGCCGCCTTGGCAAAAACAGCCGGTTCGTTGTTTTTCACCCAGGCCAGCTTCGGCGCGGTGAAGCCGGGAAAGACGATGTTGCCGGTCAGCTTGCGAAAGCGCGGGTCGGCATCGAGCGCGGCCGCCTCGGCGTGGCTGCGTGTGTCGTTCCATAGAATGCAGGGGCGCAGCACCTGGTCGGCGGCATCGAGCAGAGTGGCGCCATGCATATGGCCGGAAAGGCCGATGCCTTTGACCGCCGCGAGTTCCTTCGCATGCATTGACCGCAGCTCGCCGACCGCCGCTTCGCAGGCGCGGATCCAGTCGGCCGGGTTCTGCTCGGACCAGCCGGGATGCGGGCGCGACACGTCGAGCGGCGCATGGCCGGAACCGACGATGCTCTGCCTTGCATCGATCAGCAGCGCCTTGACGCCCGACGTGCCGAGATCGAGGCCGAGATACATGTTTCCTCCCATGTCCGTCATGCCTGGCGGCGACGGTCTTTCTTGCTTCGCTGCCCAGTCCTGTGACACGGGCGGCGAAGATATCCCGGCAATCGTGCCGCCGGAAACGCACCCCGGTCAACACGCGAAGATTTTTTCGACGCTCGAAAAAATCTGGCCGGGGCAGTTTTTAAGGCAAGATGTGGCCGTGGTCAATTCGCCGCGGGAGCAGTTGCACGCCGTGAAAACAGTGCCGACAACGGGCTGTCCGGCCGTGCCAGCGCGCGTTCCGCCGCAAGCGCCCTCGCCAGCGCGCCATCACCGGAACGCAATGCCGCTTCGATCAGCGTCAGATCGATGACGTCGCGTTGTGCGTGGCTGCCGCCGAAGCGATGGGCGATTGCCCGGATCGGCCGGATCAGGCGTATCGTCCCGGCATAATTGCCCTCGCCGAATGCCTTGATGGCGAGCGTCAGGGGATGGCCGACATCCCTGGTGAAACCGGCGTTGTCGTCCTTGCCGCGCATCGCCTCGCGCTGCGCCTCGAGCAAGTTGCGGGCCGGCGCTTCGAGGCCGGCACCGACAAACGCCATCATCGCGTGGGCGTCGTTGAAGGCATAGTGGCCGGCGCTGGCCATGGGCACCCAGTTGGCGGCCAGTGCCGTCCAGCGCTCGCCGACATCGACGCCGCCGAGATGCAGCCGCCACAGGATCGCCGAGGCATCGACCATGTTGAGCGCCAGCATCGAGCGTTCGCCATAGATCGGCCCGTCATAGAGCGCCAGCACCTCGTCGATTTCGCCGAGATCATAGTGGAACAGTGCCAGATGCCACCAATTATGCACCTGCAGGAAGCTGTCCCGCGTCCACGCTTCGGGATTGGCGCGCATCCACAGAATGCCGTCCTTCTGCCGGCTCTGCATCTCCATGACATGGGCCACCGCATGCTGGGCCCAGCCGTCGCGCGGCTCGATATCGACCGCCATGCGGCCAAGTTTTTCGGCGCGCGCGTAATCGCCCATTTCCTCCAGGCCAAAGGCCTGCATGCCGAGTATGGCGTGATAGCCCGGCATGTCGCTCTGCCAGGACGGCAGCGCGCGACCGATGCGGTCGCGCAGCATGCGCGCATTGCCGGTGAAGAAGTCGATCTGGTGGCCGGTCTGCAGCGCCAGCGCATCGAGCGGAAACTCGATGGCGATATCCTCCAGCACGCGGGCGGCCTCGTGCCAGCGTCCCTCCGCAAGATGGCCAAGGGCGGCGACATGCGCCTGCTCGCGTGTTGTCGCGGCAAGCGGCAGCGCCGCCTCGTGACATGCCTTGGCCACCGCCGTCGCCTCACGCTCTGTGGCGAGGCCAAAGAGATAACCCTTGAACACCTGCGCCATGACGAAGCCGGGATCTTCGGCGATTGCCCGGTCAACGGAACCGACCGGATCGCCGATGAAGCACTGCAATTCGCGAACGGCCCGGCTGTAGGACGAGAGCCCGGCCTCCGTCGCGCCAGACAGTGTCAGGCCGAATGCGTCGCTCACCGCCATGGTCTGTCCTCAGTTGCCCGAGCGCATCGCCACTGTCGCGATCCCGGCGCCGACCAGCAGCGTGCCGCCGGTGCGGTTGAAGATGCGGATCGCCTTTGGGTTGCGCACCACGTTGCGCGCCCTTGCGGCGATCAGCGCATAACCGAAGGCATTGGCGAAGGCGAGCGCCAGGAAGGTCGTCTCGAAGATCAGCATCTGTGTCCAGAAATCCGCATGCCGGTCGAGGAACTGCGGCAGGAAGGCGACGAAAAAGGTGATGCTTTTCGGATTGAGCGCGGTAACCAGCCAGGCGTGCGCCGTCATTTTCGCCGACGACACCGCATCGGTGCGCGGTTCGGCCCGGAGCGCGCCGCCGGCGCGAAACAGCTTGATGCCGAGATAGATCAGATAGCCGGCGCCGATCACCTTCAGCACGGTAAACACGGTGGCGGACGCCGCCAGCAGCGCGCCGATGCCCAGCATCGACAGTGTCATCGCGGTGAAGTCGCCGAGCGCCACGCCGACTGCCATCGGCAGCGCGGTGCGCCAGCCCTGGCCGAGCGCATAGGAAACCACCAGCAGGATGGTCGGACCTGGAATGACCAGAAGGACTGCCGAGGCAGCGGCAAAAGCGGCCCAGTTTTCGAAGGACATTTTCTTCTCCTTGAGCTCAACGAAGAGGATAAATCCTTGGTCCCGCGCAGATGTAAAGAGGCAAAAATCGAAAAAGCCCCTCGTTAATGCCAGGCGGCTGGCCTTCACGCTTTTTCAACCATGATTGGCGAAAATGCCTGCTATTCGGCCGGACCGTGTTTCCCGTCGACAGCGTAGGGTTTGGGTAAATGCGTGAGTTGCCGCACGGTCTGTCGCTGCCGCATATTGGCGACGCAATCGAAACCGAAATACAGCTTTCCCGTCGCACGGTGCTGTCCGGCGCCGGCGCGCTGGCGCTGCTCGGCATCGCCGGCTGCAGCCAGACGCTGGATTTGCCGTCGCTTCAGCTCGACGACGTCACCACCGGCTCGATCCGGCCCATCCGTCCGAGTATCAGCGTCGACAAGAACATCACCAGCCCCGACGTGATGTACGCTTCGCTCACCGACGGTGGCTTCAATGTGCCGGAAGTGCCCTATCTCAAGGTCAAGCCGGAGTTCCGCCGCCAGATCGTCGTCGATCCGACCGGCGAGCAACCCGGCACCATCGTCGTTCACTCGCAGGAACGGCTGCTCTATCTGGTGCAGCCCGGCGGCGATGCGATCCGTTACGGCGTCGGCATCGGCAAGGACGGGTTCCGCTGGTCCGGCCGCGCCAACATCCAGTATGGCAAGGAATGGCCGGTCTGGACCCCGCCGCCCGAGATGATCGCCCGCAGGCCGGAACTGGTGAAATGGCAAAGCGGACAGCCGGGCGGCCTCGACAATCCGCTCGGCGCGCGTGCCCTCTACATCTATCAGAACGGCAGCGACACCGGCTATCGCATCCACGGCTCGCCCGAATGGTGGAGCATCGGCCAGGCGATGTCGTCGGGCTGCGTGCGCCTGATCAACCAGGACATCATCGACCTCTACAGCCGCGTCTCCAAGAAAAACCCGGTCGTCGTCGTCTGAACGGCGGCTTCGCCTTCAGCGATCACTCTGCCGTTGCGCGATGCCGCAAGACAGGCGAATGTGCCTGCGATTTCATCGCCCGGGAGACGTGAACAATGGCCGGAACTTTTGTCATCGCGCAAGGCGGCGGCCCGACCGCCGTCATCAACCAGACCGTGGTGGGTGCTGCGCTCGAAATCCGCAAGCGGCATCCCGGCGCCAAGGTGCTGGGATCCATCCACGGCGTGCGCGGCATTCGTGACGGCAATTACGTCGATCTTTCCGCCATCCCCGAGGATCGCCTGCGGCTGATCGCGGCGACACCGAGCGCCGCGCTTGGTTCGACGCGCGACAAGCCGGATGCGGCCTATTGCGACCTCATCCTCAACGGCTTGAAGAAAGCCGGTGCCGACGCCTTCATCTATATCGGCGGCAACGACACCTCGGGCACGCAGCAGATCCTCACCGACGCCGCCGGCGGCAAGATCGCCTTCGTGCATGCGCCGAAAACCATCGACAACGATCTCGAGGAGAACGACCACACGCCCGGCTTCATGTCGGCGGCCGAGTTCGTCGCTGGAGCATTCCTTTCGGTCGATCTCGATTTCCGCGCTCTGCCGGGCATCTATGTCGGCATTGTCATGGGGCGGCATGCCGGTTTCCTGACGGCCGCGTCCGCGGCCTGGCAGCTCGACCAGGACAGCGGCCCGCATCTCGTCTACGTGCCGGAGCGGCCGTTCTCGGCGGCCGGTTTCATCGACGACGTGCGCGCCACGCTCGACCGCCACAAGCGCTGCATCGTTGCCGTCTCCGAAGGCGTCAGCACCGCCGACGGCAAGGCGCTGGTCGAAAGCCTGGTGCCGCCGGAAAGGCTGGAGCGCGACCAACACGGGAACGTCAAGCTGTCGGGCAGCGACCTGCCGGCAGCCTTGGAGCGCGCGCTCGCCGAAGGATTGCCGGGCAAGCGGGCGCGCGTCGATGCGCTCGGCTATATGCCGCGCGGCTATGTCGGCGCCATCAGCGCGGTGGACGCGCAGGAGGCCTTCGATGCCGGTGCCTTCGCGGTCACGGTGGCCGACGAGGGCGGCGGTTCGGTGGCGCTGCAATATGACGGCAAGAAAACCGTGCTGAAAAAGGTGCCGCTGAAGAACGTCGCCGGCAAGACGCGCCATATGCCGGATGATTTCATGCTGCCCGACGTCAACCGGCTGTCCGATGCGGGGATGGCCTATCTGAAGCGGCTGGTCCCGCAAAAGTACAAGGTCGGCAAGCCGTTCGTCTGATGCGGCGTTGATCTGATGGACAGCTGGTTCAGCAAAACCATCGTCGACGCCAAGACGACGATGCTGACCGAGCCCTTCGTGCATGATTTCGTGCGTGCCAACATCTGGCATTTGCGCGGCCGCGATGTCGACCTGCTGGTCGACACCGGCATGGGTATCTGCCCGCTGGCGCCGCAGATCGACACGCCGTCCGGCAAGCCGCTGCTCGCCGTCGCCACGCATATCCATCTCGATCATGTCGGCTCGCTGCACGAGTTTCCGTTGCGGGCAGGGCCGCGCCACAGCGCCGCGCAGTTCGACAGCATGGATGAAGCGGTGACCTACGCGGACATGTTCCATGATCTGGAAGGCGCTGTTTCCAAGCTGCCGGCGCCGGGCTGGAGAGCCGCCGATTACAGGATTCCGCCGGCGCCTCTGGCCCGGACCCTGGACGAGGGCGACAGGATCGATCTCGGCGACCGCCAATTCCGCGTCCTGCATCTGCCCGGCCACTCTCCTGATTCGATCGCGCTGTTCGACGAGGCAGACGGCCTGTTCTTCGCCGGCGACGCCATCTACGACGCCATGCTGATCGACGACCTGCCGGATTCGGATCGTGCCGCCTACCGCTGCACGATGCAGCGCCTGCTCGACCTGCCGATCCGCATCGGCCATGGCGGCCATGGACCGAGCTTCGACGGCAGGCGGATGCGCGAGATCGCCACCACCTATCTCAGCCGGACCGACGGGACAGGCGAATAGGAGGCCTCGGCTGAGGCGGCGCAAATCTGAAGCGATTTGTCTTGCGCAGCTATTTTGTTCTTGCTTTGTGCCGGCAGCTATGCTAGTAATTTAGCTATGGTGCTGATTCGCCCCAACGACCCGCCTCCCGAGGCGGGTTTTGTATTTTCGGGTCTCGGCGCCAACGCCGCGAGGCGGTTGCCAGCTGGAAATTAAATCTTCGTAATATTATCTGGAAACCATCATCGGTGCCCTAGATGCGGGGCTGTCGATCCGGTCGGCTGCCGTGACAGGCGAGACAGGCAACGCCGACGACCGACGCGCCGACGAATTGTTCCGGTGACGGAACGTTGCGGCGCTCCGCCAATCTCTCGCCCGGACAACGGCCATGTCACCAATCCACACCCTTCGCAGACATCGCGTCGCCGCTTTGCTGGGCGCCGCGCTGATCGTCAGCCCCTTCGCCCTGTCTTTCGCTCCCAGGCTGAATGATGTCCTGGCGGCAACAGTGACCCCACCTGTCACCGGCATGACGGCGCCCCGCGGCTCGTTCGCTCCGGTCGTGGCGGCCGACAAACCGGCAGTGGTGACCATCACCACCCTCATGAAATCGGCGCAGTCGGACACCACGAGCGAGGCCTCCCCATTCGGTGGCAACGAGTTCGGTGGCAACTCGCCTTTCGACGACTATTTCCGCCGTTTCTTCGGTGACCAGGGACTGCCCGCCCCCAAGACACCGCCGGAACAGGCGCCGCGCACCGAGGCTCTCGGCTCAGGCTTCATCGTCGGTGCCGACGGCATGATCGTCACCAACAATCACGTCGTCGACGGCGCCCAGTCGGTCAAGGTGATGCTCGACGACGGCACCGAGCTTCCCGCCAAATTGATCGGCCATGACACGAAGAACGACCTTGCCGTGCTCAAGGTCAACGCCGGCAAGCCCCTGCCGACCGTCAAATGGGGCGATTCGGACAAGCTCATGCCGGGCGACCAGGTGCTCGCCTTCGGCAATCCTTTCGGCCTTGGCACCACGGTCACCGCCGGCATTGTCTCGGCGCGCGGCCGCGATCTGCACAGCGGCCCGTTTGACGACTTCATCCAGATCGACGCACCGATCAACCGGGGCAATTCCGGCGGCCCGCTGACGGATGTGTACGGCGATGTCGTCGGCATCAACACCGCGATCTTTTCGCCGAATGGCGGCAGTGTCGGCGTCGGCTTCGCCATCCCCTCGGACCAGGCGCAAAAGGTCGTCGCCAAGCTGATGAAGGGCGGCTCCATCCAGTACGGCTATCTCGGCGTCCAGATTCAGCCGGTGACGCCTGATGTGGCGAGCGCCATCGGCCTCGATCACCCTACCGGCGTGCTGGTCGCGCAGGTCAGCGACGGATCGCCGGCCGCCAAGGCCGGCATCGAGACCGGCGATGTCATTACCAGCTTCGCCGGCCAGGACATAAAGGATCCGAGGGATCTGTCGCGCGCCGTCGCTGACGTTGCGCCTGGCACGAGGGAAGCCCTCAATGTCTGGCGCAAGGGGAAAAGCCTGCAGATCTCCGTCGAGATCGGGCGCAACGAAGACGACACGGCGACGGGATCGGTGACCGGCGAGTCAGGTCAGCCGTCGACGGGGCAGGGCCTTCGCGCACCGGCGCTCGGTCTCGGCCTGATGGACGTCACTCCTGATGTGCGCCAGGCAATGAACCTGCCAGAAAACCAGCACGGCGCACTGGTCGAGCGCGTCGACCCGAACAAGGCGGCGTCGGCTTCCGGCATCCAGCCCGGCGACATCATCGTCGGCGTCGACCAGACTCCGGTGAGGAGCGCCAGGCAGGCAAATCAGGCGATTGTGCAGGCTGCCAAATCCGGCAAGAAATCGGTGCTGCTGCTTGTCGAGCGCGGCGACGCCCAGATGTTCGTCGCCGTCCCCTTCGCCAGCGGCTGAAGCGGGCGCCGCGCTGCCAAGATCAATGTAGAGCATTGCCGCCAGGCCGGAGCCAAGATTTCGGTTGCCCGCGCTCGCGTCTTCGAGAAAACTGACAAAGCTCGATTGGACCTTGCGCAAACGGATATTCTCGATGGTTACCCGAGGCTTCTCTTCCGGACGAAAGCCGCCGACGGATACGGATGCACGTATCCCGCCGGGGCAATATCTCGAGCAAGGTTTCCCGGTCCTGTCGGCCGGCCCGACGCCGCATGTCCGCACCGAGGATTGGTCGTTCACGCTTAAGCACGGGCCGCGGCCGATCAAGAAGTGGAACTGGGCCGAGTTCAACGCGCTGCCCTTGACCAAGATGACGCGCGACATCCATTGCGTCACCGCATGGACCAAGTTCGACACGGCGTGGCAGGGCGTGCTCGTCGACGACATCCTTGCCGACGCCGGCATCGAGCCGCCCACCGCCTTCACGCTGGCGCTGGGTTTCGACGGCTATTCCACCAACGTGCCGACGAAGGATATCACCGGTGGCAAGGCGATGGTGGCACTGCTTTATGAAGGCAAGCCGATCACTCCCGACCATGGCGGCCCGGCCCGGCTGCTCGTTCCGCATCTCTATTTCTGGAAATCGGCCAAATGGCTGAACGGGCTGCAGTTCACCGAGCGTGACGAGCCGGGTTTCTGGGAGTTGCGAGGCTATCATATCTATGGCGATCCGTGGCGCGAGCAGCGCTACACGAACGATCCATGAGCGACGGCCCGGCGGCGCAGTCGCCCTGGCAGACGGTCACCATCACCCGCATCCAAAAGCGCACGCCGCGGGTCACCAGCTTCTTCCTGCAGCCGTCGCGGCCCTTCGTCTATCGTGCCGGACAGCATGTCGATGTCAGGCTGACGGCGCCGGACGGCTATCAGGCGCGCCGCTCCTACTCCATCGCCTCGGCGCCGGAGACCGGCGAGACCATCGAGCTGGCGATTGAAAAACTCGAGGACGGCGAGGTCTCGCCGTTCTTTCACGAGATAGCGGCGGTGGGCGACGAGGTCGAATTGCGCGGGCCGCTCGGCGGCCATTTCGTCTGGTCAGACGGCGATGGCGGCCCGCTCCTGCTCGCCGGCGGCGGGTCGGGCGTGGTGCCGCTGATGTCGATGCTCCGCCACCGGGCGATGCGGGGATCGCTGGTCGCCGCCGCCCTGGTGTTTTCGGCGCGGGTCTGGGACGAGGTGATCTTTCGCGATGAGCTGATCGACCTCGCCGAGCGCCGGGATGGCTTCGACCTGGTGCTGACGCTTACGCGCGAGCCGGCCCGCCGTCCGGCGGATTATGCGCGGCGGGTCGACGCCGCGATGATGGTGCAAGCCATGACGAGGCTGCCCGCGCCGCCGAAGCTCGCCTTTGTCTGCGGCTCGAACGCATTCGTGACGGCCGCCGCCGAGGCACTGATCGATGCCGGGGTGCCTGCGGCACTCATCCGCACCGAACGCTACGGGGTCTGACCTGGTTCTTGCGCGGTTGCTGGCTTCGCCGGCCGGCACAAGCGGGCCGAAAACCGGCAGAACGGTGAGGCCGCGTTTGGCCGAAATGGTTAACGATTCGACAAAGAACCTCGGCTGCGACTTTTATCGGTTTAAAAAATCGAACCGAACGGTTCGTTTCTGTTGACAATGCGTGCAGGACGCTGTGAACGCTGCCTCCCAAGTCACCTTGCAGCCAGACCGAGGCGATAGACTATCTGCTTGACATTAAACGATAAAAATGTGGCGAAGGGAATCTCTGGCACAATTTCAAGGTGTAGATTCTTGGTCCACACCAAAAAACTTCGTGATTGGAAACTGGCCATTGGCTTTCCCACATCGGGGCTGTCCGAACGACGCGAATTCCCCCCAAGGCACGCAGCTAGACGGACGGAAAACTAAGATACTGGAGTACTAAAAAATGAAAAAGATCGCTCTTGCCGCCGTCGCCGTTTTGGCCATCACCGGCAGCGCCTTCGCTGGCAGCGACAACTTTGGTTCCAAGGGTGCGAACCAGCCTGCCGCTGCGGTCGACAGCTCGTATACGGCTTCCATTCAGAAGCCGGCTCATGCTGACCAGCAGGCTGTCCAGGGCGCCGACCGTAACCTCTTCGGCAACAACTAACAGCCGATCCCAGCATCAGGGCGGCGGGCATATCCGCCGTCCGGGGATCTGAAAAATTCAGGAGTATTAAGATGAAAAAGATCGTTCTTGCTGCCGCCGCCGTTTTGGCCATCACCGGCAGCGCCTTCGCCGGCAGCGACAACTTTGGTTCCAACGGAGCCAACCCGCCTGCTGTCTCGGTCGACAGCTCCTACACGGCTTCCGTCAAGACGTCGGACCAGGCTGAAAAGCAGCCGGTTGTCCAGGGCGCCGACCGTAACCTCTTCGGCAACAACTAACAGCCGATCCCAGCATCAGGGCGGCGGCATGCCCGCCGCTTGATTTCGAAAATCCAGGAGACCCAAAATGAAAAAGATTGTTCTTACTGCCGCCGCGCTCTTGATTGCCGCCGGCAGCGCTTATGCCCGCAACGACAATGTTGGCGGGACCGACATCAACAAGCAGTCGACCGTCAACGTCGACAAGACGCAGACGTATTCGGTGCGGGACAGCAACTCGCCGATCTACAAGCTGCTGAATTCGTCTGGCGATGTGCCCAAGTCCGCGCCTCAGGGCGCCGACCGCAACCTCTTCGGCAACAACTAGAGCAATTCCAGGAAAAGTGTGAAACGGCCGTCCGGAATTGCGTCAAAACAAGGACATAGAGCGGTTCGGCGTTCCGTGAAACGATGAACCGCTCTAACGGCCGAACTGGAATTCCAGACAAGAGGGGGGGGGCCAGGCCCCCCCCGGTTGGGCGAGGAAGGGGCCCCAAAGACATGGGGAAGCCCCCCATTATTTTTGGTTGATGGAGGCCGGGGGAGAGTAAAAAATATACC
>NZ_JAMYMD010000058.1:0-21209 GCF_040318335.1 Mesorhizobium sp. M1182
AGGCCTTAGACGCCTTCAAAAGACGCCCAGTAGGCCAATCAGGTTAAGCACACCCTTCATGCAAAGCCCTCACAAGGGGAGAAGGGATAGCGCTCGGTTTTCCACACTTGGTCTCAAATTCCTTGGACGTCATGCCCAGATTGGATACCCTCGTCCCATGCCGCACCAGCCCGTCGCGCCGACCAAGCGTCGTTTCGCCCGCTCTATGCGACGCGAGCCGACCGAGGCGGAAGACCGCCTGTGGCATGAGCTGCGCGGACGCAAGCTCGACAGCATCAAATTCCGGCGTCAGGTCCCGGTCGGCCGGTTCATCGCCGATTTCGTTTGCGCCGAGGGCAGGCTGATTGTCGAGATCGACGGCAGCCAGCACGCGGATTCGGGCTATGATCGGGAGCGGGATGCCGAATTGAAGGCGAGGGGCTTTCGCGTGCTGCGCTTCTGGAACGATGACGTGCTGCGGGATCTGAACGCCGTCTGCGATACCATCATCGCCTACGTACGGGACGAGAGTTTGCAGCCTTGGCGGTAGCGCGCTCTTCCCTTCTCCCCCTGTGGGAGAAGGTGGCTCGGCGCGGAGCGCCGAGACGGTTGAGGGGTGTTGGACGGAGCGCCGCCGGTGCCAAGCTGGAGCACCCCTCATCCGACCTCGCTTCGCGAGGCCACCTTCTCCCACAAGGGTAGAAGGGGAGAGGCGAACACGTCCCTCGCGGCTAGTCGCCGGCACGGATGATTTTGCCGCTGGTGGGGCTTAATTTTAAGCTACTTCAATTCGCGGGTGCTCACGCCAGTGAGGTTTTTCCTTCATTACTTTATGCGCAAAGGAAAAATCCTTCCTCCGTGCTGCGATAAATCTGTTAGCCCATTGTATTTGAAGAGCATTCAGAAAAATAAGGATGTCCTTGGATATCGGCGCGTATTGAGAATCGACAAGCATTGCGATTTTCATTTTTGCCTGTTCTAACCTTTCCTTCGCATCTAAAATCACTGACACACCGCTTTGAAGCGGAAGAGCGCCATCCACGAAAACCTTCAGTTGGATTTCACTTATTTTTTGCTCTGCCTTGGCACGTTCTTTATGAAAGCCGTCGATGATCGTAGGACACAAAAAACCTAGGACGAGATCCGAAGATATCGGTAAATAAATTTCGATCCCTGGTACACCCAGTCCAATATTTCCGTACGGTCCAAAGTCGTTGTAATTGTGCATTACGAGTGGATTGTCTGAGATGTATAATTCTCCGGCGCAACACTTTTTTAGCAAGATCAATTTCTTGGTTGTCAAGTGTCCTGCAATCTCATCCAATTTATCGAGGTTCATTTTAAGGAGACAAAATTTTTCATATTCTTCGTCCGAAAAATGCTCGGGAATGTCGTTCGTTTTCAGATCGGGGAACCGAAGTTTGACATCTTGAAATATGCCAGAGTAGCTTTGACGCGACGACTTCGAGCGAAGGTGCTGCACAACCACAAAACAACACAGCGTTGCCAAATCCATGGGGCTTAAGGCAGATACGGTCTCGTTAGCTATTATGCTTTCAAGAACAGGTTTTGCTAGGTTCTCTACTTGGGTGAACTTGCTTTCGAAATCCAGGTAAAAATTACCTTTTAAGCGGACTACATTATAATCCGCTTCGCCCATAATATTGCGTGGGTTAGTTCGAAATTCTTTGCAGGTCGATTTGTCAAAGACATGACATTGTCCTTCTGCGCAAAAATTGCGCAGAAGGAATTGTGGAACATAGTGCTGGTTCTCACGCGGCATCGATCCTCAGCTACACCCGCTCGTCGCCCCGCAAGTATCGCACTTCTCGCAAGTCCCGTTCCGCACCATCGTGAAGTTATGGCATTCCGAGCATTCGTTGCCGGTGTAGCCCTGCATCAGTGATTGCTGGCGCCGGTTGGCGGCAAGTGCTTTGGCTTCGGCTGCTTCTTTCGCCGCCTCGTCGGTGAACAGCTCCGTCGGGTCGGAGGCTTCCGCGTAGACGATGTCCTCGACCAGTTCCCTGGCGCGCTCCTCGTAGTCGCGCTTGTAGGCGATGGCTTCGTCGCTGGCCGGCTTCAGCGTCAGCACGTTGGAGCCGGAGAAGGCGGTCGGGGCGGTACGGGCCGGAGTTCCGGAGCCGGAACCCGCAAAGCCTTTCGGCTCGGCACCCATGCCCGACACCAGCTTGACCGGCGAGGCGCCGCGGGTCAGGCCCTTGGAGAAGGGCGTTGCCTTGCCTTCGTTGATGCCGCGCCCGAGCGCAGTCTTGTCGAAGTCCGACTGGTCGACATGGGCGAGGTCGTTGCGGCCGAGATAGGAGACGGCGAGTTCGCGGAAGACATAGTCGAGGATCGACGTGGCGTTCTTGATGGCGTCATTGCCTTGCACCATGCCGGCCGGCTCGAACTTGGTGAAGGTGAAAGCCTCGACATATTCGTCGAGCGGCACGCCATATTGCAGGCCGAGCGAGATGGCGATGGCGAAGTTGTTCATCATCGCCCGGAAAGCGGCACCTTCCTTGTGCATGTCGATGAAGATCTCGCCGAGGCGGCCGTCATCGAACTCGCCGGTCCTGAGATAGACCTTGTGGCCGCCGACGACCGCCTTCTGGGTATAGCCCTTGCGGCGGTTCGGCAGTTTCTCGCGGTCGCGGTAGAGACGCTCGACGACGCGCTCGACGATCTTCTCGGTCACCTGCACCGCGCGCTGCGCGGCCGGCGCCGCGATCAGCTGCTCGATGGCTTCGTCCTCGTCGTCTTCGACGTCGGCAAGCAGCGAGGCGTTGAGCGGCTGCGACAGCTTCGAGCCGTCGCGATAGAGCGCGTTGGCCTTCAGCGCCAGCTTCCACGACAGCATGTAGGCGCCCTTGGCATCTTCCACCGTTGCGTCGTTCGGCATGTTGATGGTCTTGGAAATGGCGCCGGAGATGAAGGGCTGCGCCGCCGCCATCATCATGATGTGGCTGTTGATCGACAGCGAACGCTTGCCGATCTTGCCGCACGGGCTGGCGCAGTCGAACACCGGCAGGTGTTCGGCCTTCAGGAACGGCGCGCCTTCCAGCGTCATCGCCCCGCAGACATGGATGTTGGCGGCCTCGATATCTTTCTTCGAAAAACCAAGCGCCGACAGCATCTCGAACGAGAAATCGTTGAGCTGCTCGTCGGTGAAGCCGAACGTCTCCTTCACCCAGTCGGCGCCCAGCGTCCACTGGTTGAAGACGAATTTGATGTCGAAGGCCGACTTCAATGCGGCGTTGAGCGCTGCGATCTTTTCGTCGGTAAAGCCTTTTGCCTTGAGCGAGCCGGGATTGATGCCCGGCGCCTGGTTGAGATTGCCGTGGCCGACGGCATAGGCCTCGATCTCGGCGATCTGGCTCTCGGAATAGCCGAGCGTGCGCAGCGCTTCGGGCACCGCGCGGTTGATGATCTTGAAATAACCGCCGCCGGCCAGCTTCTTGAATTTTACCAGCGCGAAGTCGGGCTCGATGCCGGTGGTGTCGCAATCCATCACCAGGCCGATCGTGCCGGTCGGTGCGATCACCGTTGCCTGTGCGTTGCGGTAGCCATGCTCCTCGCCGAGCTCGATGGCGCGGTCCCATGCGGCCTTGGCGTGGTCGGCAAGCTCCTGCTGCCTGAGATCCGAGGCGACCAGCGGCACCGGATTGACGGCGAGCTTCTCGTAGCCGTCCCTTTCGCCATACGCCGCGCGGCGGTGGTTGCGCATGACGCGCAGCATGTTCTGCGCGTTGCGGTCGTAGTCGGGGAAGGCGCCGAGCTCGGCGGCCATTTCGGCCGAAGTGGCATAGGCCGTGCCGGTCATGATCGCGGTGAGGGCGGCGCAGATGGCGCGGCCCTCGTCGGAATCATAGGGAATACCCGAGGTCATCAGCAGGCCGCCAATATTGGCGTAGCCGAGGCCGAGCGTGCGGTACTCGTAGGAAAGCTTGGCGATCTCCTTCGACGGGAACTGCGCCATCATGACGGAGATTTCCAGCACCATGGTCCACAGCCGCACCGTGTGCTCGTAGGCTGCGATGTCGATCGTGCCGTCGGCATTGCGGTAGGGCAGAAGGTTGATCGAGGCCAGATTGCAGGCGGTGTCGTCGAGGAACATGTATTCCGAGCACGGGTTGGACGCCCGGATCGCACCGGCCGAGGCGCAGGTGTGCCAGTCGTTCATCGTCGTGTTGAAATGCAGGCCCGGATCGGCCGACGCCCAGGCGGCATAGCCGATCTTTTCCCAGAGATCGCGCGCCTTCAGCGTCTTCAGCACCTTGCCGTCCTTGCGGGCGGTAAGATGCCAGTCGCCGTCCTGCTCGACGGCGCGCAGGAAATCGTCCTTCAGCGACACCGAATTGTTGGAATTCTGGCCGGAAACGGTGAGATAGGCGTCCGAATCCCAGTCGGTGTCGTAGGTCTTGAACGACATCGAGGTGTAGCCCTGCTTTGCAAACTGGATGACGCGGTAGATGTAGTTCTCCGGCACCGCGTCCTTCTTGGCCGCCTTGATCTCGCGCTTCAGTGCGGTGTTGACCGCCGGGTCGAAGCAATCGTCGCCATTGCCTTCGCAGTTGATGCAGACCTTCATGATCGCTTCGAGATGCTTCTTGACGATCTTCGAGCCGGTGACCAGCGAGGCGACCTTCTGCTCCTCATTGACCTTCCAGTCGATGAATTCCTCGATATCTGGGTGATCGGCGTCGACGATGACCATTTTCGCGGCGCGACGCGTCGTGCCGCCCGACTTGATGGCGCCCGCCGCGCGGTCGCCGATCTTGAGGAAGCTCATCAGCCCCGACGAGCGGCCGCCGCCCGACAGCTTTTCGCCTTCGCCGCGCAGGAACGAGAAGTTGGAGCCGGTGCCGGAGCCATATTTGAACAGGCGCGCCTCACGCACCCACAAATCCATGATGCCGCCCTCGTTGACGAGGTCGTCCTGCACGCCCTGGATGAAGCAGGCATGCGGCTGCGGATGCTCGTAGGAAGACTTCGACTTGGTCAGCTTGCCGGTGAACGGGTCGACATAGAAGTGGCCCTGGCTCGGGCCGTCGATGCCATAGGCCCAGTGCAGGCCGGTGTTGAACCATTGCGGCGAGTTCGGCGCGACGCGCTGGGTGGCCAGCATATAGGCGAGCTCGTCGCGGAAGGCGCGCGCGTCTTCCTCCGACTTGAAGTAGCCGCCCTTCCAGCCCCAATAGGTCCAGGTACCGGCAAGCCGGTCGAAGACCTGGCGGGCGTCGATCTCGGAACCGTAGCGCTCGGCTTCCGGCAGCTTGGCCAGTTCAGCCTCGTCGGCGACGGAGCGCCACAGGAAGGAGGGGACTTGCGTCTCTTCGACCTTCTTCAGCCGTGCCGGGACGCCCGCCTTGCGGAAATATTTCTGCGCCAGGATATCGGCGGCAACTTGGGAGAACTGCGCCGGCACGTCGATGTTGTCCAAGCGGAACACCACCGATCCATCCGGATTCTTGATCTCGGAAAGCGCCTTGCGGAATTCGATCTCCGCGTAAGCTGATTGCCCTGGCTTGGTGAAACGACGCTCGATGCGCATTGGTCCGGTCCCTTTTGTCTACATATAGCGCTTTTCCCAGAGGATTTCTGCCCTCTTGAGGAAACGCGCATGTCCGCCGTCTGCCGGCGTTCGAAACCCGCCGGCCCTCATCTTCACAGTCTCCGCCGCCCTGCCGGTCGAACCTCTTGCGAGGCCGCTGTCCGACGCGCTCACGGACCCTGTGGGTCCCTCAAAACTGAAAACTTTTTGTAACGCCCTCGGTCGAGGGAACTTCACATTATCTAGCGTCGAACCTACCTGCAAACACTAAATATAGTATTAACAGACAATTTATTCAAGTCCGACAATCCTCCCCTTTCGCCCCCCAAGGCTTCAAAATCCCACGCATTCGCCGGCCTCGTAAACAGGCGGGAATGCGGATCAAAACGCACATATTCCGGGAAAAAGACCGGCCTCGAAACTTTTCCGGTCGCACTCTCAACAAGAGCGCATGGCCTATAAAAGGCGACTCGTTTTGCGCCGTCAAGGATTCGTTTGCGTAGCTTTTATGACCCCAACATCTTGTGTGTCACATATGTGGATAACGGGGATAGAAGCGGAGCGCGGCGAGGAAGGTTCGGCGCCGCGCGGAGGTGCTTCGGCGATGGCGTTCGCCGGACCTGACCGCGGCTATGCGCCGCTCGGGCTCAGGAGAACCGGCGTGGATCGGCGCAGAAATGGGCGATGATCTGGCTGAGGTCGGGTTCGTTGACCATGCGCACAGCTTCGGCGGCGCTGACCCACTTGCGGGTGCGTGCCCGCTTTTCCTTCCATCGGTCGGCGACCTTGTCGACCTGCAGCGGGAAGACCAGCACCTCGCACGGCACTTCCTCGCCGGAATCCAGCACCTTGGCGTAGAAATAACGGCCGGCCTCGTGATGCGAGATCGTGCCGCGCAGCCCGGCCTCCTCGCCCGCTTCGCGTGCCGCCGCTTCACAGAGCGGCTCCTTTGCTTCCGGCCAGCCCTTGGGAAGCACCCAGCGGCCGGTATCGCGGCTGGTGATCAGCATGATTTCGACGCCGTCCCCGCTATCGCGCCAAGGCAGGGCTGCAACTTGCAGGCGGTACGGCACCGCGCCTAAGAGTCGCCGGACCCTTTCGGCCTTATGGTTGTGCGTCGTTGGCCTCGTCAACATCGGAGAAGCTTGCCCCAGCTTCCAGAATCATTTGCCGTCTCACGAATCTTACGGCTAATTATAAGCAATGAAAGTAAAAAATGTTTCACGGATCGGCCAGATTCCGTCAATCTGCGCCGATCTCAGCCTAATGGCGCGACTGCAGCAGCGTCGCGCCACGCCTTTATCGGTGTGCGGAGGTCCTCTGGGCGGACTCGGTGCATCAAGCGGCGCTGCCGCGAATCAGCCGGCGTGGTCGTCGGCGATCGGCTTCTGGTAGGTGAAGCCCATGTCCCAGGGGAAATAGATCCAGGTGTCCTGGCTGACCTCGGTGACGAAAGTGTCGACCATCGGCCTGCCTTTCGGCTTGGCATAGACGGTGGCGAAATGCGCCCTGGGCATCATCGCGCGCACGATGCCCGCCGTCTTGCCGGTGTCGGTGAGGTCGTCGATGATCAGCACGCCGGCCCCGTCATCGGCGAGCAGCGCCGGCGTGACCTCCTTCAGCACCTGCAATTGGCCCTGGCTGGTATAATCGTGGTAGGAGGCGACGCAGACCGTCTCGATGATGCGGATGCCAAGTTCGCGCGAAATGATAGCCGCCGGAACCAGGCCGCCGCGCGTGATGCAGACGATCGCCTTCCATTGCCCCTTGTTGGCGCCGGCAAGCCGCCAGGCGAGCGCGCGCGCATCGCGGTGGAACTGGTCCCAGGAGACCGGGAAGGCTTTTTCGGGCAGGGACATCTTTCGCGCACTCCGCAAAGCGCGCATCGCGCGCAGACACTATGGAATGCGCGCGGAATTAACTGGAAAGGCTTGGCTTTGGCAAGGGCGCGGCAAAGCGATTGTCCTGCCAGCTATCCCTGTGAACCTACCGCGACAGGAAAGCCGCCACCGGGGCGGTGCGCAGCACCGTTCGCGTCACGCCGCCGAACAGCAGCTGGCGCAGCCAGGAATGGCTGTAGGCGCCGAGCACGAGCAGGTCCGCACCCGACTCGGCGACCCTGGTCTGGATGATGTCGTCGACCGAGGCGCCGCCGGACCTCAGCACCGAGACACTGACGGTCGCGCCATGCCTGGACAGCGAGGCGGCGATCTCGGCGCCGGCTGTTTCCGGCGCCTCGTCGAGCGTATCGGGCGGGTCGATGACGACGATGTCCGTCTTTTCGGCCTCGATAATGAAGGGCAGGGCATCGAAGGCGGCGCGCGCGGCTTCCTTGCTGCCGTTCCAGGCGAGCAGCACATGCTTGAAGCTGGTCACCAGCGAACCCGAATGCGGTACCACCAGCACCGGCCGGCCGGCATCGTAGACCAGGGTGTCGACGTCGGCGCTCGGGTCGCTGCCCGATTCGCGCTGCGCGGCGATAATCAGGTCCGCGGTGCGAACGGTCGAGATGCCGGTCAGCGCACTGTCGCCGGAAAAACTCTCGAGACTGCGCCACTCGAACGACAGCCCGGAATTCTCAATGCGCTTGTGAAAGGCGGCCTGCAACTTCTCGGCGCGCTCCCGGTTCATATCGGCGGAAACCTGCAGGAACTCGGTGTCCGGAAAGCCGGTGGCAGAGGTGTAGGGCACGGGCAGCGCCTCGGCATGGATGCCGATCAGATGGCTCTGGAACCGGCCTGCCAGCGGGATCGCGCAGTCGAGGACGCGCTCGGCATCCTGTTCGTTCTGTAGTATGGCGACGATGGTCTTGAAGCGCATGGCAGTCCCTCACTTCTTACGGCGATCCCATCCGTGACAAACGTCACTGCGCGATGCTGGTTCCGTCAGGCCGGCCGATCAGCCCACTCGGCTTGCCTTGATCAAGCCCGCCACCATAGCCTCTACGTCTGCGCGTGCGGAGTCCAGCGCCTGCTGGCTGCGGGCGCGCACCACCAGTTCCGTCCAGAACTTGCCGTCGCCATATTTCGGGTAGGAGCCGATGATCGTGTCCGGATGCGCCTTCTGGATGTCGCCCAGCGGCCCGCCGATCAGGCCTTCGCCGAACGGGCATTCCACGGTTGCCGACAGCATTTTGGTGCCGGCTCGCAATGTCGGCACGACATTGTCGAGCATCGCCTGGAAAATCGCCGGCACGCCGGCCATGACATGGACGTTGCCAATGCGAAAGCCCGGTGCAACCGACACTGGATTATCGATGTGGTCTGCCCCGCGCGGCATCCGCGCCATGCGCTTGCGCGCTTCGGTGTATTCGATGCCGCGGGCGGCGTAGCTTGCCTCCAGCAGGGCGTAGGCCTTGGCGTCGTATTCGCATGGCACGCCAAAGGCCTTGGCAACCGAATCGGCGGTGATGTCGTCATGCGTCGGGCCGATGCCGCCGGTGGTGAAGACATAAGTATAGCGGGTGCGCAGCGCATTCACCGCAGCGACGATCTCGTCTTCTTCGTCGGGAACGATGCGGACTTCCTTCAGGTCGATGCCGATCGCCGTCATGATGTCGGCGAGGTGGCCGATGTTCTTGTCCTTGGTTCGGCCGGACAGAATCTCGTCGCCGATGACGAGCATGGCGGCGGTGACGATTTCGGTCATGGCAGGCTCCGGCAAACGGGTCGCCTGAGATAGCGCGGCAAACGGCCGGCGGCAATGCCGCCAAACGACGGATCCACCTGTGCCACCTCCCTTGCAGTGGAGCCGTCGGCGGGTGATGCTGCGCCGGTTTGGGCGCTGAGGGAAAGATGCCGGTATCAATTCTGCTATGGCTACCCGGCGCGCTGTTTCTGCTGGCGCTCGTCGTGGCAGCCTATCCGCTGCTGGCGACGCTGCGGATCGCGGCGAAGGCCGAAAGGCTGGTGCCGGCCAGTGGCAAATTCATCGAGATCGACGGCAACCGCATCCATTATGTCGAGACGGGCGAGGGGCGGCCGATCGTCTTCCTGCACGGCCTCGGCGCGCAGCTTCATCAATTCGGCCACACGCTGTTCGGACGGTTCGGCCCAAACTATCGGCTGATCGCGCTCGACCGCCCGGGCTCCGGCTATTCGGTGCGGGCCAGGGCCGCCAGCGGACGGCTGTCCGAGCAGGCCGAGGTCGTGCGGCATTTTATCGACGCGCTTGGGCTGGAAAAGCCGTTGGTCGTCGGTCATTCGCTGGGTGGCGCCATCGCGCTGACGCTGGCTGTCGAGCATCCAGAGGCGATTTCCGGCATCGCCTTGCTGGCACCGCTGACCCATCTGGAGCCGGACGCGCGCGAGAAGTTCGGCCCGCTGTACATTAAGTCGCCGCTGCGGCGCCGGATCATGGCTTGTACGGTGGCGATCCCGGCGGCTCTCAAATATGCCGAAGCGACGCTTGCCTTCATTTTCGCGCCGCAGACGGCGCCGGCCGACTATATGGTCGAGGGCGGCGGCTGGTGCGGGCTGAGGCCAAGCCATTTCTACGCGACATCGACCGATGTCGTGGCGATCGCGCACGACCTTGGCCGCATCGAGCAACGCTATGGCGAGATCACCTTGCCGGCCGGCATTCTGTTTGGTGCTTCCGATCGCGTGCTGGGCATCGATATCCACGGCTGGCCGCTGATGGAAAAGATCAGCGGGCTCGATTTCGAACCTGTCGAGGGGCTTGGCCACATGCCGCAATTCGTCGAGCCGGAACGGGTCGTCGCTTTCATCGAACGCATTGCCGACCGCGCATTTGCGCCGAAGTCCGACACCAGCAGCTGACACCCTCCCGGAACGCGGTCTCGGCCGGCCGGGTGCCCGCCCCGGGCATCCCGGCCGCCGGGAATACCTCCGAACTTAATCACGTCGGCTATTCCTTCACGGCTCCGGTCATCGAGGAAACATAATGCTCGACAAAGAACGAATAGAGCACCACCACCGGCAGCGAGCCGATCAGCGCTCCCGCCATCAGCGCCCCCCATTCATAGACGTCCGAGCGCACCAGCTCGGTGAGCACGCCGACCGGCACAGTCTTGTTTTCGGACGACTGGATGAAGGTCAAGGCGTAGATGAACTCGTTCCATGACAGCGTGAATGCGAAGATGCCGGCGGAAATCAGCCCCGGCACCGATAGCGGCAGCACGATCTTGGTGAGGATCTGCCAACGGCTCGCCCCGTCGATCAGCGCGCATTCTTCCAGCTCGAACGGGATCGAGCGGAAATAACCCATCAGCAGCCATGTGCAGAACGGGATCAGGAAGGTCGGATAGGTGAGGATGAGCGCGAACGGCGTGTCGTAAAGACCAAGGTTGAACACCATCACCGACAGCGGAATGAACAGGATCGAGGGCGGCACGAGATAGGCCAGGAACACCGCGAGGCCGACCTGCCGCGCCCCGGAGAACCGCAAGCGCTCGATCGCGTAGGCAGCGAACACCGCAGCCAGCAGCGACAGGAACGTGGCGGCGGTCGAGATGATGATCGTGTTGAGCAGCCAGCCCGGATAGGATGTCTCGAAGAGCAGGTAGCGGATATGCTCGAGCGTCGGATGCACCACCCAGAACGGATTGAAATTGGCGTAGTCGGTCATCTCGAGGTTGGGCTTAACCGCCGTGATCGTCATCCAGTAGAACGGAAACAACAGCACGATGACGAAGATCAGCAACGGCAGGTAGACCGTCACCACGCGGCGCGGCAAACTCTGCAGGTAGCCCATGCCGCCTTCGTCGAGTTCCGGGCGTTTGCTCGTTTCGATCGCGGTCATGTCAATCTCCGCCGCCCTGCTGCCATTTGCGGCGTTGCAGGCCAAAATAGCTGAACAGGATCGCCGCCAGCAGGAACGGGATCATGGCGACCGCGATCGCGGCGCCTTCGCCAAGCTGGCCTCCGGAAATGCCGCGCTGGAACGACAGCGTCGCCATCAGATGCGTGGCGTTCACCGGCCCGCCGCGTGTCAGCACATAGATCAGCTGGAAGTCGGTGAAGGTGAACAGCACCGAAAACGTCATGGTGATGGCGATGATCGGCGTCAGCAGCGGCAGCGTCACATAGCGGAACAATTGCCAGCGGCTGGCGCCGTCGAGCGTGGCGGCCTCGTAGAGCGACTGCGGGATCGTCTGCAGGCCGGCAAGCAGCGTGATCGCCACGAAAGGAATGCCGCGCCAGACGTTGGCGGCGATAACCGAAGCCCGCGCATTCTCCGGATCGCCGAGGAAGTTGATGCGATGGTCGATCAGGCCCATTTCCATAAGCGCCCAGGACAGGATCGAGAATTGCGAATCGTAGATCCACCAGAAGGCGATCGCCGACAGCACCGTCGGCACCACCCAGGGCAGCAGGACGATCGCGCGGAAGAACGACTTGAACGGCAGGTTCTGGTTGAGGATAAGCGCCAGCCACAGGCCGAGCGCAAACTTCAGGATCGAGGCGCTGATCGTGTAGAGCAAGGTGTTGAAGACCGAGAGCCAGAAGACGGCGTCATCCCACAGATATTCGTAGTTCTCGATACCGATGAAGATGCCGGGGCGGCCGATGCGGGCATCGGTGAAGCCGAGCCAGACGCCGAGCCCGAGCGGATAGGTCAGGAAGACCAGCAGCAGCGCCGCCGCCGGCAGCATGAAGCCGAAGCCAAGCGCGTTATGACTTTCGGACACGAACGTCAGAATGCGCGACAGCGCCGACCGGCGTGGCTGAGCGGCAGTGGAGGTCACGGCCATGGGTCGGCTCCTCTAAGGTCTCATTGAACGGCCGGGCGGCCATGCGCGATTCGAAGCCGGGCAGCATGGCTGCCCGGCTGAACCGGCTCAAACGCGATAGTAGCGGTTGGCGCGCTTCTCGGCTTCTTCCATCGCTTCTTGCGGCGTCGCCTGGCCTGTCACCGCCTTGGCGAACATGTCGACCAGCACATAATCGGCCATGGTCGCTGCCGAGGCATAGCCAAGCGGGCCGGCATAGCCGTTGGGCCGCAGCGTCGCCGAGGCCTTGGCGTAGGCGGCATTGTTCGGATCGGCCGTCCACACCGGGTTGTTGTCGAAGGCTTTGAGCGTCTGGCAGCAATAGCCTGCCGACGACGTGATCCACTGCGACATTTGCGGATCCTCGAACATGAACTGCAGGTAGGCCTTGGCGGCGTTGGGGTAGGGCGTGTAGTCGAAGATCACGGCCGTGGTCACCTGGAACAGCTCGACGGATTTTCCGACCGGGCCGATCGGCAGGTTGGTGGTGCGGATGTCCTTGGCCATCTCGGCCAGTTTCGGATCCTTGTCCTTGTTGATCTTGGCGGTGTTGTAGGCCGAAATGCCGTTGGCGATGACGCTCAATTGCCCGGCCAGGAAGGCGCGGTTGTTGTTGACGTCGAGCCAGCTTTCGGTACCGGGAATGAAGGTCTTGTAGAGCTGCTGCGCGTATTCGATCGCCTTCAGCGTCTCGGGGCTGTTGATCGTCACCTTGCTGCTCTCGTCGACCATCTGGCCGCCATGGCTCCACAGCAGCCAGTGGGCGTAGTTGTTGCCATCGCCGACGCCGTGGCCATGCGTGAAGCCGGCCGGGTGCCCCTTCGCCTGCAATGCCTTGCAAAGCTCGAGCAGGCCTGCCGTGTCCTTCGGAAATTCGGAGAAGCCAGCCTCCTTCACCCAGCTTTCACGATAGACGATGGCATTGCCGATGGTCGCCAGCGGCAGGCCGAGGAACTTGCCTTGCCGTGTCGCATATTGGTGCGGTCCATCGTGCCAGCCGCCATATTTCGAGCCGAGATATTCCCCCAGCTCCGTCACGTCGTGCAGCTTGTCGGGATATTGGTGCGGGTCGTCGAACCAGACGAACATCAGGTCCGGGCCGGAGCCGACATTGGCGGCGACCGCCGCCTTGGGGCGGATGTCCTCCCAGCTTTCCTTGTCGACGCGGACCTCGACGCCGGTCGCTTCGGTGAAGCGTTTGGTGTTGGCCAGCCATTGATCCTCGTCGCCCTGCACGAAAGGCGACCAGCGCAGCAGCCTGAGCTTGGCGCCGTCCTCGGGCTTGTATTTCAACCCCTCCTGGGCAAAGGCGGGAGAGCCGATGAGCCGGCTTCCCAAGGCTCCCGCCGCAACGCCGGCGGTGGTGCGGATCACGTCACGTCTGGTGAATTTCATGCTCGCTTCCTCCTGCTTATTGTCCTTGCCGTCCTACTGCCCGATGGGCGTTTCGAACCGCTGTCCGGTTTCGCCGTGAAAGAGGTGAATGAGGCCAGGCTCGGCCGTAAGCCGGATGGTTTCGCCCGGCGTGAAGGAATGGCGTTCGCGGAAATTTGCGACGATCTCATCGCCGCCGGCGGTGCGGCCGATGAGCTGCACTTCGGACCCTGTAGGCTCGACCACCACGACGGTGACCGGAATGCCCTGATTGTCGGACAGCCGTAAATGCTCGGGCCGTATCCCCAGCACGACCGGCTCACCATTGCCGATGGAAAGTGCCGAGGCCAACGGGACCGAAATCCCGCCAGCGCCGCGAAATGACGGCGAGCCGTCGCTTACGATCTCGCCTCTGAGCATGTTCATGGCGGGCGAGCCGATGAAACTGGCGACAAACAGATTGTTCGGCCGGTCGTACAACTCGAGCGGCGGCCCGATCTGCTCGACGATGCCGTCATGCATGACGACGATCTTGTCGGCCATGGTCATCGCCTCGATCTGGTCGTGGGTGACGTAGACCGTCGTCGTCTTCAGGCGCTGGTGCAGTTCCTTGATCTCGGCGCGCATCTGCACCCGGAGCTTGGCATCGAGATTCGACAGCGGCTCGTCGAACAGGAAAACCTGCGGATCGCGCACGATCGCCCTGCCCATGGCAACGCGCTGGCGCTGGCCGCCGGAAAGCTGGCGCGGATAACGGTCGAGCAGCGGCACCAGTCCCAGGATTTCGGCCGCGCGCCGCACGCCGGCATCGCTCTCCGTCTTGGGAACGCCCTTGAGCATCAGCGAGAACGCCATGTTCTCGGCGACCGTCATATGCGGATAGAGCGCATAGTTCTGGAAGACCATGGCGACGTCGCGCTCCTTTGGCGCAACGTTGTTGACGACACGTTTGCCGATCGCGATCTGGCCGCGCGAGATCTTTTCCAGGCCGGCGATCATCCTGAGAAGGGTCGACTTTCCGCAACCCGAAGGACCGACCAGCGTGACGAACTCGCCGTCGTTTATATCGACGCTGACCCCGTGCAGGACCTCGACGGTCCCAAATGATTTGTAGACATCGCCGATTGCGACAGACGCCATCGATCTCCTCCCGATTGATTCCTGCAACGACTTCGAAGGAAACCGCTTTCCTGCCTGGCCCGCGACAGCGCCCAGGCTCCTCCCCGGTCACGCGCGATGTGAGACGGTAGCGCTACCAAACCGACCTGTAAAGCACGCCGGCATCACTGGGATATCGGCACACCCTAATCCGAAACCTCGGTCTGCGGCCGGTCGCGGCCGTCCGCGAGCTCGTCGTGCCATTTGCCGTCGGCGTCCTCGTACTGGATGCCATCGGTGTTGCCGGCGACCTGCTGTTCGGCGGAAGCGATCTCGGCGGCGCGCAAGGCGTCCTGATGGGTGGGGAACGTTTCGGAGAATGTCGAGCCGACCTTGTAGGCCCAGCCTCCGTCATGCTCGACGATCTTGTAGGTCAGTTTCGCCATGAAACCCTCCGGTTGAAAGCCCGTTGCCTCAATGCAGCCTGTCGTCGGCCAGTCTGTCGTCTGGCAGCCTGTCGTCTGCGACCAGCACGTCCGATTCCCTGGCGGCTTCGATCAGTGCCCGGCGCGCATCCGCCGTCGAACGATAACCTTCCAGCACTTTTAGGCAAGTGTCGAGGGCATCACGATGACGCGGCCCGCGGTTGAGTGGCCAGACCGTCATCAAGCACTCCGCCGCCTCCTGGGCGCTGCGGATCTGCCGATATTTGCCGACATGGCCGAGTTCGACCACGACCGGCTTTTCAAATGGCTTGCTGTCCATCATCGCCGCCAACGCGGAGCGGCCGATTTGGTTGCAACTGCTATTTTAGCTCAGGCGAAAATAGCTCAATAGCCGCAGTCGTTGCGCAGCCAGCGTGCATTCGCCCAGCCGGTGCGGCCGCCGAAATCGACCTTGTACCAGCTTCCGCGGCGGTCGAAGATCTCGGTTTGGTCGCCGTTGAATAATTGCCCGATCATGCGCGACGACGAGTTCGGTCGGGCTCGAACGGCGAGAAAGCCGCTTCCCGTCGCCAGATTGTAGTGCCTGGAAAGTCCGTGCACCGTGCCTTCGCAATATTGCGCCCCGGCCGGTGTCGATGAGGCGAACGACAGCCCGGCCGCAACCGCGACGGCAGCCGCAATGGAAATCCCCCTGAACGACATGTCACTGCTCCCCCCAACCCGCCGCGCCCAGCCGCGGCCCCGGCCACCCTACACCGGCAGAGGATCAAAGCGAAGCTGTAATGCCCCGCCCAGCGAGGTGAGAACCCGCCGTCAGGTCGCCGCCTTCATCCAATGCTGCATCGTTGTCACCGAGCGGGCAAGCTGCGGCGCCGGGTGGATTTCTTCGCCAAAGGTGGCCGCGGCGCGCCAGCCCCAGCGCGGATCGGCGAGGAAGGCGCGCGCCAGCGCCACCATGTCGGCGCGCCCGTCGGCGACGATCGCCTCGGCCTGTTTCGGATCGTCGATCAGGCCGACGGCCCGCGTCGGGATGCCGACGGCCTTGCGCACCGCTTCGGCCAGATGAACCTGGTAGCCGGGCCCGGAGGGCAGCTTCTGCAACGGTGAATTGCCGCCGCTCGAGCAGCAGAGATAGGCGACGCCGGCTTCCTTCAGCGCTTTTGTCACTTCGATCGCATCCTCGACCTCGAAGCCGCCGTCGACCCATTCCTTAATCGACAGGCGCGCGCCCAGCATCAGCCTGGGCACCGCCTTCTTCACCGCCTTGGCGATCTCGACGGCGAAACGCATGCGGTTTTCCAGCGAGCCGCCCCAGCGGTCGGTGCGCCGGTTGGAGAGCGGCGACAGGAACTGGAAGATCAGATAGCCATGCGCGGCATGCAGCTCGATGAAGTCGAAGCCGGCGCGCTCGGCCCGCCGTGCCGCTTCTGCGAAGCGTTCGATGATTTGCAGGATCTCGTCGTCCTCCAGCGCCCGCGGCACCTGCCAGCCGGTGTCGTAGGCGATGGCCGAGGCCGACACGATCGGCCACGGATCTTGATCGGCATGCAGCGGGCCGCCGCCCTCCCAGGGTTTGCGGTTCGAGGCCTTGCGGCCGGCATGGGCAAGCTGCGTGCCGAATTTCGTGCCCGGTGCGGCGACACGCTTGGCTGCATCCAGCGTGCGTCGCGCGGCCGCCTCGTTGTCCTCGGAATAGAGGCCGAGACAGCCATGCGAGATGCGGCCGCGCCGTTCGACATCGGTCATCTCGACGGTGACCATGCCGGCGCCCGACATCGCCAGGTTCATCCAGTGATAGAGGTGCCAATCGCTGGCCGAGCCGTCCTCGGCCGAATACTGGCACATCGGCGCGACCGCGATGCGGTTGGGGAAGGTCAGGCCGTCGAGGGTGATCGGCTGGAAAAGCGATGAGGTCATAAAAAACTCCGGAAAGGGTTGCCGCTATTTATGCAGCCGATTGTGCCAGCGCCAGACACGAGACGGTGAACCGGTGCTCTGGACCAATTGGTGGCCCGATTGCACGAACCGCCGTTCGCGGCTACGCCTTGCCGCGGCAGCAGGGAGTCCACCATGGAAGATCGCATTCGCATCCGCTCTGAGGAAGTCCTTTCCGACGAGTGGGCGGTTTTGAAAAAGACCGTCTTCGACTATCGCCGGCGCGACGGCAAATGGGAAACGCACACCCGCCAGACCTACGATCGCGGCGACGGCGCGGTGATCCTGCCTTTCGATCCGGAGCGTTCGACGGTGCTTCTGGTGCGGCAGTTCCGCTACCCGGCCTACGTCACCGGCCACAAGGAGCCGCTGATCGAGGCCTGCGCCGGCCTGCTCGACGAAGACGATCCCGAAACCTGCATCCGCAAGGAGGCCGAGGAGGAACTCGGCTATCGGCTGAAGGACGTGCAGCGGCTGTTTTCGCCCTATATGAGCCCCGGCAGCGTGACCGAGCGGCTCTGGTTCTTCGTCGCCCGCTATTCGCCCGCCGACCGCATTTCCGACGGCGGCGGCGCGCATGACGAAGGCGAAGACATCGAAGTTTTGGAAATGCCGCTCGACGAGGCGCTGGCCGGCATCCACGACGGTCGGATTATCGACGCCAAGACGATTATCCTGATCCAGCATTTGAAGCTGAACCCGATCGGGGGGTGAACGGCTTTGCCGCAACGGGCTGAGATGCAGCTGAAAGGGAACAGATCTATGATTATCAAAAACTTGCCGAAGTGGTTGGGTGCGACTTCGATGGCTGTCTTTCTCCTGGCATCGATTACCCCGTCACACGCTGAATCCTATTCCAACCTGCAAAGCAAAGGATACAAGACCGGCAAGCTGTCGCGAGGTGCATCAGGCTCGCTGGGCTGGTTCGTGTCCAACGGCGAGAAAAAATACTTCTGCAGAATGCGAGCGGCGCGAGCCTATATCGGCACTACAGGGATGGTCGCTTTTACTGCCGCCGGTCGGCAAATCTCGTTGGACAGGGAAGTCTACGAAAAATACGCCGGATTTGATGCATCCATTCCGCAGCTTTCAGACCTGAAGGCTGGTAAGCTCAACACGCGAGCTGTCGGTAATTGCGGTCCCGCAAAGTGAACCGCCCTTAAGCTGTCTTGGCAAATCCAAATCTGGTGCGGACGACGGGAATCGAACCCGTACGATCGGAGATCGAGGGATTTTAAGTCCGTTGCGAGGGTTGGTGTGGGCGACGGGATTTGAACCCGTAAGTGCTTGAAACACCGGCAGATTTTAAGTCTGCTGCGTATACCAGTTCCGCCACGCCCACCTCCCACATTGTGGGGAAATCCCACCAGTCTCCCGCATGGTTTCCCACACGGTCGGCCTAGGATTTGCCGTTCACTACCACGAGCCTCGGAGCCGCGCCACCTTCGAGGGCGGTCAGGTTGTCGAGCAAGTGATTGGGTGCGAGGTGGGCGTAGTTCAGGGGTGGTCTGGATCGACTTGTGGCCCATCCAGATTTGGACGCGCCGGATGTCGATGCCACGGATGATCTGCCACGAGCAGCACGTATGCCGCGTTGTGTAGACCACGGTGTCGGACAGTCCTGGGATGTGTTCGCGGATGCTGCGCCACACCTCTATGACCTCCCACTTGCCGATGTCGCAGACGTCGCTGTGCTGCATCAGACGGTGGATGCCCTTGCGGTTCTGAGCCATCAGGCGACTGCCAGGAGATCGTGGTCGTGATGCGTTAATGGGGTTGGCTGGACTAGCTTTGAAGGCGATGTCCTAAACACCGTCCTCTCCTACTCCAATGCGGGCGCCTAGTTTCCCGCAAGTTGAGATCAGCAAGGCGCCTCGCAGCGCGCTTGAACGTGGTGTCCATGATGTTTTTCTGTGTTTTTGTGGGGGGCAGGCTTTTCTTGGTCACGACTTATGAATAGTAGAAGGTAACGAGCGCTATATTTCGGCGATCTCTAATATTAGGAGTATATGATTTGTGGTGGTCAAGGTTCAAAGAGGTTTTGCAGGAACATGGGAGGATAGACTGGACGGGATATTCTCATTGGAGATCGACTATGCTGGGAAATCCATTCTCGATGTTGGCTGCAATATGGGTGTTGTCGCCTATGAGATATCCAAGCTGAAACCCAGTTCGATCCATGGGATCGACGTTGCCAAGCCGCATATCGAGACCGCAAAGATGTTGTTGAGTGGCTCCCCGGTGCATGCCCGGTTCGATCGCCTGAATCTTGGCAGCCGGCGCCTCGGTAATATCCTTCTACCGAAATACGATATCGTCCTGCTGCTGGCCGTCCATCAGCACATGCAGCGCAACATCGGCCCGGACAAGGCACGAAGGGTGCTTTCCAATATTGTGAGGCGCACCTCGAACGTCGTTGCCCGCGTTCCGCCTGGAACGGATGGCGAATTTATCGAAACGCTTTCTGACGAGGGGTTCAAGGTTAAGAGCACTCACACATCACCTCTTGGCAGTCATGTGCTGGTGCTTGAGAAACCGCCTCACGCACCTCTAAGATTGTGCTGATTTAATTCGATTTCCTCTTCTGGAGCCACCCTTGGCGTAGTTGTCTAACTCGTCGTCGGTGCCGGCCTGCAGATTGATGTGGTTTGGTTTGGCCATGAACGTCTGTTCTCCTTTTGCCACACGATTCCCACAACGGCGTGTTTCCCACAAAATCCGTTGCACGAGTGGAGAGATTAAAATGAAATGAAAAACCCCGGCGCAAACCGGGGAATTACAAGCGTTGAGGGGTTAGTTGCGAGGGTGCAACGGACTAGAACGGGATTTTAAGTCCCTTGCGTCTACCAATTTCGCCACGTCCGCAGGCCAGTCCTGTTCAGATGCCGGGCAGGGGCCGTCAAGCCGTCTTCTGCCGTCGACAAATCTGGCACTGGAAGCTAGCGAGGCCGATCACCTACAGTGATACAAACAAAATCGTTTCACCTGGAAATGTTTTTAGCGGCAGCTTCCGCGGCTACCGCGAATGCGCGTCCCCCGTTCGCAGGATGCGTTCGGGCGCTCTGCCCTGATAGACTCCAAGTGGCAAGTGGATCGGCGCGCCGATACTCGACGCCGTCCTCTACAGACATTGGGAGATTGTCATGCTCAAGCTTGCCTCTGCCCTGGCACTGCTGGTTGTTGGGACGGCGTCTCTGTTTGCCGATGAGATGCCGATGAACGCCAAAGACATCAAATGGGGTCCTGCTCCAGCTGTCATTCCCGCTGGCGCGGAAATGGCTGTTGTCGCTGGAGACCCCTCAAAGGAGGGCGCCTATGTGCTGCGGTTGAAGACACCCGCCGGCTACAAAATTGCCGCACATAATCATCCCACCACGGAATACGTAACGGTGCTTTCCGGCAACTTCCATATTGGAATGGGCGATAAGCTCGACGAGGCGAAAGGTGTCGAACTGACTGCTGGCGGCTTCGGCGTCGCGCCGGCCGGAATGAATCACTTCGCCTGGACGACAAGCGATACGATCATCCAGGTTCATGGCGAGGGGCCATTCAAGATCACCTACGTCAACCCGGCAGACGATCCAAGCAAGAAGTGACAGTTCGGGATCGAATTGAGTGAACCGGCCGAAGGCTCGAACGATGGAGTGCGTCAAACTCCGCGACCGTCGATTCAGAAGGATCCTCTAACGAGACGAAAGCTGATTGGCCGCAACGGAATCGTATTCCGCCTGGGCCATTTGCCATGAATGGCGCAATAACAAAAACCCGCCTCGGGAGGCGGGTCGTTGGAGCCAATTGGCACCATACCCAAATTAGTAGCATAGCTGCCGGCACAAAGCAAGAACAAAGTTGCTGCGGCCGGCACAAAATGCCCTTGGCGATGGGCGAAGGCCATGGCGCATCGATCTCCCTCCTAGAGGAGGGGGAGATGGCCGGCAGGCCAGAGGGGGTCGTCGCGCGTGGATAGGCGACCCCTCTGTCGCCTTCGGCGACATCTCCCCCTCGAGGGCAGGGCTATCGCAGATGGAACGCCGAGGCTTTCGCTCTACGACGTACCCCCACCCCTAACCCCTCCCCACAAGGGGGAGGG
>NZ_JAMYMD010000059.1:0-17593 GCF_040318335.1 Mesorhizobium sp. M1182
CCTTTTCTTCCCCCCCCCGTGCCGCCCCCCTGGGGCCCCCCCGCCCCCCCCGGGCGCGCGGGTCGCCTTCCCCCCGGCTCCCGGCACAATCCCCCCCCCGCGGGGCCCCCGGGCGGCCCCCGCGCCCGTCTTTAGCCCCCCCGAAGTCTTGGCACCCCCCGAAAACGGCAATTCGAAATTCAGCGGTGCCATCACCGCACGTCCGTTGACAAGCTTGCCGTCGATGAGGTTCATCGGCGGCGAGCCGACGAAGCTTGCCACGTAGGTGTCGCGCGGATTGTTGTAGATCTCGTACGGCGTGCCGGTCTGGACGATGCGGCCATGGTTGAGCACGCCGACCTTGTCACCCATCGACATCGCCTCGATCTGATCGTGCGTCACGAACAGGAAGGTGGCGCCAAGCTGCATCTGCAGGTTCTTCAATTCGGTGCGCAGCGCTTCGCGCAATTTGGCGTCGAGCGCCGACAACGGCTCATCCATCAGGAATACCCTCGGCTTGCGCACGATGGCGCGGCCGATCGAGACGCGCTGCATCTCGCCGCCTGAAAGCCGGTCGGTCTTGCGGTCGAGTAGATGCTCGATCCGCAGCGTCCTGGCGGCGCGGTCGACGCGATCCTTGATCTCGGCATCGGGCAGCCGGCGGATTTTCGGCTTCAGCGGAAATTCGAGGTTTTGGCGTACGGTATAGCGCGGGTAGAGTGAATATTGCTGCAGCACCAGCGCCACGTCGCGCTCCGCCGCGCCCCAATCGGCGACATCGACGCCGTCGATCAAGACCTGACCTTCGCTCGGTTTTTCCAGGCCGGCAATCATGCGCAGCGTCGTCGTCTTGCCGGCGCCGGTCTCGCCGAGCAGGACGAAGAACTCGCCATCGGCGATGTCGAGATCGAGCCCGGTCAAGGCGGTGTGGTTGCCGAATTTCTTCGAGATGTTCTTGAGCTGGATGTGGGCCATCAGAGTCTCACTCCCAGCGATTTGCCGCTCGCCGTGTCGAAGAAATGCGCCTGGCCGGGATCGATTCTGACGAAGACTCTTTCGCCGGGGCCGCCGATGAAGCCGCTCTTGGTGCGCGCACGCAGCATCTTGGAGCCGACCTTGAGGTCGACGATGTCGAAGGAGCCGAGCGGCTCGACGATCTGCGTCTCCACCGGCAAGAACCCTTCGGCTGCTTCGCGGCGGACGAGGACGCCTTCCGGCCGGATGCCGAGCGCGAGTTGGCCGCCGGCATGGCCGTTGAGCTTCGACAGCAAGGCGCGCGGGAATTCGAAACCGGCGGCCGCATCGCCGACGGTGACCGAGGCCGACGAGGCTTTCTCGGTCACCGAAGCGTCGGCGACGTTCATCACCGGGCTGCCTACAAATTGCGCGACGAAAAGGTTCGCCGGATGCGAATAGACCTCGTCCGGCGAGCCAACCTGCTGCAGCACACCTTCATGCATGATGACGATGCGGTCGGCGAGGCTCATCGCCTCGATCTGGTCGTGGGTGACGTAGATGCTGGTCGAGCCCTGCTTGATGTGCAGCCGCTTGATCTCGGCCCGCATCTCCTCGCGCAGCTTGGCATCGAGCGCCCCGATCGGCTCGTCCATCAGCATCGCCTTCGGCCGCCGCACCAAGGCTCGGCCGATCGCCACGCGCTGCATGTCGCCGCCCGACAGCGCCGACGGTTTCTTGGCGAGGAGATCGCTGATCTGCAGCGTCTTGGCGACCGAGCGCACCTCGCTGTCGATCTCGGCCTTGCTCTTGCGCGTCGCCCTGAGCGGAAAGGCGATGTTCTCATAGACGCTCATATGCGGATAGAGCGAGAACGACTGGAAGACCATGGCGATATCGCGATCGGCGGCCTTGAGGTGCTGGACCGGCTTGCCGTCGATGAGGATGTCGCCGCCGTCGATCGTCTCCAGCCCGGCAATCGCCCTGAGCGTCGTCGTCTTCCCGCAGCCCGACTGGCCGAGCAGCACGATGAACTCGTTGTCGTCGATCTTCAGGTTGAGGTCCTTTATGACCTGCACGGCGCCGAAATATTTCTGGACGCCTCGAAGCTCGATCTGGGTCAATGCTGTGCCCCCGGATTTGCCCCTTGCCCGGTGCCGGCCTTCTCCTCCGGCGCGATCTTGGAGGTGATGTTGAAGCCGATCAGGCCGATCAGGATGATGGTCACGCCATAGCTGTGCAGCAGCATGTTCCACGGCTGGCAGAGCGCGATGATACCGAGCACCATCAGCACCTGGCTGCCCGGTTCGAGATATTTCTGGTTGATCTCGCGAAAGCTCATTTGCGGATCGCTCCAAACGACATGCCGCGCAACAGGTGATTACGGAGCAGGAAGGTGAAGATCGCGACCGGCAGCAGGAACAGGAAGGTTCCGGCGGCAATCACCGTCCAGTCCGGCAGGCCGGAACCGACCTGGCTGGGGATGAAGGGCGGTGCTGTCTGGGCACGGCGGCTGGTCATGATCAGTGCGAAGGCATATTCGTTCCACGCCGTGATAAAGCAGAACACGGCGGTGGCGGCGATGCCGGTGGCGGCCTCGGGCAGCACGATCTTGAAGAAGGCCTCCATGCGCGTATAGCCGTCGACGAGGGCCGCCTCCTCATACTCCTTGGGGATCTCGTCCATGAAGCCTTTCATCAGCCACACCGAGAAGGACAGGTTGAAGGCGGTGTAAAGGATGATCAGGCCGATATGGGAATCGTTGAGGCCGACCGCCCGGTACATCAGGAACATCGGAATGGCGACGACCACCGGCGGCAGCATGCGTGTCGACAGGATGAAGAACAGTAGGTCCGCCTCGCCTTTTACCTTGAAGCGCGAGAACCCATAGGCGGTGAAGGTGCCCATGCCGACGGCCAGGACGGTCGAGGTTATGGCAACGATCAGTGAGTTCATGAAACGGCTCGGATAGCCCGACCACTGCACCTGGCCCTTGCCGTCGCGCACGATCTTTTCGCCCCCATTGAAGACGACGCGCTCCCACCACGGCGCAGCCGCGTACTCCTCCGGCGACGGCGGGCTGCGCAGCTGCGAACGCTTGGTAAACAACTTGACGAAGGGCGATATCTCCGGCTGGAAAACCACCGTCGGCGGAATGGTGGTGGCGAGGTTGCGCGGCTTGAACGCCGTCGAGGCGATCCAGTAGATCGGCGCCAGGAAGATGATCGTCACCAGCAGGACAGCGACGATGGCGACCCGGTTGAAGGTGATTTCGGAAGAAGTGCGGACTGCGGCCATCTCAGCGCTCCTTCACCTTGTTGAGGTATTTGACATAGATGTTGGTGATCGCCAGCACCATGATTAGCACGATGTAGGCGAGCGCGCAGGAACGCCCGGTCTGCCATTCCTGGAACGCCATCTTGTAGAGCCGGATCGAGATCAGCTCGGCCGTCGGCTGGCTGGTCAGGATGTAGGCGAGGTCGAAGGTCTTGAACGCCTCCATGGTGCGGAAGATGACCGCGATCATCAGGATCGGCGCAACCAGCGGCAGCGTTATGCGGAAGAAGGTGTAGAACGGTCCGGCCCTGTCGATCGCGGCTGCCTCGTAGAGATGCTTGGGCACGGCCGACAGGCCGGCCAGCGACAACAGCATGACGAAGGGCGACCACATCCAGATGTCGGTCAGCGCAACCGCATAGAGCGCCATTTTCGGATTCGACAGCCATTCGAAGGTGCCGAGGCCGAGCGCATAATTGATGATGCCGAAGGACGGATCGTAGAGCAGCTTCCAGAACAGGCCGACGACGGCCATCGACAGCATCATCGGCAACAACAGGAGCGTCGTCAGCAGGCCCTTGAGCGGAATGTCGCGATTGAGCAGCATGGCAACGCCGAAGCCGACGAGCAGCTGGCCGGCGACCGAGATGATGACGTATTTTGCGGTGATGGCGAAGTTGGACCAGACATAGGGATCGCTGAGCAGGTCGCGATAGTTTTGCAGCCCGACGAAATTCGCCGCCGCGCTGGTCGAGGCGCGGAAATCGGTGAACGAATAGCCCAGCGAATAGATCAGCGGGAAGATGTTGAAGACGATCAGAAACAGGATCGTCGGGATGATGAAGAGATTGCGGATCGAAATGTCGCTTAGACCGCGAGCGGCGGCCCGCGAGGACCTGTCCAGCGTGGTGATCATCGTGGTCGCCAAGACCCTGCTCCCGGTTCAAGAATCAGAAAAAGAAACGGAGGAGGCACGAACGCCCCCTCCGTGAAACTTCATGCTTATTGGCCGCGGCCGTATTTCTTGAAGGTCGCGTTCCAGTCGGCTGCCAGTGCGTCCAGCGTCTCCTTGGCGGTGCCTTCGCCGCCGATCATGTAAGGATAGATGCGCTGGTTGAGCTGCTGCAGCAGTTCCGCATATTCCGGAACCGCCCAGAAGTCCTTGACCTTGAACATGGTCTCGTAGAACGCCTTGTTGTAGGGCGTGGCGTTCTGGAATTCGGGCGACTTGAGCACGGCGGCACTGCAGGTGTAGCCGCCAAGCGCTGCCCATTTCTTCTGGGTCTCGTCCTTGATGAACCATTCCAGGAACTTCGTCGCCTCTTCCTGCTTCTGCGAGTAGGAAACGATGGAGATGCCCTGACCGCCGAGTGCGGCGAACTGGTCGCCGCCAGGTCCGGCTGGATTGGCGAAGAAGCCGGTGTTCTTGGCGTTCGGGTTCGACGCCTCGTTGATCAACGAGGGGAAGAACGCGAAGTAGTTCATGCTCATCGCGGCCAGGTTTTCAGTGATCGCCTGGTTGTCCTCGACGAAGAACGACTTGGCCCAGCCCGGAGGCGTGAACTTGTAGAGTTCCTTGTAGGCGTCGAGCGCCGCGATCGCCTTGTCGGAGTTGATGAAGCCATCGACCTTGTAGGTCTTATAGTCACCCAGCTCGCCGCCAAAGGAGAACAGCGCGTTTTCGAAGCCCATCGCCATCGCGTCATAAGAATTGTCGGTGTAGATGGCGATGCCGTATTTTTTCTGGTCCGGCCGGTAGAAGAATTCGGCGATGTCGCGTAGCGCCTTGAAATCCTTCGGCACGTCGAGATCGTAGCCATACTTGGCCTTGAAGGCTTCCTTTTCCTTGGGGTCTTCGAACCAGTCCTTGCGATAGGACCAGCCGACGGCGTCGCCTTCGAGCGGAATGGCCCAGTACTTGCTGCTGCCGCCCGGATATTCGGCATAGTATTTCACCGTGGCCGGTGCCATCACTTCACCGACCTTGTGCTTGTTGAAGAAGTCGGTCAGGTCGACATAGTGGCCACCGGTCGAGCCAGCACCAAGCCATTGCGAGTCGCCGACGACCATATCGTAGGCGTCGCCATGGGCGTTGAACTCGGTGAAGGCCTTGGTCTGGAAGTCGGGCCACGGTGTGGTTTCCACCGTGATCTTGACGCCGGTTTCCTTCTCGTACTCGTTGCCGAGTTCCTGCAGGTAATTGGCCGGATCCCATTCCGCCCAGAAGATTGTAAGTTCCTTTTCCTGCGCGTAGACGGACGTTCCGCAGGCGAGCACTAGGCCGATACCAGCAAGCAAGCTGGTCATTGTCTTGCGCATAATGATTTCCTCCCTTGTGCGCATTCTACCGTTCATGAGAACCGGCATCGAGGCCGGCCCTGGTAGTCCTCCCGTGACGGCACCGTTTCGGTCTGTGAGCCTCCTCGCTCGACCGAAACGGATCTCAGCCTTCACCTTTGATCCGCTTTATTTGTCCTGATCTGGTATTACCAATTTAAGAGGAACGTCAAGCCCTTTCTTGGACGGTGGCGGACACGCAGACAAGTTGGCTTCTGCGATATCTGCCTGTTTTCCCTGAATTTTCCTACTCCTTGATACATGAATGCCTTACTTGGGCCGCTGCATCGCTAGTAGCATGAATAGCCAGGTTGAAAATCTGGTCGAACCAGATTGGCGTCATCTCACGGCGGTCATCGGCGCGATCCCATCTCCTTCAATCATCGATTCGGTCATAGCCGCGCGCACAAGAGCGCCGGCCGCCCATTGCGCAACCGACATCATACTGCGGCTATCCAATCCCCATATATCCTTTAAAACGATCAGCACCTCAACACCGAAGATCAATGACAGCGCCTGCGCGAGCCGCTTGAATTCGCGCGGCGGCAACCGGCCTTTGAGTGGCGCGATCGCATCTTTCAAGAGATCGACGCGATGGCCGCGGGTGAAGGCAGGTTCGCCGTCAAGCGTGCCTGCCTGTCGCTGCGCCCACTGGTCGAGCGACAGTTTCAGCGCCGCCTTGAACGTCGCTTCGAAGACCTCGATGCGCGGCATGGCGGTCTCGAACAGCTCGGCGACCCGGCGCTCGGGATCGGCAGAGCTCGATTTCCACGTAAGGATCGGCCCAAGCCCCTCATCGACCACCGCCTGCACCAACGCCGCCTGGCTCGGAAAATACCGATAGGCGGTGGCGCGCGAGACCTCCGCTGCCTCCGCCACCTCGCTGACGGAGGGCGTGGCGCCCGCCTGCATCAGCTTTGTCGCCGTCTCCAGCATGAGACGCCTGGTGCGCGCGCGGGCCCCGCGCTCTACCTGGGGGTTCGGCCCTTGGCTGGCATCGTCGTCGATTGCCGCCTGTTGACGTGAGACATTCATGTCAATACGATACGCGTGTCTCAAAAAATTGCAATGGTCCTTCGCGCCGTCGAACGGCCGGACAAAAAGGGGCGGCAGCGCCGAACACGCCCAAGACCGGGGAAACGCGATGAAGCGCATCTATGTGGTGGGCACCGCCGACACCAAGGGCGAGGAACTCGCGTTTCTGGCCGATGCGGTCGCCGCTACCGGCGCTTCGATTGCCCGTGTCGACATCGGAACACGCGGCGCGACCGCGCCGGTCGATGTTTCGGCAGACGAGGTCGCCAGCCACCATTCCGAGGGTCGCAATGCCGTACTCGGCGTCGACGATCGCGGCACCGCGGTGGCGGCGATGGCTGCCGCCTTTGCCCGGTTTGTCCAGTCGCGCAGCGATATTGCCGGGATTATCGGCATTGGCGGCGGTGGCGGCACTTCGATCATCACCGCAGGCATGCGCACGCTGCCGCTCGGTCTGCCCAAGATCATGGTTTCGACGTTGGCCTCGGGTGACACCGCGCCTTACGTCGACGTCTCCGACATCGTCATGATGCCGTCGGTGACCGACATGGCCGGCCTCAACCGGCTTTCGCGTGTCGTGCTGCACAATGCCGCCCAGGCGATATCAGGCATGGCGACAAAGCCGGCGCCGCCGCCCGACGGCAAACCGTCGCTCGGCCTCACCATGTTCGGCGTCACCACGCCATGCGTGACCGCGATCGCCGATGAGCTTCGTTCGACTTATGACTGCATGGTCTTTCATGCCACCGGCACCGGCGGCCGCACCATGGAAAAATTGGCCGACAGCGGCCTGTTGTCCGGCGTCATCGACATCACAACGACCGAAGTCTGCGACTTGCTGTTTGGCGGCGTGCTGCCGGCGACCGAGGATCGCTTTGGCGCCATCGCCCGCACCGGGCTGCCTTATGTCGGCTCGGTCGGCGCGCTCGACATGGTCAATTTCTGGGCGCCGCCGACAATTCCGGAACGCTATCGCGGCCGGCTGTTCTATGAGCACAATCCAAACGTCACACTGATGCGCACCACTGCCGACGAAAGCAGAACGATCGGCGAATGGATCGGTGCAAGGCTGAGCCTCTGCCAGGGTCCGGTTCGTTTCCTCATTCCGGAGAAAGGCGTGTCGGCGCTCGACATTGAAGGCGGCGCCTTCTTCGACCCTGAAGCCGATGCCGCTTTGTTCGAGGCGATCGAGCGTACCATCAAACCCGCCAAAACGCGGCGCGTGCTGCGTTTGCCGCTTCATATCAACGACCCCGAATTCGCCTGGGCTGCCACAACGGCCTTCCTCGACATCGCCAGACAGTGAGACACCAAGACATGGCCGCCATACCGCGCAAGAAAATCCTGGAGAAATTCCGCAAGATGATCGCGGACGGCGTGCCGATCGTCGGCGGCGGTGCCGGCACCGGCCTGTCGGCCAAGGCAGAGGAAGCCGGCGGCATCGACCTGATCATCATCTACAATTCGGGCCGCTACCGCATGGCCGGGCGCGGCTCGGCCGCCGGCCTGCTCGCCTATGGTAACGCCAACGAGATCGTCAAGGAAATGGCCTACGAAGTGCTGCCGGTAGTGAAGAAGACGCCGGTGCTGGCCGGCGTCAACGGCACCGATCCCTTCGTCATCATGCCGCTGCTTTTGGCCGAGTTGAAGACGATGGGTTTTTCCGGTGTGCAGAACTTTCCGACTATCGGCCTGTTCGACGGCCAGATGCGGCAGAGTTTTGAAGAAACCGGCATGGGCTTCGGGCTCGAGGTCGACATGATCGCCGAGGCTCACAAACTCGACCTGTTGACCACGCCCTATGTCTTCAACGCAGACGAGGCGCGCGCCATGACAACAGCTGGCGCCGACATCGTCGTCGCCCATATGGGGGTGACCACCGGCGGCTCGATTGGCGCGACATCGGCTAAATCGCTGGACGACTGTGTGAGCGAGATCGACGCCATCGCCAAAGCGGCACGCTCAGTGCGCGAGGATATGATCCTGCTTTGCCATGGCGGGCCGATCTCGATGCCGGACGACGCCAGATATGTTCTCGAGCGCTGCAAGGGCCTGCACGGGTTCTATGGCGCCAGTTCGATGGAGCGGCTGCCGGCGGAAGCCTCAATCGCCAGGCAGACGGCGGATTTCAAGGCGGTCACGTTCGGCGCTGCGTAGAGACCAGCAAACAGAAGGGTGGAACGATGACGGAGAACAGCAAGGTATTCGTATATCCAAAAGACGTCAGCGCCTTCGGCTTCGACTGGGGCAGGCTGTCGCTGACGGTCGCTCCCGAAGTGAACGGCGCAAAGCGATTTTCCGGTGGTGTCGTCGACCTACCGTCAGGCAAAGGCCATACGCGTCATAACCATCCGGGTGCGGAGGAGATCATCTTTGTCATCTCAGGCAATGGCGAGCAGATGGTCGAAGACGAGAAAGGCAACCCGGTCGTCGAGAAAGTCGGCCCCGGCTGCACCATCTATGTGCCGGAAAGCCGCTTCCACTCGACGCTCAATACCGGCGATGCGGGCATGCAGCTTTTCGTCGTCTATTCGCCGGCAGGGCCGGAACTGGCATTGCGGGAGTTGCCGGATTTCAGGTTGATCCCGCCGGGCAGATAATGTCACAGGCTGAGGCCAATCTTCATCGCACGAGCGACCCTTGCTAGGTTGTTAGTATCGCTTCCCAGAGCGAGCCTATCCGGCAAAGTGGGGACATCGCGCTCTGATCGGAAAGCATCCGGCGAAGGTAAGCGCGCCACCCAGTAGGACAAACAGTTTTCCGCTGCCTCCGGACCAAGCTGCCAGAGTACAAATCGAACAGCATTTTCAGGGAACATGAAGCCCGGAACTTCAGAACATGCGACCTGTTCGGCTAGTTTGCGCGGAACGTCGAAACGTTCGAAGAGCGGCAGGACAGTCGTTTGGATGTTGGCAACGATGTTCGCGATTTCAGCCTGGCGGGTATGCGGGTTTGCGATGTTCCATGTCCGCTCGTCCCACTCCTTTATTGCCTTGCTGTAGACCGACGCATGCACGACGAGTTCGACGTACTCGCCGCCGACGTTCAGATAGTTTGATTGAAAGGAGATTTTGAATGCCCAGTCGCCGGCCCGACGACTCGCATGAGGACCGGTTTTCGCAAAGCGGAACCCAATCGGTTCGAACTCCATGGAGATCTGCTCGCACCCGTCGATAAAGACCTGCTTGGGCAGTTCGCGTTCCATATCGGCAAATGCTCGCTGGTGTGACCAATTGTTTGCTCGAACGAGGTAATCTCAAGAACGGGCTAGGTACCAGCGCCTAAGCCGCCCCCGCCTCTGTTCCAGCCCCGGCCCCGATCGCCGAACATGACGTAGCCGGCATCGGTCACCGCCACCGTGTCCTCCAGCTTGATGAAGCCGCGCGTCGGGTGGAGCATGGTCGTCTCGACCGAAAGCACCATGTTCTTCTCCAGCGGCTTTGCGGCATAGGTGCCTTCATATGTCACCGGATGGTTGGTCATCAGGAACGGCGCTTCATGCGTGATCAGCCCCATGCCATGCGCGAAAAAATCAGTATAGGCCGCAACCTTGGATTTCTTCAGAACGCCTTCGGCATGAGAAATCATGTCACCGCCCAGCGTGCCCGCCTTGACCTTGGAGAAGGCCGCCTGCTGCACTGTCTCGATCTCGGCCAGCAGATCCTCGAGTTCGGCGTCAGGGTCGCCCAGCACGCCCATGCGGCAAAGATCGCCGATATAGCCGTGGTAGTTGCCCCCGGAATCGATCGACATCACTTCGCCCCGTTTCCACGCCTGCGGCGAGGCTGCGCGGTTGTGGCTGGAGCCTAGCGTCAACAGGCAATATTCGAAATGCGCGCCGCGATTGGTCTCCTCGCGCCTGAGATGTTCGATGATCTCGCTCTTTGTCGTGCCTTCGCGTGCCCAGCCGATGGTCGCCAGCATGGAATCGGTGATCAGCTCCGAAGCGATGCGCAGCTTTTCCAGCTCCGCCTCGGTTTTGATTGCCCGCATGCGCTCCAGCATATCAGTCGCATCGATCAGCTTGGCATCCGGCAGCGCGTTGCGGATCAGCATATAGGCGTCGGACGGCAGGAAGGCGGGCTCGATGCCGATGTGGGCATTGCCCTTGGTGATCTTTCGCAAATGCTCGACCGCCAGATTGGCGGCATCGAGCGTACCCCAGCAGGCGGCATGCAGTGTCGGCGTCCAGAATGGATGATTCTGGTGCTCGCCGCCTTCCATGCGGTTGCCGATGTAGGCGGCATGCTCCGGCCCACCTTTCTCATAGACGACGAAAGGCAGATAACGGCTGTGGCCGATTGCATCCATGGCGGCGAAGAAGATGAACTTGTAGCCGCCAAGCAGATATTGCGTGTTGTGCTTGGAGGTGGCGAGCAGCACGTCGATGCCGGCCTCCTCCATCAGCCCGTCCACCCTGGCCTGGTCGAACGGCACGCTGCCGACGGCATTCTTGCCTGGGGCAATGTTCATGTCTCTCTCCCTGAAATCCCTTAGCCGGCCGCTCGCCGGCACCGGCTTTTCCGGCTCTGAACCTCGGCTATGCTTAAATCTGCATCATTTTGCCCGATCTGGTCCAGCCAGAACGGGCGAACCAGCCCCAAAAGCTGCTCCACCTGCTGCACTTTACCCCAGCCTGGTCCTGCTAGAACCGCGCGTCGAACCGTTTTCTGTACAACTGGTCCAGCGGACGGAAATTTCAAAGCCACGTAGAGATGCGCCAATTCCGTCTTTGGCGAAACCCCGCACAAGGCCCATAATCAGCTTTGCAGGATGCTTACGAGCGTCCGAGGGGTACGGCGGACCCGGCTGGGTCCGCGGAGAGGACGGAGTTCGATCATGCCAGAGTTCACCATTTCCAGACGTACAATGCTGGCCGGTTCGGCGTTGCTGTTGGCCTCCACCGCCATGCCGACGATCGGCTCGGCGCAGACGCCGAGAAAGGGCGGACGACTGGTTGTCGCTGCCGATTCCGAGCCGCGCAATCTCAATCCGGCGATTGTCGCCTCGAACGGCGTCTTCTTCATCTCGAGCAAGATCGTGGAAACCTTGGCCGAGGCCTCCTTCGGCGGCAAGGATGGGCTCGATCCGCGGCTGGCGCTCAGCTGGGAAGGTGCCGCCGACGGCCTGTCGCTGACGTTCAAACTGCGCGAGGGCGTCAAATGGCATGATGGGAAGCCATTCACCTCAGCCGATGTCGCCTTCTCGGCGCTGCAGGTCTGGAAGCCGCTGCAGAATCTCGGCCGCACCGTGTTCAAGGATCTGGAGGCCGTCGACACGCCGGACGAAACCACCGCCGTGTTCAAATTCGCCAAGCCGACACCGTTCCAGCTGATCCGCAACGCCTTGCCGGCGCTGAGCAGCGTGGTGCCCAAGCACATCTACGAGACCGGAAAGATCGAGGACAACCCGGCCAACAACGCCCCGGTCGGCACCGGACCGTTCAAATTTGCCGAACACAAGCCCGGCGAATATTACCGGCTGGAGAAGAACACCGACTATTGGGGCAAGGACGAGCCCTATCTCGACGAGATCATCTATCAGGTGCTGCCGGACCGCACGTCGGCGGCCAGCGCCCTGGAAGCCGAAGAGATCCAGCTCGCCGCCTTCTCCGCCGTGCCCCTGGCCGATCTCGACCGCATCTCCAAAGTGCCCGGTCTCAAGGTGATCACCAAGGGTTATGAAGGGCTGACCTACCAGCTCGTCGTCGAGATCAATCATCGCCGCAAGGAGTTGGCCGACCTGAAAGTACGCCAGGCGATCGCTCACGCCATCGACAAGGATTTCGTCGTCGAGACGGTATTCCTTGGCTATGCCGCCACCGCCACTGGCCCGGTGCCGAAAAACGACCCGCAATTCTACACCGCCGACGTGCCGACCTACGCTTTCGACGTCGCCAAGGCCAATGCCTTGCTTGACGAGGCCGGCTACAGCCGGGGCGATGACGGCAAGCGCTTTTCATTGAGATTGCTGCCGGCGCCTTACTTCAACGAAACCAAGCAGTTCGGCGACTATCTGCGCCAGGCGCTCGCCGTCATTGGCATCGACGCCCAGCTGGTCAACAACGACTCTGCCGCGCACATCAAGGCGGTTTACACCGACCACGCCTTCGACCTTGCGGTCGGGCCGCCGGTGTTCCGCGGCGATCCGGCGATCTCGACCACCATCCTGGTGCAGAGCGGTATTCCCGACGGCGTGCCCTTCTCCAACCAGGGTGGCTACAAGAATGCCGATCTCGACGCCCTGATCGCCAAGGCATCGGAGACGCTCGACACCGCCGCCCGCACCGAACTCTACAAGGAGTTCCAGAGAAAAGTTGCCGCCGACCTGCCGCTGATCAACGTCGCCGAATGGAGTTTCATCAGCGTCGCCCGCGATACGGTCAACAACATCGCCAACAACCCGCGCTGGGCGGTATCGAACTGGGCGGACACTTGGCTGGAGGCTTAGGCAGGTCGGCTCAAGACTTGCACATCGCCTATGTGGGTGCTCAGCTTCGGCTATGAGAGTTCCTTCGCGCCCCCCTCTGTCCTGCCGGACATCTCCCCCACGAGGGGGGAGATCGGCTGTCATTGTCGCTTTCGCCAATCTCCAGCGTTGCAAGACGGCCGGCATCGCCGAAACTGCCAATCTCCCTCCTTGTGGGGGAGATGTCCGGCAGGACAGAGGGGGGCGCCGTAAAGCGCGGCACGGAAGACTTGGCTCTCCTATCGGCGTTGCGCCATGACCCGCGCCGTCATCCTCCTTCGCCGCCGTCTCGTCGGCAGCATCTTCGTGCTGCTGATTGTCGTCATCGGCACGTTCCTGTTGCTCGAAGCCGCTCCCGGCGATGCGGTCGATGCCTACATTGTCTCGACCGGTGGCGACGCCGGCATGATCGAGCTGTTGCGTCACCGCTGGGGGCTCGACCAGTCGGAGCTGACGCGGCTGGCCAATTATCTTTGGGCGCTGCTGCATCTCGATCTCGGCCAATCGGTCAGCTTTTCGCGGCCGATCCGCGATGTCATCCTCGAGCGCCTGCCCAACACGCTGCTGTTGATGGGGAGCGCCACGGCGCTCTCCTTCGGCCTCGGCTCGGCTCTCGGCATCTATGTCGGCGCCAGTCCCGGCAGCTTCCGCGATCGTTTCCTGTCCATCGGTTCGCTGGCGCTCTATGCCGTGCCGGGCTTCTGGCTCGGGCTTGTGCTGATCATTGTCTTCGCCGTCGACCTGCGCTGGTTTCCGATCGGCGGCATCGAGAGTATCGCCTCGGCCAAGAGCGGCCTCGATCGCGCCGCCGACATCGCCCGCCATCTCGTCCTGCCGGTTTCGGCGCTCGGCTTCATTTATCTCGCGCTCTATCTGCGCATGATGCGCGCCGGCATGGCCGAGGTGTGGCGGCAGGACTTTGTGCTGGCCGCCCGTGCCAGGGGACTTTCCCGCCGTCGCATCGTGCTCGCTCACGTCGCCCGTAACGCGCTGTTGCCGCTGGTCACCATGTTCGGCCTGCAGTCGGCGCAAATGCTGGGCGGCAGCGTCGTCATCGAGAGCGTCTTTTCCGTCCCCGGCCTCGGCCGGCTGGCGCAGGAAGCGGTGGCCGCGCGGGATACCCCACTACTGCTCGGCATTATTCTCACCAGCGCTGTCCTGGTCGTCATCATCAACCTTCTCGTCGACATCGCCTACGCCTTCCTCGATCCGCGCGTCGGCGCCAGTGAGGCCGGCGCGTGAGCCCGCTTCGCCGCTTTCTCCGGACCCCGGAAGCGATCGCCGGCGCGGTCATCCTGGCGGCGCTGTTTGCCGTCGCGCTTGCCGCACCTTTGTTCTTTCCCGGCGATCCGCAGGCGATTGCCGGGCCGGCGTTGCTGCCGCCGTTCCAGGACTGGTCGTTGCCACTCGGCACCGACCGCCTCGGCCGCAACGTGCTTGCCGAGCTTTTCCACGGCGCCCGCACCTCGCTGGCGGTCGGGCTGGCAGCAGCCGCCGCCGCCCTTGCCGTCGGTGCCGTGATCGGCACGTTGGCCGGCTTTGCCGGCGGTCTTGTCGACGAGATGCTGATGCGCATCACCGACGCTTTCCAGACCGTCCCAGCCTTTCTGCTGGCTTTGGCTTTCGTCAGCATCGTCGGGCCGTCGCTCGGCGTCATCGTCGCTGCGATCGCGCTGGGCGCCTGGACCGGACCGGCACGCGTGGCGCGCGCCGAAGTGCTGTCGATCCGCGAGCGCGATTTTGTTGCCGGCGCCCGCGTCATCGGCATGCATCCGCTGGAGATCGCCTTTCGCGAGGTGCTCCCCAATGCGCTGCCGCCGGTAATGGCTTTGTCGTCGGTGATCGTCGCCGCGGCGATTCTCACCGAAGCGGCATTGTCCTTCCTCGGCCTTGGCGACCCCAACCGCGTAACCTGGGGCGGCATGATCGCCGAAGGCCGCGCCGTGCTGCGCACCGCGCCCTTCCTGTCGATCATTCCGGGCGTAGCGCTCGTGCTGACCGTGCTCGGCGTCTATCTCACCGGCGAAGGCGTCGTCGAGACCACGGCGATGAGGAGGAGCCTGTCGTGACGGCGCTTGCTTCGATTCGCAGTCTGACGGTGACCTATCGCCGCGACGGCGCCGAGGTGGCGGCGCTAAAGAATGTCAGCCTCGACATCCCCGCCGGCGAGCGCTTTGCCATCATCGGCGAGAGCGGTTCCGGCAAGAGCACGCTGGCGCTAGCCATTGCCGGGCTGCTGCCGGCCACTGCCAAGATCGAAGGCCGTATCGATTGGCTCCTGCGCCCGCCACCAATGTTTGGTGCCAAGGCACCTGCCGGTCTTCGCGACCATGCTCCAATCGGTGGCCGTGACATCGGCTTTATTTTCCAGGACCCATCCGCAAGTCTCGATCCGGTGATGCCAATAGGCAAGCAGATCGCGGAAGTCGCCTACACCCATCTCGGCCTCAGTTGGCGAGACGCCTATGCCAAGGCAAAAACCCTGCTCGAACGGGTCCGTCTGCCCGACCCCGATGTCGCTTTGCGTGCCTTTCCACATCAGCTCTCCGGCGGCCAGAAGCAGCGCGTGGCGATCGCCGCAGCGATTGCGGCCGGGCCGAAACTGCTGGTCGCCGACGAGGCGACCAGTGCGCTGGACACCATCGTGCAGGCCGAGATTGTCGGGCTGATCCGGCGACTGGTGGCCGAGGACGGTATGACGCTGCTGTTCATCAGCCACGACATTGCGCTGGCCGCTGAGCTTGCAGAGCGCATAGCGGTGTTCCGGCATGGCGAGCTGCTCGAGCTCGATTCGACAGCCCAAATCGTCAATGCGCCGCGTCACGCATACACTCGTGTGCTGCTTGACGCTCATCTCGGCTTCGACGCCGAGCCGCTGTTGCGGCGAACATGACCAGTCCGCTGCTCGCCGTTTCCGGCCTGACCAAACGATACAGTCGCGGCGGCAAGACCATCGCCGCGGTCGACGACGTTTCCTTCCACATCGACCCCGGCGAGACGCTGGCGCTGGCCGGACCTTCCGGCAGCGGCAAGTCGACGATAGCTCGTCTAGTGCTCCGGCTCGTCGAATTCGATACCGGCAGTATCGAATTTGAAGGCAGCGATTTCCTGTCGCTGAACGGCGCTGCCTTGCGCGGCCGGCGCGCCCGTCTTCAGATGGTGTTTCAGGATCCGCTCGCCGCCTTGAACCCACGCGCCACAGTCGCGCGTGTGCTCGACGACCCTCTGCGCATCCATCACATTGCCTCCGGCCCCGAGCGCCCGCGCCGAATTGCAGCTCTGCTGGAACGCGTCGGCCTCAGCCCCGGTCTCGCCGGCCGCGCCATTCACGAGATTTCCGGCGGCCAACGCCAGCGCGTTGCAATCGCCCGCGCCATTGCCACGAAACCGTCGCTGATCGTGCTCGACGAGGCCGTGTCGGCGCTCGACGTTTCGGTTCGCGCGCAGATCCTGCAACTGCTGCTCGATCTTCAACGCGAGGAGCGCATCGCCTATCTGTTCATTTCGCACGATCTCGGCGTCGTCCGTGCCATCGCCCACCGCATGGCCATTCTGGACGCCGGGCGAATTGCCGAGAGCGGCGATGCCCGCAGCGTCATCGACGCGCCGCAATCCGCGATCGGCAAGGCGCTGGTGGCGGCAGCGCCAAGACTGTCAAGGATCGAACAGGACGCATCATGACCGACGCCGAAGCCCGAGCCGAAAAACTGTCGCGCGAACTCGATTCCGCCTTCCGCAACCGTGCCGATCTCTATCGTCTGTTGCTCGACGAGCTGACCGCGGAAGTTGGCGCGGAAAAGGCTGAGGCGATCATGATCCGCACCATCGAACGGCGAGGCAGGGAGGTTGCGGCGGCGGCCTTCGCCGATTTCGGCCCCAACGACGCACCGGCGATCGGCGAGGCGTTCCTGGCCGTCAGCCCGGATGGCGGCCGCATGTATCCGACCGATGTCGAACGCGGCCCGGACCGCATCGCCTTCAGGGTCAGGCGCTGCCCGCTGAAGGACGCCTGGGTCGAAGCCGGCATCGATGACGAGAAGCTCGCCACGCTCTGCCGCATCGCCGGCGCCTTCGATCGCGGCCTGTTCGAGGCCACCGGAGTGCGCTTCGACAACGTCACCTGGACGGCGGGCCACGGTTCCGGCTGCTGCCACATCGCCTTGACCAACCGCGATGCCGGTTAGAGCTGCAGCTCGAGCCATGTCGGCGAAGAAGTAGAGTTCCGTTCCGTTGGGCAGCACGGAGCCAAACACCCCGGCGCCATAAGGCAAGCGGGGATTTTGATGTGTGCATTGCAAGGAATTCGTGCGGACAGTATCCGCCTCGGTGTCCCGCTGTGTCGGCTTCGTTGCTAAGTGTCCGGGTTGCTAAGTGTCCGGCCGGAGACGTCTTTGTGGGTTCATGGTTGTGGCCTCGAGCCACGGCAATCAAATCAATCCGAGATTCTGTCGGATTGCGGATACCCTCCGGCGAAGGCCGCCTTGCGAGAGGACGGCACGGTAGCGAGGCTGCGCTCTTAAGGTCGCCCTTACGAGCGAAGTTA
>NZ_JAMYMD010000060.1:0-16584 GCF_040318335.1 Mesorhizobium sp. M1182
GAAAGCTCATCATCCTCGCAAACGCACTACTCAGGGACAATCGGACCTGGACACCATCTGTCCCTTGACCAACACGGATACTCTAGAAATCGCGCAGGTGCTCGGCGTCTCGTCCGGACGAAGGCCTGGCCGACAGGACGGCGGCGACGACCGAAGCGGCGACAAGGCCGAGCACGACCCCAAGATAACCCCAGGGGATCGACAGCGCCTCGGGCGGAGGGTCGAACACGCCAGTCAACAGCTTCACCAACATCCACGCCGTCAGGAACCCCGACAGCAGACCGAATGCGAAACCACCGACGAGGATGAGGAGGCCTTCGCCCCACAGGAAGGCCGCCAATTGCCGGGGCTTGGCGCCGATGGCGCTCAGTATGGCGAAGTTCCTGCGGCGCTCGATGAACCCCAATGCCAGCATCAGGCCGGCGGCGGCAGCCGCCATGACAACAGAAAACCCCAGTTCGATCGTGGTCAGCCCGCCGAGGTCGACCGCCGTCAGGCTCGAGCCGATGAGATGAGCGGCTTGTGCGATGTCGGCAACCTTCAGCGACGGATCGAAGGAAAGCACCGAAACGGCCTGTCGTGCCAGCGCTGACGGATCGGCCTTTGCCCGCATCAGGACGTATTCGGATGCATCCGACCCGGTCATGCGGCCCACGTAGGCGGCGTTGGCGACGAGGAAGGAGTCCTTCGGCGCGGTCGGAAACTCACGCACAACACCAATGAACCTGAAGGCGATGGGATGGTACTGGTGATCCTTTGCATCCATGAGCCGAAGATTGATCGTATCGCCTTGCTGGAGCTGGAAGTCTTGCACGGTCTCTTCCGACACCAGAACACCGTTGGGAGTCAGGGTGAGCTGGTCGAGCATGCTGGCCGCGCTGGCGCCGCTGAAATAGGCATCGGAAAGGCTCGTTGCGCGTTCGATGCGCATGGGGTCGATGCCATAGAGATCCTGCAGGTCGGCGCCGACATAGGCGAAACGGTGCTGCATGGGCTCTGCCGCTGCCGCCTCGGGCAGTGCGGCCAGCGCTGCCAGATGTGTCCCGGCCGGCCTGCCCGATGTGCCGAAGACGGTGACGTCGGAACCATTGGTCAATTCCGCGTCGATGCGCGCCTGTGCGTTGTAGGTGGTGTTGAAGATCGCGGTCGACGTGGCGAAGGAGATCGCCAGCGCGGTCATGGCGATGCCGACGGTCAGGCGTCCCGATTGCCGAGACAGCGCCGCCGATACGACGTTCGCGAGAGGCCCGGCGACTGGCGCGATGATCGCCCGAAGGCCCGCGCCGTTGCGCGCGATGATAGTGCCCGACAGCCGCACGGTCAGCAGCGCCATGCCCAGCCAGAACAGCGCCGGTGCGATGAACGCCTTGTAGTCCACCGAGGTTGCGGCGACGCCTTCGGGTGCCAGCACGATCTGGTATCCGGTGCTCGCCGACTGCCAGAAGAAGAGCCCGGCTGCCGCGAGCAAAAGCATGTCCAGCCATAGGCGCTGCCAGACCGGCGTCCCCGAGCGGCTGACGGCACGCCGCGCGGCACTGACAGTCGCCCAGCGCGCGTCACGCCAGGCAGGAAACAGAAAGGCGACGAAACCGACGAGCAGCCCGAACAAGGCGACAAGAAGCAGTGTCGGACCGCTCGTGCTCGCCGTTACATGCTGGCCCGAAGCGATGCGGCCGAAGAGCAACGCCGCGGCTATGCCAAGCGCAGTTCCGCCGACAGCGGCGATCGCGGCCTCGGCTGCCGACAGGGACAGGATTGTCCTTGTCGTGGCGCCGCGGACGCGCAGCAGCGCCTGCTCCATCCGCCGGCGCGCCGCACCGGACGATGTGACCGCAAAGGTGAGCGCAATGGCCAGCGCAATGCCGGGCAGCCCGAGAAACAGGAACAGCACGGAGGCGTAAAGTGCGTCCTCGCGGACTGCTCCGAGGCGGGAGCCGAGATTGTCGGCGACCAGAGCCTGACCCACGGTCCGCGCCTCGAGGTTGCGCTTTGCACTGGTGACGAATGTATAGGCCGTGACAGGATCGGTGGGCAGCGCCTCATGGGCGAGCCGAACATGCCATTGCAGCCTGGTGGTGTCGGGGCGCATTTTCTGCTGCGGGTCGAACAATTGCTGCCAGTCCTGCCGTGACAGCACAAGCACATTGTCAGGCGGCGCCTGCGGAGCAGCCTGGGGCGGCAGGCCTACCGCCTGGAACAGCGAATCGGCGTCGGGAAGGTCGATCACGCCGGCAACTTTCACTTCTGCCGGGGGCAGCCCGATTCGCTTGATCGACACCGTGTCGCCGGGGCCGACATGTAGGTTGGCCGCCGTCTGCTGGGCAATGAGAACACCGTCGGTCTTGCCGGAAAGCGGCCGGACTTCGGCCGGAAAGGCCCGGGAATAGCCGCTATCGAAGGCGATGACCTGTCCCGGTCCGGTGGTCTGCGTGGTGCCGCCGGTCTGGGCCTCGAAACCGGCGACATCCGCATAGCGGACCTGGTAAACGGCCTTGACCGGCGTGGCTTCGCTCACCGCCTTACCGATCAAGTCCGGATCGGCACCGGAAATCACCTGGACCTGCCAGTCGATCGGCACGGCCGATATGGCGCGAGCCGTCATAGAGGAGCTGGCGCTGGCGAGAAAAAGCGCCATCGCCGCGAGAAGCGCTACGCTGAGCGCGACGCCCGCCATCGAGCCGGCGATACGAACGAAACGACGGGCGAGTATGCCCCGAAGCCAAAGCAAAAGCATCATGCTGTGACGTTCCACGGCCGACCGGTGACCAGCCGGCCGTGATCCATTGTCCAGCGCGTTGCCATGCGAGCCGCGACCGCTTCGTCATGCGTCGCCACGACCAGCGCCACGCCGGTGTCCTCCAGCCGGTCCAGCACGGCGTCGAAGAAGAATTGCGCCGTCCGGCTGTCGAGCTGCCCGGTTGGCTCGTCGGCAAGAACGAGTTTCGGTCCTGTGGCCAGCGCCCGGGCCATGGCAATGCGCTGCGACTGTCCGCCGGACAATTCCTCCGGCAGTTTGTCGCCAAGCTCGCCGAGGCCAAACGATTCCAGCAGTGCTGCCGCGGTTTCATCCGCGGCGCTTTCGCCGGCCAGCACCATTGGCAGGCCGACATTCTGGGCCGCCGTAAGGGCGGGAAACAGGCTGGGCGACTGGAACACGAATCCGACCTGACGCGGCCGCAGTTCCTCGAACGGGCCGAGCCCGGGCCATTCAATGGTGCCGGTCGTCGGTCTGTCCAGCCCGCCAAGAATATGCAGCAGCGTTGTCTTGCCGCTGCCGGAAGGCCCGACCAAGGCAATGCGCGCGCCCGCCGCGATCTCGCAGTCGACATCGCGCAAAACGGTGATCCGGCCGGCGTTCCCATCATGAAAGTCGCGGCCAAGACCTTTGCCGACAACTAGCGTCCTACTCACCCTCGATCCTCCCGTCTCTCAGACGGATGATCCGGTCGGCTCTTTGCGCCAGCGCTTTGCTGTGGGTTGCGAGCAGCGTCACCAGTCCGGCTTCGCGTCTGGCCTCGAACTGCTCGATCAGCCCTGATTCAGTGTCGCGGTCGACCTCCGCGGTCGGCTCATCGGCAACCAGAATGGGGGGATCCGCGGCCAGCGCCACGGCAAGGCCGGCGCGCGCCGTCTCGCCGCCCGAAAGCTCGGTTGGAAATGCATTTCCGCGATGCGACAGGCCGACGCTTTCCAGCAGGGCGCCAATTCGTTTCTCGTCCTGCTTTCCCGCCAGCAGCATCTGCAAACGGATGTTCTGCTCGACGCTCAGGTGGCCAAACAGGTTGCCGGACTGTAGGAGGATGCCGAAATTGGCGATGCGAATGCGCGTGCGCTCGGCCTCCGATCGTCGGGTCAGGCGCAGGCCGGCCACCTCGACATGACCACCATCCGGCTCGTCCAGCCCGGTTACGCAGGCCAGCAAGGTGGACTTGCCGCTGCCGGACGGCCCGGTCAGGGCGACGATCTCACCGGGCGACATCTGAAAACTTACACCGCGCAGTGCAGCCGTCTCGTCGTCGCCGATGTGATAGAACCGATAGAGTTCGTGCGCGTCCAGCGCGTGCATCTCACTTCCACCGCAACGAGTTGGACATCAACTGCCACTGGTCGACATTGTCGGCGCCCTTTGGCGCATAGAGTTCGAGCGTGACGAGCTTGCCGTCCTTGAAATAGAGGTAGCGCTCATTTTCCAGGCGGACCTGCCTGTTGGTCACCGCGTTCGGTTCGGAGTTGGACGTGTAGACGATGCGGATTGCCGGCCCCGCCGGCAGCTTGACCTGCTTGACCGCCGTAACCCGAATGGCTCGACCGGTGGATTGCAGCTTCAGAACATAGTCCGCCTTGACGCTGTCGACGGTTGGCGCGGCGTCCGCCTTCGCCACGGAGACAACGACGCCGTCGAGCTTGTCGACGAAGCTGGCGCCGTCGGCATGATCCGAGCGCGCCCAGCCCTCCGGCACCTTCATGGTGAAACCTTGCGGCGAGGCATAGTCGATGAAGACCTGCGTATCGGGAATGTCCCCAGGAGGGTTCTTTTCCGCGGGGACGACCTTCTCGGCCGCTAACGCCGGCAGATTTGCGAAACCTGGAATGAGCGCGCCGGCAGCGCCCAGACATGCCGCGACAGTAAGCATCGGCAGGATCCGGCTGATTTTTCGATGAGCGGACATCATTTGAGCGGCCTTTCGAGTTGGCACGGCGGATGCGCTCACTATCGCGCATCAAGCTTACAGGCATGTCGCCTGGTTCATACGGATTGGTAAGCTTGGAGGGCAGTGGCTAGCCAGCCGATGATTTAGCAGCGGGGAAACTGACCACCACCGCGAGGCCTGGATGACGGTCCTCCAGGGCAATGGATGCGCCGTGCAGATCGGCTATGGCGCGCACCAGGCTAAGCCCAAGGCCGCTGCCGGGCGTCGAGCGGCTGTTGTCGAGCCGGTAGAGCCGTTGGAACACTTTTTCACGCTCCTCAATAGGAATCCCCGGGCCGTCGTCGCCGACTTTCGCAACAATGCGGTCGTCCTGCCGGGTCACCGACAATTCGATGACGGTGCCTGCCGGGCAATGCCGCAAGGCGTTCTCCACCAGATTGGCGAACATCTGCGTCAACAATTCCCAATCGCCTTGGATCTGACATTGTGCGCCTTGAAAGATCTTTGCCGTCAGCGACTTTCCGTCATCCTCGGCAACGTCCGCATAGATTTCGGCAATGCTCTCAACGACGCCATTGACGTCCAGATCGATGAAGCGCGCCTTGCGTGCTCCAGCCTCGATCTGGGCGATGCGCAGCAAGGCATCGAACGTCTCATTGATCTGGAGCCCTTCCGCCCGCGCGTCCGCCAAATCATCGGAAACCGCTTCGCCCAAAGCGGTCTTGTCGGCGGCGGCTTCCAAAATCATCTGCAGGCGGTTCAGCGGCGTCTTCAAATCATGCGCGATGTTGGCGCTGACCTGCTTCATGCCTTCGACCAGCGCCGACAGCCGGTCGAGCGCAGCGTTGACCTGGGCGGAAACCCCGTCAATATCGTCGCCGTTGCCAACCAGGGGAATGCGGGCGTCAAGCCGCCCATGCGACACATCGACCATAGTGGCGGCGATACCGTCGAGGCGGCGCTGGACACGCGAGGCCAGCAAGGCGCCGCCGGCCACCGCCAGGCCGGTGATGATGAGGGTTCCCCAGCCGAAGCTCATCAGCACAATGCTTTCCAGCTCTTCGGTCTCGGAAAGGCTGAAAGCGACCGTCAGACTGTTTCCGCCAACCGAACCGGACCAGGCCCTATAGACGGTGTCGGCTGGCACGCCGGGCATGGTGGCCTCAAACATCGAGAAGCCGTCGGGAAGGTCCGCCGCGGTAAAGTTGCCGGCAAGATGATTGCCGGCCGGACCGGTCAGCGAGAACAGCTGCTCTTTCTTGGTTGAGAGTGCCGCATGGCTGTCGACCGTGGCAACCAGATCCTCCAGGTCGCTTTCGGCATAAGTTGCCGCCACCACGGAATAGGTCTCTTTGATGGATTCGTCGAGCCGCTGGGCAAGGTCGGCGCTCATCAGCTGATAGACGATGGCGCCCGACAGGATAAAGGCAAGCACGAACAGGAAGGCAAAGGTCAGGGCAAGCCGGAAAGGCGTGCTGCGCAGCAGGCTGGAGCCCGTTCCACCCCGATAGTAAAGGGATGGGGCTCTATCTTCTTGTTTGACCATGATCTTTTCCAACAACCGTGCCCACTTTTGGGATCATGGTCTAGATAGGCGCGTGCAGACTGTAGCCGGTGTTGCGAACCGTATGGATAAGCTGGGTTTCGAACGGCTTGTCGATCTTGGTCCTCAGCCGGCTGATATGGGTTTCGACGACGCTCGTCTTGGGATCGAAATGGAAATCCCAGACGCGTTCCAGCAGCATGGTCCGGGTGATGACGCGGCCTTCGCCACGCATCAGCACTTCGAGCAGGCTGAATTCCCGCGGCTGCAGGTCGATCACATGCCCCTGCCTGGTGACGCGGCGCATGATCAGATCCATTTCGAGATCGGCGACCCGCAATGCGGTCTTCTGCTCCTGCGCCGGCGGCCGGCGGCCAAGGGCGTTGATGCGGGCGAGCAGCTCGGAAAAGGCGAAAGGCTTGACGAGATAGTCGTCGCCGCCGGCCTCCAGTCCTTCGACCCGGTCATCGACGCCACCGACCGAGGTCAAAAAGATCGCCGGCGTTCGCACCCCGGCGGCACGCACCGCCTTGATCATCGACAGGCCGTCGAGGCCGGGGATCATCCGATCCGCTATGATCACGTCATAGGAGTCGCGTGTCGCGGCAAACAGCGCGTCATGCCCGTTGCGCAGCAGATCGCAGACATGCCCGGCTTCGCTCAGTCCCTTGACGACGTAGTCGGCCGTCCGTGGGTCATCCTCAACAAGGAGAAGTCGCATCTCTGTTCCGGTCTGTTGCCGAGGCTTTGTCAGTGCGGCATGCTAGCACCGGCGGCGGTCCGTTCCTAGAATATCCGCCAGCGCCTGCTCGCTCGTCGTCGTTGCACATGCCCACAGTGTCATCCGACCGGATCGCGCGCAGGAACAAGCATCCTGCGCAGCACGGCGTCTTTCAGAATAAAATGATGGAAGAGTGCCGCACTGGCATGAATGCAGATCAGGACGATGAACACCGGCTTTGCCCAGGCATGGATATCGCCCATCCAGCCCCAGAGATGAAAGGCCAGAAGCCCGGAAACAGGAACAGCGACGAGAAAGCCGTAGAACAGTGCATGCGTTGCGCGTGAGGCGAAAGCCATCCATTTCGGCATTGTCGATTGCGGCTTGGGCGCACCGACAAAGAGGCGGACGGCCAGTCGCACGAACACCAGCAACAGGATCGCCAGGCCGACCCAGTAATGGGCGGACCCCATGGTCTGCTCGTAGGTTGACAGTCGGCGTCCTGCCGCTGCCGCATCGACGTAGGTTGTCATGTTTTCCCCGAACAGGAGCTGGAACAGGACAAGCGCCGCTATCGTCCAATGCAGGCTAATTTGGAGGCCGCTATAACCGGATTTCTTGGAGTTCATTCTTCTGTCCATGAGGTGAGCGCGATAGCTGCCCATAGCAACCCACGGCAGGGATCCGTGACGTTTTGGCGCGTTCTCGTCGCGTCAGGCGGGTGTGCAGATGCTTGATTCCTACTCCGATTCAAGCAGGATTTTGTCGGCCTCGTCGGTGTCCTTCTTCAGGCTCATGTAGAGAACCAGGGCGATGATGCAGCCAAGGAAGAGGATGCTGGTCAAGGTGGTGCCAAAGCCTAGGCCGCCATATTCGACCGGCTGCGAGAGCAGGTCGCCGAATGAAGCGCCCAGCGGCCGCGTCAGGATGTAGGCGAGCCAGAAGGCAAGGATGCCGTCCAGTTTGAGAACATAATGGGCAAAGGCGATCAGCGCGATGACGCCGCCAAACAACAGGCCGGTGGTGAGGTAGCCCATGTCGAACTTTTCGGCGACCAGATCGCCTGCCGCGGTGCCCAGCGAGAAGGTGAACAGTATCGCCAACCAGTAGAAGATCTCACGCCTGGTGGTGAAGATCGTGTGGATGGACAGGGTCCTCTCGCTGGCGTACCAGACCGCGAATGTTGCGGCGAGCGCGATGCTGAATGCAATCGTCGTCGTTTCAAGCCGCACCCCGAAATTGTCGACGAGATTGTCGGTGATCAGCGTGCCGACAACGCTGATCAGCACGACCGCCAGCCAGTAGGCCCATGGCACATAACGTTTCTGCGCGAATTGAAGGATGAGCGCGACAATCAGGATGCCGGTCATGATCAGCGACGTAACGGTGAGCCCGAGGCCGAGATTGACGGCGAGATAGTCGGCCGCCGTCTCGCCCATGGTCACCGCCAAGAGCTTGATCAGCCAGAAATCGACGGTGACATCGGGAACCCGGTTAAGAGCAGGCGCGACCCATCGGGCGGCTGGCGAGAGCATGGCTGTATCCCTGTCGTTGATGGAGAAGGTAGGGTCGACTTACTTGCCCAGGATTTTCATGGCCTGAGCGAAGAAGTCGTCGGCGCGCTTGTCGTCGTCGGCGTTGCAGCGCTCGATTCCCTTGGTCTCCAGCTCGGAAACCTTGGTCTTGTCCGTATCGCTGAGTTTCGCCGTTGCTTCTGCTGCCCTCAGATCCTTGAGCGAGGTTTCGCAAGGGGTCGTGGCTGCGGATGCTGATAAAATCGTGTTGGCGATGGCAACTGTACCGAGCGCGAGGGCGAGAACCAGTCTGTTCATGTGATATCTTCCCTATTTGGCGCCGGGGTTCCGGCAGTGTCGATCAAGCTCTGGCCAGTCGACCGGCAGCAGCGACTACCGGCAGCAGCGACCATAGGGAGGCGAGTTCGCCGGCATCTGTCCGGTGGTTTACTTTTTTGTAAGAATTCGAGAAAACCCGTCGATTGCCTCGCCATCAGGCGGCGGAAAGAGTAGCTGGTTACGCGCAACGACACTTCGGCCCACCCATAGACTTGCCAGAGCCGCGGGAAACCAATGACCTACGCCTCCCTCAAACCTTCACCAAAGGCATTCGACCAGCACAAGCGCCTCATCGTTCTCCAGGTAGCGGCCGTCCTGGCCATAGCGCTGCTGCTGTTTGTCAAGCCGTTCCTGAGCGAAGGGTCGAGCGGACACGAGTTCGTCGAACTGCTGGGCGGCCTCCTCATCCTCATTTGTGTCGGTGGCCGTCTGTGGAGCATTCTCTATGTCGGCGGCAGAAAGAACGAAGAGTTGATTTCCGCCGGGCCATTTTCGATGACCCAGAACCCGCTCTACTTCTTCTCAACGATCGGCGCGGTGGGCATTGGGCTGATATATGGATCCGTCGTGGTGGCCGTGGCACTTGGCCTAGCCAGTTTCGTCGTTTTTCGGGTGACGGCGCGCAAGGAAGCTGAATTCCTGCTGGGAAAGTTTGGCCCCGCTTATCTGGCGTATGCGGAGCGAACGCCGCGCTTCTGGCCGAACCCGCTGTTGTTTGCCGACCAGGCCGAACGACAGTTCTCAACGCATGCCTTGAAGCGAACATTCTATGACGGGCTTTATTTCCTCGCCCTTTTTCCGGTGATCGAAACGGTCGAGCATTTTAGGAATGGCGGCTTCCTGCCGACACTGTTCACCCTCTATTGATCAATGCATAAATCTGCTGCCATTCGCCCACGCTCGTCGCTATCAACTGGGACAGTAGCGACCGTTTTCGCTAAAGACATAAGAGCATCGACTGATTTTCGGCACTTGGCGCAATACAGACCGGGAATTTGCGATATCGGATGGTCATTTACCGGAAGGGCACTAGCGGGACGGCGGCCAACGGAAAACCCATCTCCCAACATTGGCCAAAACATTTTCGCCGGACCCCTTGTAGACGCACTCTTTCGCGATGTGGCTGTCGGCCGTTGAGACGGATTACATTGAATGCGTATTTTACTTGCTGAAGACAATCGCGAATTGTCGACATGGCTTGCCCGCCTGCTGCGGCGCGATCATTACGTGATCGACTGCGTCTATCGCGGCGACGATGCCGACCTCGCACTCGCCAGTCAGGACTATGCGCTGGTCATCCTCGATCTGGCCTTGCCGCATCTTGATGGCATCGAGATCTTGCGGCGGCTGCGAAGTCGCGGCAGCACAACGCCCGTCATCATTCTCACCGCCAACGATGCCGTATCGAGCCGGGTGCGTGGCCTCGACAGTGGCGCCGACGACTATCTGGTCAAACCGTTCAACGTCGATGAATTCGAGGCGCGCGTCCGCGCGCAGCTGCGGCGTGGTCGGGCAAACTTCGACCCGATGGTGCGGTTCGGCACGCTCGCCTTCGACACGCAGGCACGTGCCTTCACCCTCGGCGAAAGCCCGCTTCACTTGACCGCTCGCGAACATGCCGTGCTTGAAACGCTGATCATGCGCGCCGGTCGGCCGGTCCAGAAGACTATGCTCGCCGAGAGTATCTTCGGCTTCGACGACGAGACAAATCCGAACGCCCTGGAAATCTGCGTTCACCGCGTCAGGAAGAAGCTGGAGGGCAGCGGCATGGCGATCACCACTCTTCGCGGTCTCGGCTACGCCCTGCGAATCGACGATGGCCACTAGAAGCCTCCAGCGTGAACTGCTCGCCTGGCTCGTCGTGCCACTGACGGCCGTCGTCTCGTTCAACGTGTGGACGACCTACAAGAATGCGGAGGAAACCGCCAATCTGATCACCGATCGAACCCTTCTGGCATCGGCTCGGGTAATCGCGGAAAACATTCGCGAAAACGACGGCGTGCTGGAAGCGCCGATCCCGCCGGCTGCGCTGGAAATGTTCGCATCCGATCAGCCCGACCGCGTCGTCTACCGCGTGACGACACCACGTGGCCAAGTCATTGCCGGCTATCCCGATGTCATCGCACCGCCTGGCCAACCCGCCGATCTCAATCCGGTCTATTTCGAAACGACGTTTCGCGACCAGCCTGTCCATGCGGTTGCCATTGCCCAGCCCATGGTCAGCAAGCAGAACCCGGGCAATGCAATGGTGGCGGTCGGTCAGACGTTGAGGGGGCACGACAAGCTGATGACCGGCCTATGGCTCAAGGCGCTGCGCGACCAGGTGCTGCTCGTCGCGGCTGCCGGCCTGCTCGGCGTTTTCGGGCTGCGCCGTGGCTTGGCGCCGATCCTGCGCCTTCGCAACGATGTGATGGAGCGCGATCCGGCGGAACTGAAGCCTTTCGCCGCCGACACTGTCCAGAGCGAATTGCGCCCGCTTGTCGAAGCGCTGAACGAGGCCTTCAACCGCATCCAGCGCCAGATGGCCACGCAGAGGCGCTTCGTCGCCAACGCCGCGCACCAGTTGCGGACGCCGCTGGCGCTGTTGAAGACGCAGGTCAGCGTCGGCCTGCGCGAACGCGATATCGGCACCAAGGATGAAATTCTGGCCGCGGTCGACATGTCTGTCGATGGCATGGCGCGGCTGTCGAACCAGCTTCTTTCACTTGCCCGCGCCGAGCAGGGTAGCTCTTCGCTGATGAAATCCAGCGTCGATTTCAGCGCCGTGGCCAGGGATGCTCTCGAGGGGTTGGCGCAGGCGGCGCTGTCGCGCAACATCGACCTCGGATTCGAGTCCGAGGGAGATGATCTCATCGTGTGGGGACATCCGACCTTGCTTCGCGAACTTGTCGTCAACGTGGTCGACAACGCCCTGCGCTACACCCCACAAGGCGGCTCGGTCACCGCAAGGATCGGCCGCGATGCGAGCTGGATCGTGCTGCAGGTGGAAGATACGGGACCGGGCATTGCCGAAGGCGACAAGGAAAAGGTGTTCGAGCGCTTTTATAGAGGGTCCGAACCGGACAGCGAAGGCACCGGCTTGGGTCTCGCCATCGTGCGCGAGATTGTCTCGTCGCATGACGGCGAGATCGCGCTCGCCAACCGCAAGCCGCTGCCCGGATTGAGCGCCCAAGCCAAGCTGCCCGCCTACCAGGCAGCCCAAGCCTGATTCAGCTTCCCGACTTGGTTCAGGTCATTGCGTCTCGTGCAGGGGCTGCGGACGCCATTTCGCCAGCCGGTCCTCGACCATCGTCATCAGATATTCCGCACCGAGCGCCACCACCATGACGATGACGATCGCGGCATACATGCCGGCCGCGTCAAAGGAGCCCTTGGCGATGTTGATAAGCAGGCCGATGCCGTAGCGCGAGCCGACGAACTCGCCGACGATGGCGCCGATTATGGCAAAGCCGAAGCTGACATGCAGGCTGGCGAAGATCCAGCTCATCGCCGACGGCACGATCACCGAGCGTGTCAATTGCCAGTCGGAAGCGCCAAGGATACGGGCGTTGGCGATCATCGCCCGGTCGGCTTCGCGCACGCCCTGGAAGGCGTTATGAAAGACCACGAAAAAAACCATGACGAAGGCGAGCGCCACTTTCGAGGCCAGCCCCAGGCCCAGGATCATGATGAAGATCGGCGCCAATACCACGCGAGGAATGGAATTGATCACCTTGATGTAGATGGAAAAGATATCCGCGGCCATGCGGTTGCGGCCAAGCGCGACGCCGATGATGATGCCGGTAACCGAACCGGTCACGAAGCCGATAGTGGCTTCCTCCATGGTGACAAAGAGATGGTACCAGAGCGGTCCTTCCGACGTTCCTTCCGTCGTCCATTCGTAGAGCCTGGCCGCGATCGTGCTCGGCATCGCGTAGAAGAACGGATCGATCCAGGCGAGGCGGCCGGCGATTTCCCACAAGGACAGGAAGATGACGAGGATGGCAATCCGCCAGAAGATTACCGTGCGGCGGCGGTGCTTCGCCGCCTTTGCGGCGGCGGCTTCGATTTCGGCGTCAGAGGTTCCTGGCCTGAAGCTTCCGGCGCTGACGTCGATGGCAGCATCAGTCATAATGTTCTCCCTCAGGCGGCGGCCCGCGCATAGCTGGTCTCGACCTCTTCCTTGAGATCGGCCCAGATTGTGCGCGAATAATTGATGAAGCTCTGCTCGTAACGGATATCGGCGACGACGCGCGGCCGCGGCAGATCGATGGTGTAGACCGACTTCACTGTCGCCGGACCAGCAGTCAGCACATAGACCTTGTCGGCCAGGGCGATCGCCTCCTCCAGATCATGGGTGACGAAGACCACCGAGGCCTTGGCCTGCGACCACAGCCGCAGCAGCTCTTCATGCATGAGCACGCGTGTCTGCACGTCGAGTGCGGAGAACGGCTCATCCATGAGCAGAATCTCGGGGCCGTTGATGAAGGTCTGGGCGAGCGCCACGCGCTTGCGCATGCCGCCCGAAAGCTGGTGCGGATAATGCTGCTCGAACCGCGACAGGCCGACGCGCGCCAGCCAGTCGCGCGCCGCGGCCATGGCCGCCGACCTCGGCCTGCCGCGAAACAGCGGGCCCGCCATGACGTTCTCGATCACCGTGCGCCAGGGAAACAGGGCGTCGCTCTGGAAAACGAAGCCGATGCGTGGGTCTATTCCCTTGACTGGGCCGCCCATGACGCGAACCTCGCCGGCGCTTGGGGCTGCTAGACCGGTGATCAGGTTGAGGCTGGTCGACTTTCCGCAGCCGGTCGGGCCGACGACGGCGACGAATTCGCCACGCTCGACCGTCATGGTGAAGTCGCGCAACGCGGTCAGCGATTTGCCGGTGGGGGAGAGGAAGCGGCGGCTGACATTGATCAGCTCGATCGCCGGAACGGTTTTTTCGGCAGCCATGATAAAGATACTCCAAGGCCCAGCGGTCGCCGCGCGGGAGATCGCCGGACGCAGAAACAGGATGGATCCGGCGCGAGGCTCGCGCCGGCGATGTCGGCTATTTCACGTTCTTGACGAACTCGGTGGTGTAGGTCTTCGACAGGTCGATCTGCTTGCCCTGCAGGTCCTTCTTGAAGGCCGAGAGCACGGTTAGCACCGTTTCCGGGCCGCCTTCCGGCATGACGCCGTCGGCGGTGAACATTGCTTTGCCGGCGTCCAGCGCCTTCACATAGCCTTCCTTGTCGCCGACATAGTAGTCCTTCGGCATCTTTTCGGCGATCTCGGCGCCGCTATGGGTGTTGATGAACTTCAGTGTCTTGACGAAGGCATTGGCCAGCTTCTGCACCGTCTCCTTGTGGGCGTCGACCCAGTCCGTTTGCATGTAGAGGGAAGCAGCCGGATAGGTGCCGCCGAGCGCGGCTTTGGTACCTTCCATCGTACGCATGTCGACAAGAATGGAAGCTTCGCCGGTCTTCAGAAGCCGGGTGATCGTCGGTTCGGTCGTCATGCCGGCCTGAATCTTGTCCTGCTGCATAGCGGCGATGAAGGTGTTGCCGGCGCCGACCGGAACCGAAGTGAATTCACCGAGCTTCAAGCCGTTCTTGACGGCAAGATATTCCGTCAGGAAGTTTGTCGAGGAGCCGAGGCCAGTCACGCCAAGGCTCATTCCCTTGAAGTCGCCGGGCGATTTGATCTCAGGATGCTTTGTGGAAACGAGTTCGACTTCTCCGGGCGCCTGGCTGAACTGGACAACGGATTCGACGAATTTGCCCTTCGCCTGCAGATCGATGCTGTGGTCGTAGAAACCGACCACCGCCTGCACGGCCCCGGCCAGCATCTCGTTCTCGGCATCGACGCCGGCCGGCTCGTTCAGCAATTCGACATCGAGACTTTCGTCCTTGAAGTAGCCGAGCGCTTCCGCCAGCTTGGCGGGCAGATAGATCTGCTTCTCGTAGCCACCCACCATGATGGAGATCTTATCGTCGGCGCGAGCCGATGGTGCGGACAGGGCTATGGTGGCGACGAGTGCAATTGTAGCGGCTGAATCAAGCAGTGTTCGCTTAGGCGACATGGCCTCTTCCCTTGGTTCGGTTCCCGCGTCCCTCTCTTCTCCCATCGCTTTTGCGACATTGCGAGGACGCGCGGCATAGTTATGGCATCAACCTTTCATCAACCTGTCAAACGGGAACGCGAACGGCTTCAAGGTTTGGAGTTCTGCCGCAGCTGTGCAGCGCGGCGAACGCTGTGCAACAGGATGGCGAGGCAACCAATCAACAGCAGGGCAGCGCCGAGCAGCGGGGGCAGCCCCAGCAGCTTTACAGCCGCCGCGATGACTGCCACCAGAACCAGCGCCAGCAGCGCCAGACTGCCGTCATCGACGAACATGCCAAGGCATTCCTTGGCTGCGAGCCGAATGACGTTCATCGGGCGAGCTCTCCGGTGAGTGTGGGGTAGGTGCTGCGCAGCCAGCGCACCATGGCAAACGACGCCAGCGCGACGATAGCGAAAATGGCGAGCAAAGCGAGATCGGCGCCCGGCCAGTCGGCGCCAATCCCTTCGCCGGTCCAGAAGATGCCGAAGCTGGTCAGCATCAGCCCGACGACGAATTTGAGCGCATTCTCCGGCACCCGCGCCAGCGGCCGGTGGACCGCCAGGCCGATAAGCATCACCAGGAAGAACGCCGCCAGCGCGCCGAGGCCGGCGTAAAGCGTGTGCCCGTGTGCTGCTCCGACGGCAATGACGATGAACACCACCTCGACGCCCTCGAGGAGCACTGCCTTGAACGACGCCAGTCCAGCGAGGTAGTCGGCGCGGCGGTCGTTTGCCTGCTGGTGCAAGGCAGCGGTTTCCCTGGAGAACGCCGCCGCCTCGTCATGTATGGCGATGACGCCAACAGCGCGCAGAATGGCTTTTCGCAGCCAGCGCATGCCGAACAGGATCAGCAGCACCCCGACGACGAACTGCAGCGTGCTGATTGGTACGAGTGCCAACACTGGGCCGAACGCCAGCACCAGGGCCGTCAGCACCGCCAGCGCCAGTGCGGCGCCGGTGAGCGCCGGGCGCCAGCTGCGCGTCAGCCCGACAGCAAGCACGATGGTGAAGGCCTCGACGACCTCGACGAAGGACGCCAGGAATGCCGCCGTGACCGTCGAAAGGATGGGTGTCAGTGTCTGCATGGAGGTTTCTGTCTCGTTTGACCCAATGCTCATCGCAACCTCTAACATCCGGGATGTTGCGACGACCGTTTGAATCCGCCCATCGCGCCGCGATCAACTCGTGAATTCGCCGACCTCAACTAAGGCATGACAGGATCATCGTCAGCCAGCCGCCGCCTTGGACCTCGACGTTTTGATAGCTGCTCGTCTCATTGTTGGCACATAAGGAGCTAGAGAATTCTTGTCGCCAGGTTGTCCAGCCGGGAGTTCTCACGATAGGCCAATCGCACCATAACGGCACCTAAGACGCCCGTCACTGCGCCGCCGATTACGTCGGTGAGGTAGTGGGTCCCAATGTAAATTCTCGACCAACAAATCAGAAATGCCAGCAGGGACAGCACTAACGTCCGGCGCGGCAGAGCTTGCATCGCAAAGGCCGCAACGATTGCGATGGCTGCGGTCGCGTGATCGGATGGGAATGACCAGTCCGCGCTTGGCGCAATCAACAGGTGGGTCACACCGGCATCGTAGGGGCGGATGCGATGCACGAAAAGAAGAATGAACTGGTTGATCGCAAGGCCGAGCAGAAATGCCAGACCGGCCGACAAGGCAGCATGGCGCACATGGTAGCGGTCGGCCTTTGCCCACCATTGCAGGGCAACAGCCAGCACCATCAGCGGAACGCCGA
>NZ_JAMYMD010000061.1:0-10433 GCF_040318335.1 Mesorhizobium sp. M1182
GAACCTCCCGGCGCAAAGCGCGCCAAACTGTTCGCGATGTCCTCGCACACCTGTTCGCGATGTCTCCGGTCCAAACAGGGGGGAGATCGGATGTCGCTTCGGTTTTCGCCAATCTCCAACGTTGCAAGATGGGCTGCAAGGCCGAAGCTGCCGATCTCCCCACTTGAGGGGGAGATGCCAAGTGGTGGCAAAGAGGGCAGGCCAGAGGGGGGTGTTCACGCGGATTCATTGCGATCCATTCAGCGCCCATGACCGACTACAAAACCCTCATCGACGCCGAGACCTGGGCCTTCATCGAGCGGACTAACTCCTATTATCCGCCCGATACGATCGACTACACCGTCGCCGAGCAGCGCCAGATCTATAACCGGATGTGCCGCGAGTTCTTTGCCGGCTATCCCCAAGGCGTCACGGCGGAAACCACCGCCATTGCCACACCTTGGCACATTCCGATCCGCGTCTACCGCGCCCCGGCGCCGGAAGCGGCGGCGATGGTGCTTTATTTCCATGGCGGCGGTTTTATCCTCGGCGGGCTCGACAGCCATGACGACCTCTGCGCCGAGCTTTGCAGCCGCACTGGCTACGAAGTGGTTTCGGTCGACTACCGGCTGGCACCTGAACACCTTCATCCGGCCGCCTTCGACGATGCCATCAGCGCCTTCGAATGGGCGGCGGCGACTTTCGAGCGTCCTGTCCTGCTCTGCGGCGACAGTGCCGGCGGCAATCTCGCCGCCGCTGTCAGTCACGCAACGCGTGGCCATGCGCGCAAGCCGATCGGCCAGATTCTGGTCTATCCCGGCCTTGGCGGCGACAGCTCCGCTGGTTCCTACGTCACCCACGCGGAAGCGCCGATGCTTACCGCGCGCGACCTCGTTTTCTACAGGGATATCAGGACCGGTGGCGAGGATCGCACCGGCGATCTCACTCTGTGGCCGCTCGCCGACGCCGAGTTCGCCAATCTGCCGCCCACCGTCGTGATCACCGCCGAATGCGACCCGCTGTCGTCGGACGGCGAAGCCTATCGCGACCGCATCGTTGCCGCGGGCGGGCGCGCCTGGTGGCTCGAGGAGCCGGGGCTGGTGCATGGCTATTTGCGCGCCAGGCACACGGCCGGCCGGGCCCGCTCGAGCTTTACCCGGATTGTCGATGCGGTAGCGGTTTTGGGAAGGGGCGAGTGGATCTGGTGAGGGATGTCTTCCCGACCAGAACGGGCCTTTGTCGGCCGGTACAGCTCTATTTGCGGCGGCGTCGCCGGCCGGAAACCTGCTTCAGCCAAGGTCCTAAATGAAAGCCGCTCATCAGCAGGTACATCGGGACCATGCCGCCCAGCGGTGACGCCTCTTGCCCGGTCGAGCACATCATGTCCGGCGCGCCGCCGAGAAGCGTCAGCAGCGCCATGGTTGCGAAGGTCGGCGCGGCCGCAAAGGACAGCCAATCGGCTGCACTATGGCCGGCCGGGCTCGCATCGTCGCCGGATCCGCCTGCATGAATCTCGCTCATGTCCGTTGTCCTGCATAGCGAGCGGGATGCGGTCCAACCGTGCATCCCGCTCCTCCAATTATCCTGGCCGCATTTCCGCGACGCCAAAGACGTTCTATTCAGTGCGATTCCGGAACGCGGCCTCTCCGGCGTCCGATATCTCGACCCATTTTTTGTCGGGGACGGCTTCGGCGCCGTAATTGTCGTGCCAGTTCCACCACTTGTACGTCGGCGTCTGCGGATAGCCCTCGGGCGAATCTTCCCAAACCTCCTGGCGGCCGAGCGGCGACAGGTCGAGATAGCTCCATACGGTCCCCATCGCCTCGTCACCGCGGTTGTTGATGAAGTAGGTGCGGAACACGCGGTCGCCGTCGCGGATGAACACGTTGTGGCCGTGCCACTCGTCAACGCCGAAGTCGGCATCGAAGCTGTCGGTGATGGTGTACCAGGGCATCTTCCAGTCCATCCGCGCCTTCAGCCGCGCAATGTCGGCCTGCGGTGCGCGCGAGGCGTAGGCAAGCGTGGTGTCGCGGGCGTTCAGATGGGCGAGGTTGCCGACCTGGTCCGCCCCCAGCGAACAGCCGCGGCAAGCGTGGTCGGGCCAGCCGAATACGCCGGGCTCGAAGAAGGCGCGGTAGACGATCAGCTGACGGCGGCCCTCGAACAGGTCGAGCAGGCTCACCTTTCCGTCAGGCCCTTCGAACGTATAGGTCTTCTCCACCGCCATCCACGGCATCCGCCGGCGCTCGGCGGCCAGTGCGTCGCCAGCCCGGGTCACGGTCTTCTCTTTCACGAGCAGCTGCTGGCGCGCGGCCTCCCACGCGTCAGGCGAAACGACCGGTGGTGTCTTCATCGCGAGCCGCGTCGTCTGCTCGCCTGTGCCATTCTGATGTGCCGTCATTGTGCATCTCCCTTGCTGGTTTGTCGCCGCAGGCGCGACGTGTTGGGTCGTGAGCCAGGATAGGGGCGATAGCGGATTGGCGAGAGTGACAAGTGTGACGCGATTCCGACGGGTTCGCTGATCACGGCCAATTTCGCCGCCCGCGACGCCCCTGCGCTCATTCGTGCCCGGACTGCTGAATGGGCCGAGTGCCGGCCAGATAGCGGTCATTGTCAAACGGCTCGGCCTGGTTGCTATCCGGACTCCACAGCTGCCGGTGGGTTCGTGTGAGATCGCCGAGGTAGACATGCAGCGCACCCGATCGCGCACCGCCCGTATTCGCAACCGCATGAACGGTATTTGACGCCATGTGCACCACGGCAGGCGCTGCGATGTCCTGCCTTTCGGGAACATCGAGTTCGCTGCCGGCAACGGGATAGATGAAGTTCGTCTCGCTGCCCTTGTAGATGCCGATCAAGGCATCCATCAGGTGGTTGTGAGGCGGGTACTGCAGGCCGGGCGACAGAGTGATGTGATAGATCGTCAGGTTCGGACTCGCATGCAGAAGCACCTCGTCGTCGTCTTCTTCGTGAGCGAGTGTTCCCGATGCGTGAAAGCGGTTGGTGTAGTCGCCCAGGACCGTCCTTACCGCTTCGAGGGGATCTGGCCCCTTCGCGGCATTGACGATATCATCAGCAACAGCGTAGAGGGGCGAGTTGGCGGCTAAAGGCATATCAGTTATCCTCCCTGAGATGCTCAGATTATCAATTTGAGATGATCACGCTAGCGAATGCTGAGGCCAGCGTCAATCGGACAGCCAGACGGACAAAGTATGAAAACGACGAAGTTGACCGCCGAACCGGCAAGACCGGCTACGGTCGAGGCGACAGCACTGTCAGCCGCCGACGTCCTTCGCAGGGAACAGGCATATGAGCAGCTGAGGAACGACATCATCGCCTGCGTGTTGCGCCCCGGCGAAGCGCTGACAGAGAAACAGATCGGTGATCGATACCAGATCAAAAAGGCGACCATCCGCGCGGCGCTGGCCCGACTGATGCAGGAAGGACTGGTCAGGAGCGAGCCGCGCCGCGGCTACGTCGTTGCAACGCTCAGCCTGCGGGACGTCAACGAGATCTTCGATGTCCGCAGCTTGATCGAGCCGGAAGTGTTCAGGGTGGCGGCATCGAACATGACCGAGCGCGGGCTCGACGATGTCAGGCTGGCAGCGCAAAAAGTGCTGAAGCCGGAGACGCTACGCAGCCACGTCGCCTTCCTTGCGGCCGACCGTGCCTTTCGTCTGGCCCTTGCGGAGCTCTCGGGAAATTTACGACTGGCGCATCTCCTGGACCAGATACTCGACCAATCGGCGCGGGTTCTCCACCTCGGCTTCAAGTCCCGCGACTTCACCCAGTTGATCATCGCCCAGCAAAAGGAGCTGGTCCTTGCCTGCGAGGCAGGCGAGGTTTCCGCCATCGTCAAACTTGCCCGTTCGCAGTGCCTGTCTCTCAAGAAGCAGGTGCTCGAGGCTTTACTTGCCGGTTCCAAGCTTCAAGACGTCAATTTGCAGCCCTTCGCCTAGAGCCGGTTCCGGTTCTCCTGGAACCGGTAACCCGCTCTAACTATCTGTTTTGCCGCATTTATGCGGACGCCAAATGATTCCATTTGGCTGCAAAATGCTCTAAGGGAAGTTGGCCACTCGGTGCGACCCGCCACCTTGGCGCAACGGCCGCCGGCGGGCCTTGTTTCACCCCACTGCGCGTGCCGCCGCCCGTCCGGCACTGCGGCCGGAAAAGATGCAGCCGCCGAGAAACGTGCCTTCGAGCGCTGCATAGCCGTGCATGCCGCCGCCGCCGAAACCGGCGGCCTCGCCCGCCGCGTACAGCCCCTCGACTGGTTGGCCGCCGGCGCCCAGCACGCGGCTGTCGAGGTCAGTCTCCAGCCCACCGAGCGTCTTGCGGGTCAGGATGCTGAGCCTGACGGCAATCAGCGGGCCATTGGCGGGATCGAGCAGCTTGTGCGGTCTTGCGGTGCGGATCAGCCGGTCGCCGAGATAGGCTCGCGCGCCGCGCAACGCAGTAATCTGCATGTCCTTGGAGAACGGATTGTCGAGCTGCCGGTCGCGGGCGCGGATTTCGCGCTCAACCTGCGCCAGTTCGAGCAACGGCTCGCCGCCGGCCACTGCGTTCATGCGGGCGACCAGCGCCGGCAGATCAGGCTCGACGATGAAATCCTCGCCCGTCTCCATGAACGCCTTGACCGGCGCGGGCACGCCGCTGGTGGCGCGGCCGAGCACCTGGCGCCAGCTCTTCCCCGTCAGATCGGGGTTCTGCTCGGAGCCCGACAGCGCGAACTCCTTCTGGATGATCTTTTTGGTCAGGATGAACCAGGAATGATCGAAGCCGGTGCTCATGATGTGGCTGAGCGTGGCCAACGTGTCGAAGCCGGGATAGAGCGGGACCGGCAGGCGCTTGCCGCGCGCATCGAGCCACAGCGATGACGGGCCGGGCAGGATGCGGATCGCATGATCAGTCCAGATCGGTGCCCAGTTCCTGACGCCCTCGACATAGTGCCACATGCGGTCGCGGTTGATGAGCCGGCCGCCGGCGGCTTCGGCGATCGCCAGCATGCGGCCGTCGACATGATCGGGAACGCCGGTGATCATGCGTTTCGGCGGCGCGCCCATCCGCTTCGGCCAATTCTCCCGGACCAGCCGGTGATTGGCGCCGATGCCGCCGGAGGCGACGATGACGGCCGGCGCCTTCAGCTCGAAATCACCGGTGATCTCGCGCGAGCTCTTGCGGCCGCGCTCGGCATCGCTCGCCGCCAATAGGTCGCCGCGCACGCCGTTGACGACGCTGCCCGTCCGCGTCAATTCGTTGACCCGGTGACGGAATTTGAAGCGGATCAGCCCGCGCTTCTCGGCCTCGCGTACGCGCTGCGCGAACGGTTCGAGCACGCCAGGGCCGGTGCCCCAGGTGATGTGGAAGCGCGGCACCGAATTGCCGTGGCCGACGGCATTGCCGCCGCCGCGCTCGGCCCAGCCGACCACCGGAAAGAATTTCAGGCCGCGCTGCATGAGCCAGGAGCGCTTCTCGCCGGCGGCGAAGCCGAGATAGGCCTCGGCCCAGCGGCGCGGCCAGAGATCTTCCGTGCGGTCGAAGGCTGCGGTGCCCAGCCAGTCCTCGAGCGCCAGCTCATACGAATCGCGGATGCGCATGCGCCGCTGTTCGGGCGAATCGACAAGGAAGATGCCGCCGAGCGACCAGAATGCCTGGCCGCCAAGCGACTGTTCCGGCTCCTGCTCGACGATGATGGTCTTCTTGCCGGCCGCAGTCAGTTCGGCCGCCGCGACAAGGCCGGCAAGGCCGGCGCCGACAATGATCACATCCGCATCGTCGGACATCTATTTGGCCATGATCTTGTCCAAAAACCGGTCCCCACTTTTCGGGATCATGGCCGGCCTAGACTGTTTCCCAGCCTTCCTTCTCGCCGGCGCGGAAGATGGCATCGATGACCTTCTGGTTGAGCACCGATTCTTCCAGAGTGAAGACGCGGTCCTTGCCGCCCTGCGCAGCCCGCGCGAAGGCCTCGACTTCCAGCCGGTACTGTTGCGTGCCGGGAAAGCGGAAAACCTGCGCCTCGCTGTGGTTCTGGTTGTGCAGTTCGACGCGGTGATGGTCGTAGAGTCCGGCGTTGAACGGTGAGAACACCTCGATGAAGCCCTTCTCGCCGTGGAAGACCATCACCTGGCGTGCCGCCATCTGCGTCGACAGGTAAAACGACAGCTCGAAGTCGCCGAAATCGGCGCGGATCGAGGAATAGATGTCGGTGCCGAACGTCTTGTCGCGCTCGATCGTCGCCTGGACGCGCAGAGGCTCCTTGCCGGTCGAAAAGCGTGTCGACACTGTCGGGTAGACACCGATGTCGGGCAGCGCGCCGCCGCCGAGATCGAGCTTATTGCGCATGTTGTTGGGGTCGACATTGTAATAGGAGAACGCGCCCTGGACATGGCGCAGCCGGCCGATGGCGCCGTTGGCGATGAGGTCGCGCACTTTGATCCATTGCGGATGGTAGACGACCATGAAGGCTTCGCAGACCAGCACCTTCCTGGCATCGCGCAGCTTGATCAATGGCGTAATGTCCTTGGCGTCGAGCGCCATTGGCTTTTCGACCAGAACATGCTTGCCGGCCTCGATCGCCTTGGCTGTCCATTCGACATGCTGCGAGGTCGGCAGCGGAATGTAGACGCCGTCGATGTCGCTGGAGGCGAGCAGCTCCTCATAGGAGCCGAACGCGTGGCTCGCACCGAAGCGTTCGCCCAGCGCCCGCGCTTTCGACAGATCGCGGCTGGCAATCGCGGACAGCACGCCGTTCTCCGCTTCGACGATTGCCGGCAAAAGCTGCTCGCGGCCGATCTTGGCCGTCGACAAAACTCCCCATCGGAACATCAGATTTCTCCTCTCGATTGCAGGCCTGGAGGTTTGCCCTAATTCAGGAGAAAAGCCAATGCGGGAGCATGGCGGCGAACAGGGCGATCATCTGCGGCTTGTCCGGATGCCGGCGCTGCCCCCTGCGGAACCTGCAAAGGCTATCCCCTTCTACCCATCAGCGTCATGTCGAAATCGACGACGTTGGAATAAATCGGCGTGCCGACATCCATGCCGTAGCGCGACCGCAGCACCTTGCCGGTGACGTGGAATTTTATCGTGCCCGCCCTGAGCCCGCCGAGCTCGGCCGTGAATTTTTCCTGAAAGGTCTTGCCGCGCGCCGTCAGCCGGCCGGTGACAAGGGCCGACGTGTCGCCGGTGCGTTTGACGCTGGTCGAACGGAACTGGATCTCCGGATTGTTGGCCGCGTCGAAAACGGCGTCCGAGCGGAGAAAGGCATCGATGCGGCTTTGGCCGGTACCGACGCTTTCGGGGAAGATGGTGAAATTGACCCGGGACCGGCCGACATCACTGTTGTCGATGAGGATACTGCCCTTGAAGCGGGAGAAGGCACCGTCGAGCCCGCCGCCGCCGAGCTTGGCGATGGAGAAATGGATGCTGGAACTCCCCGGGCTGATCGTGTAGCTGCCGGCCGCCTCGCCAAGGGCAACGGCGGCGAAAACAGGCATGGCAAAACAAGCGGCAGCTGCCGCAAATCCGAAGATGCGCGCGTACATGGAAATGGTCCTCTTGGCAGGCAACGCTTTCTTGCGTCCTCGCCCCATCAACGAATGAGCCGTCCGCTCTATTCCCTGTCGTGATGTGACGAAGCCGTGATCATGCGCGTCAGCACGGTATCCCTCAGCCAGAAATGATGGCGCAGCGCTGCGGCGAGATGCAAAGCGACAAGTCCGATGCCGGCATAGGCGAGATACCAGTGCGTCGCTGCCCAGAAGCTTTCTGCCGTGTCCGATTCACCGAGCGGCAGATTGGGCATGACGAACAGATTGAACGGCACGCTCGGGATCTCCAGCACCGAGACCGAGACCAGCGCCCAGCCGGACAGCGGCAGAGCGAGCTGAAACGCATAAAGCGCGAGATGGACCAGCGGCGCCATCCGGCGCTCGAAAGGGCCGACCGAGCGCGGCAGCGGCGGGGCCGGTCTGCCTAGGCGCCAGGCGATGCGCAGGATGACCAGTCCAAGCAGCAGGAAGCCGAAGGATTTATGCAGCTGGATCAGCTCGAAGGCGGTGCGCTGGCTGGACAGCCGCACCATGACGAAGCCGAGCAGGAACTGGCCGATAAAGAGTGCCGCGATCAGCCAGTGAAGGATGATCGCCGTCCAGCCGTAGCCGGCCGTCTGGTTTTTGGGCAGTGCTGACATGGTCGGTGAACGAATGCCAGGTCGGCTTTCTTCCACCTCTCCCTTGTGGGGAGGGTTGGCTTACTCGCCGACCTTGAAAAAATCGACAAAGGCCCTGAGCGCCGGCCGCATCTGGCGGCGGCTGGGGTAATAGACGAAGAAGCCGTCGAAGCGCGGGCACCAGTCCTCCAGCACGCGAATGAGCTTGCCGGTGGCAATTGCGTCGCGGACATAATCCTCAAACACGAAGGCGAGCCCGGCGCCGTCGACCGCCGCATTGGCAATCAGATGGTCCTCGTCGAGGATCAGCGGCCCCTGCACCGGGATTTCGATCTCCTCGCCGTTTTGCTCGAATTCCCAGCGGTAGAGAATGCCGCTGGAGAAGCGGAAGCGGATGCAGCGGTGGCCGGCAAGGTCGTGCGGATGGATCGGCTTGGGCATGGTCTCGAAATAGGCTGGCGCGCCGACCACCGCGCCGCGAAGGTCTGGTCCGATGCGCACTGCGATCATGTCGCGCTGCAGGCTCTCGCCCAGCCGCACACCGGCATCGAAGCCGCCCTCGACGACGTCGGTGAAGCGGTCCTCGATGACGATCTCCAGCACGATGTCGGGATAGGCAGCAGCAAAGGCGCCGAGCCTTGGCGTCAGCGCCAGGTGGGCGGCGGTGCGCGGCACGGTCAGCCTGAGATTGCCCGCCGGCCGGTGGCGCGCCTCGATTGCCGATTCAAGCGCAAGGTCGATTTCCGACAGCGCCGGCCTGAGGCGCTCGAGCAGTTGCGCGCCCTCCTCGGTCGGAGCGACGCTGCGCGTGCTGCGCGCCAGAAGGCGCACGCCGAGGCGCGCTTCGAGGCTGGACACCGCGTGGCTGACCGCCGACGGCGCGATTGCCAGTTCCTTGGCGGCGCCGCGAAAACTGCCGCATTGGGCGACCATTGCCAGTACCGCGAGCTGTGAAAGATGGGTTCGCTTCATTGATCTATTTCTTGGAACAGCCCGTGCAATTGAGAGCCGATTATCGAACTCGGCGCAAGACGCTATCTCTGCGGCATCACAACCATCACAACAAGGAGACACGTGATGCAAACCCGAAAGCTTGGCAATGAACTTGACGTCTACCCGGTCGGCCTCGGCTGCATGGGGATGAGCTTTGCCTATGGTGGCCAGCCGGAGGCGGAGGCGATTGCCACGCTGCGCCATGCCGTCGAGATCGGGGTCAATTTCTTCGACACGGCCGAGGTCTATGGCCCTTACGAGAACGAGATCCTAGTCGGCAAGGCGCTGAAGCCGGTGCGTGACAAGGTGACGATCGCAACCAAATTCGGCTTCAAGATCCTCGAAGAAGGCAGCGGCATGGAGCGCATGGCCGGTGTCGATAGCCGCCCGGAGCATGTCAAGGCCGTGGCCGAAGCGTCATTGAAGCGGTTGGATACGGAGGTGATCGATCTCTATTACCAGCATCGCGTCGACCCCAATGTGCCGATCGAGGATACGGTCGGCGCCATGGCAGAGCTGGTGCGCGAGGGCAAGGTGCGGGCGCTCGGCCTGTCGGAGGCGAGTGCGGCGACCATCCGCCGGGCGCATGCCGTGCACCCGATCGCCGCGGTGCAGAGCGAGTATTCACTGTGGAGCCGCGATCCGGAGGGGGAAGTGTTTGCCGTCTGCCGCGAGTTCGGCATCGGCTTTGTCCCCTATAGCCCGCTCGGCCGCGGCCTGCTCACCGGCACGATCGACAAGCCCGACGTGCTCGGCGCCGACGACTGGCGCCGCGGGTTGCCGCGCTTCCAGGCCGACGCCATGGCGGCCAATGCGGCGGTCGTCGCCGTGCTGGAAAAGATGGCCGCCGGGAAGGGCGTGACGCCGGCGCAGCTGGCGCTCGCCTGGGTGCTGCATCAGGGCGACTTCATTGTGCCGATCCCCGGTGCGCGAAAAATGCGCCATCTGCAGCAGAATACGGCGGCAGCCGATGTCGTGCTGAGCCAGGCCGAGGTGGCATCCATCGGCGACGCCCTGTCGCCGGAAAAGGTGGTCGGCAAGCGCTATACCGAGGAGCTGCTGGCGCTGGTTAACGGGTGAACGGCAATCGACGGCGTAATCGAAACGGGGCGTTTGGGCACCCCTTTTTGACTAATACGGTGCGATGCAAAGCGTTGTGAGACCTCGGCGCGAGGCACCCCCCTCTGTCCTGCCGGACATCTCCCCAGTTGTGTGCGTCAAGTTCTGCAAAATGGCGTGGCATTGCAGTGACGTCGGCGTGTCCGCCGCGCAGCCCCCGTGTTTAGCGGAG
>NZ_JAMYMD010000062.1:0-10367 GCF_040318335.1 Mesorhizobium sp. M1182
CCCGAGGATCTGATCGCATGTTCGAGACCCTCGACCGCGGCACGCTGCGCGGGCTGCGCGACCGCGCCATGCTGCTTTTGGGTTTTGCCGGTGGGCTGCGGCGCTCGGAAATCGTCGGCCTCGACATTGGTCGCGACCAGACCGAGGATTCTTCTGGCTGGATTGAGTTTTTTCCTGACAAGGGCGTGCTGGTGACCCTGCGCGGCAAAACCGGCTGGCGCGAGGTCGAGGTCGGCCGCGGCTCCTCCGACGCCACCTGCCCGGTGGTCGCGCTGCAAACCTGGCTGAAGCTGGCGCGGATCGGCCATGGCCCTTTGTTCCGAAGGGTAATAGGGCAAGACAAAAGAGTCGGCGCCGATCGGCTTAACGACCAGGAGGTCGCACGCCTGGTCAAGCGCACGGCGCTCGCAGCCGGCGTGCGTGGCGATCTGTCGGAGGGCGAACGCGGTCAAAAGTTTGCTGGCCATTCGCTGCGCGCCGGCCTCGCGTCCTCGGCCGAGGTCGACGAGCGCTATGTGCAAAAGCAGCTCGGTCACGCCTCGGCCGAGATGACGCGAAAGTATCAGCGCCGGCGCGATCGTTTCCGCGTCAATCTCACCAAGGCGTCCGGGCTCTGAAAAGCCCGCCCCCCTGCCCCGTTTTGTCCGCTGGGATGAGGCGGTCAGATCTCAGGCGATAACAATACCTCATCGAGCACAGCGAGCGCTGTATCCAGACTATCGGCGGCCGACGCTTCGTAGTCAGGCATGATCATCAACTGCGTTATGGCACGGCCCACAAGAGGGCATCGCGATAAAAGTACGCCAAACAACGCTAAGGGAGAACAAACGGTGATCTGATTTCGTTCGACGCTCGTTTTCGAGAGCGGTTCTGGGTCGTTCGCAATCAACTGTGTAGGCCAGCGGAGCGAGCAAGGAGCGCCAGATCCGGACAGGGCTGAGTGGGGTGTTTTTCCGGAAGGTGGGGCCATGCCCTAAGGGACACGAGATGTAGTGGACTCGTCGATCCGCGCGGTTTCGATTCGCGCACCCCGGGCACAACGCTTGGATAAGTCCCATCAGATGCTCTCCGGTGGCCGTCATCTGTTTAGCTGACATTGGGCCGAGGGCTTCCAGCACGAGCCACATGGCGGGGGTATCGGCCGTGACCATGGTGCGCCGCCCCTGTCGTCAATGCCAGCCGCCGTCACCGAGTCGCGAAGATGAAATTCAAGGTGACAAACTGGCCGGAATACGAGGCGGGCCTTCCGCGGCGCGGCAGTCTGACGCTGTGGTTGACAGAAGAAGCCTTGGCCAGGTGGCATGCGCCGCGAAGAACGACCCGCGGCGGCCAGCCCCGCTATTCCGATCTCGCCATCGAGGCGGTCTTGACACTGGGATGCGTCTTCGGGCTTCGTCTGCGCCAGAGCGAGGGATTGGCGACCTCGCTGCTCGATCTGATGGGGCTTGATCTACCGGTTCCCGATCACACGACGCTAAGCCGCCGGGCGCAGATATGGGAACCATCGGCCAAGCGGCAGCGGCATCCCGAGGACGGTCCGCTGCATGTGCTGATCGATAGCACCGGATTTGAAAGTCTACGGCGCCGGCCAATGGCTGGAAGACAAGCACGGTGCCAGATCACGCCGGACCTGGCGCAAGCTGCATTTGGTTCTCAATGCCGACAGCGGCGAGATCATCGCCCATTGTCTGACCGACCAGGACGGCGACGATCCCTCGCAGGTGAAGCCGCTGCTCGACCGGATCGATGCAGAGATCGACCAATTCACGGCCGACGGAGCATATGATGGCGGTCCCACCTACTGCGCGGTGCTGCAACACAGCGTCACCGCAAGGATAGTCATCCCGCCACGTTCAACGGCCGTGGAGAGTGATGACACCGGACCACCCGGTCAAAGGGACGGTCACATCACGGCGATCGCCAATGATGGAAGGCTGAATTGGCAGGCGTCCACCGGCTATGGCAAGCGCGCCCTGATCGAGACCGCCGTCGGGCGCTACAAGGGGCTGATCGGACGTCGCCTGCGAGCCCGCTCCTTTTCGGCTCAGCAGACCGAGGTCGCCATCGGCTGCGCCGTTCTCAACCGCATGACGGCGTGCGCACGCCCGGAGTCCGTTCGCAGCCCGGCAAGGCCGACATAGCAGGCGGCATCAAAGAGCTGATTGTGCCTAATGCCACATTTGTGCACCAACGCCTTGTCGCGCGGGCAGCCGCAGGCACAGGCTACGCGGAAAATGAAAAGCGGGGCCAACCCATTCGCTTGCACACAGCCTGCGTTTTGCCAGCTCCTCAACCGCAACGTGTTGTCAATCTTCGTCTTGCCATGTCTTGAACGCCGAACTGTTCACGCCATTGGCGCCGCTTTGTCATCCCGTGCCCCGAAATGAGGCCGTCGTTCGAACGATATGCGCAGTTGCTTATCCGCCAGAAACCGGCGAGCCAGATCGGTGTCGCGCTTACCCACGCGTGACACCCAGTCCGAAAACAGGCGAACCGCGCGCCGGTTCATATGCCGCGAAGGACAGACCAGCCAGTATCCCGGAAACTCGATGACCTCGAACTCTATCGAGACCGGAACCAGAGAACCCGACACCAGGTCCTCGAATGCGATGGATGTGCTTTCCAGGACCACACCTGCACCGTCCTTCGCCAGTTGAACCGACATTGACGAACGGTCGAAACGATAGGGATACGTCATGCGGGCGCCCTGGATACCGTTGCACGGCAGCCAATAATCCCACCGGAAATAGGCCTTCACACTGTCGATCAACCGCGCATGGCGAAGCTGCTCGCGCGGATCCGGTGAGATCGCGCGCAGTTCGGCAAGATAGGAAGGCGAGCACATCGGCAGGATCAGATCGTTGACGACGCAATCCGAATAAAGGCCGGCCCAGCCGCCGTCGCCATAACGAAGATCGAGATCGATGACCTCCGTTTCGAAATCCGAGAAATTGGGCGTGGCGTCGACGCGCAAATTCCAGCTCGGATAGCCCTTGCTGAACTCGGCCAACCGCGGCGCCAGCCATTTCTCGCCGAAGGAAGGACTGACGCGCAGGCTAAGCTGGAAGCTTTCGCGCTGCCGCACAATGGCATTACGCACCTCGCGTATGGATTCGAAAGCCTGGGTCGTGGTCTGGAAGAGCCGCTCACCGTCGATCGTGAGCGAGAGATGGCGCTTTTCGCGCTGAAAAAGCCGCACCCCGAGTTGGTGTTCGAGCAGCCGCAGCTGCTGGCTAACCGCCGAAGGTGTCACCTGCAATTCCTGAGCGGCCTTTGCCACGCCGCCGAGCCGCGCGACTGCCTCGAAATGCGTCATCGAATTGAACTTGATGTCTGACCTCGTCCTCGTCAGTTAAGCTCAGCTACACAGAATGTTAAGAAACGAAAATTGAGCCGAATGTCAATCGGTCGCACAGTGGTCCCGGAAGGAGATACAGGATGGAGCCGAGTTCAACCCAAAGCTTGGGTAGCGCCGGCAACGTGCCGGGAGTTGGACAGGTATTGACCAGGAAGCCCCTGATCGAAGCTGCCAATATCGAGAAGAGTTATGACGCAACCCGTGTCCTGCGGGGTGTGAGTTTTCAGGTCCGGGCCGACGAAATCCACGCGCTCCTGGGCGGCAACGGCGCCGGCAAAAGCACTCTCATCCGCATCGTCACAGGGCTGACCTCACGCGAAGCCGGCGAGATTGGCTTCGCCTCGTCGAAGGCCGACCACAACAGCCCGATCATCGCGGTGGTGCATCAGGAGCTGGCGCTGTTGCCCGAGCTGTCCGGTCGCGGAAAACATCGGCATTGTGCATGCGAGGTCGGGCTGGTGGCAGATCAGCCGTCGCCGCACGCGCGAAACTGCGCTCGGAGATCGACCCAGCGATCGGCGAAGTGATCATCGATAATGCCGGCACGCAAATTGTCCCTCCACGAAGGCCAGATCGTCCAGATCGCTCGTGCCCTTTCCACCGGAGCCGAAGTGCTGCTTCTCGATCCCGGCGATCCGGTTGGGGAAACGCGCTGGCTGCAGGAGATCGCCAACAAGCGAGGCTTTCCGCATGGCATCGTCGGCTATGCCGACCTGTCCCAACCCGACGTCGGCGACCTCCTCGACCGCCACATGGAATATCCGAACTTCCGCGGCATGCGGCAGCCGATGAATTATCATCCCGACCCCGCCAAGACCTATCTGGCGCGGCCGGAGGTCAGTCGTACGCCCGAATGGCGGCGCGGCTTCCGGGAGCTGGCGAAGCGCGGGCTGAGCTTCGACCCGCAGCTCTACTATCCGCAGATGAGCGAGTTCCTCGAACTGGCGCGCGACTTTCCCGACGTGCAGATCATTCTCAATCACACCGGCATGCAGGTCGACGGCGCCGAGCATTTTGGCGCCTGGAAAAAAGGCATGCACCAGTTAGCGCAAGCGCCGAACGTCGCCTGGATCTCGGGCCTCGGCATGGGCGACTGGACTTGGACCACGTTCTCGATCCGTCCTTATGTCGAGGAGGCGATCGCAGCCTTCGGCGTCGGCCGCTCGATGTTCGCGACGAACTTCCCCGTCGACAAGCTGTTCTCGAGCTTCGACGCCATTTTGAACGCCTTCAAGGAAATTACGATCGCCCACCCGCACGAGGAGCGGCTCGCGCTGTTCCATGACAACGCCGCCCGGTTCTACCGACTTTAGATCACCGGCAAACAGAAATAGCAGGAGAGTTCGACTTGTTGCTGAAGGGCAAGGCCGTGGTGATTTCGGGGGCCGCGGGCCCCCGGGGAATTGGCCGCTCCACGGCAGCGCTGATGGTACAGCACGGGGCCCGCGTTGCAATACTCGACCTCGATGACGGGCAAGCGCGTGACGCCGCTGCGTCGCTTGGACCCGACCATATCGGCCTTGCGTGCAACGTCGCGGACCTCGACGCCTGCAAGAGGGCGGCGGCGCAAGTGACAGAAACCTTGGGCAGGATCGATGTGCTCTGCAACAATGCGGGCGTCACGCAGCCGGTCAAGACGCTGGAGATCAGCGCGGCTGACTGGGACCGCATCCTCGATGTCAACCTACGCGGCGTGCTCCATCTCAGCCAGGCATTCATCCCGAACATGCGCGAAAATGGCGGCGGCTCGATCATCTGCATGTCGTCAGTTTCGGCCCAGCGCGGCGGCGGCATCTTCGGTGGCCCGCACTATTCGGCTGCCAAGGCGGGTGTTCTGGGGCTTGCCAAGGCCATGGCGCGCGAATTCGGTCCCGAAGGCATCCGCGTCAACTGCATCACACCGGGCCTGATCCAGACCGACATCACCGGCGGCAAACTGACCAACGCCATGCGCGCCGACATCATCAAGGGAATCCCGCTCAGCCGGCTGGGCGAGGCGCGCGACGTAGCCGGCGCCTATCTCTTCCTGGCTTCCGATCTGGCCAGCTACATCACCGGCGCCGTGATCGATGTCAACGGTGGGATGCTAATCCATGGCTGAGTGGACAACGGAGCTTGAGATGCCTGGCGCTGGCAGCAATGTCAGCCTGGCCGAACGAGCCTATCATATCCGCCGACACGCCGTGCGGATGGGTCAAGTCCAGGGCCAAGGTTATGTCGGACAGGCGCTGGGTGTCGCCGACGTGCTTGCCGTCGCCTATTTCCATGCGCTTCGTTACCGGCCGGAGGACACGTTGTGGGAGGGACGCGACCGCTTCCTGCTGTCGATCGGACACTATGCGATCGCGCTCTACGCGGCTCTGATCGAAGCGGGCGTGCTGCCGGAGGAAGAGCTCGAAACCTATGGCAGCGATGAAAGCCGTATGCCGATGTCCGGCATGGCGCCATACACGCCCGGCATGGAGATCACCGGCGGCTCGCTCGGTCACGGCCTTGGCATTGCCGTTGGCATGTGCATGGGGCTGACGCGCAAGCGAAGCGACAGTTTCGTCTACAATCTTTTGTCCGACGGCGAGCTCGGTGAGGGCTCGACCTGGGAAGCCGCGATGTCGGCCGCCCACCACAAGCTCGACAATCTCATTGCCATTGTCGACTTCAACAATCAGCAGGCCGATGGTCCGTCGACGGCCATGCTCTCCTCCGAACCGGTGACCGACAAGTTCGAGGCGTTCGGCTGGCATGCGCAGCGCGTCGACGGCAACGACATCGAGGCGGTCCGCAAGGCCTTCGACATGGCGCGCGGCCTGAAGGAACCTCGTCCGCGTGTGATCGTTTGCGATACGCGCATGGCCAAGGGTGTGCCATTCCTGGAAACCCGCGACATCACGCATTTCATCCGCGTCGAACCGCACGAATGGACGTTAGCGCTCGAAGCTTTGGAAAAGGGACGTCCGCGTTGAGGTTGTCAAAGTTCGCGCCGCGCCACGCCGCCAATGCCGGTGAGCGCAAGACCACATCGGCGATGATCGCGTCGATCGCGCCCGATGGCGTACCGACACGCAATGCGCCGTTCGGGCACACACTGGCCAGACTGGCGCACCAGCGGCCCGGGATAGTTGGCCTGACGGCGGACCTCGCGAAATACACCGATCTCCATGTCTTCGCACAGGAGCATCCGGACCGCTTCTATCAGATGGGCATGGCGGAGCAGGTGCTGATGAGCGCCGCCGCCGGCTTGGCGCGGGAGGGTTTTACGCCCTTCGCCACCACCTACGCCGTCTTCGCATCGCGACGTGCCTACGATTTCATCTGCATGGCGATCGCCGAGGAGAAACTCAATGTGAAGATCGTCTGCGCCTTACCGGGGCTGACGACCGGCTACGGCCCCAGCCACCAGGCGACGGAGGACATCGCGATTTTCCGCGGGATGCCGAACCTGACGATCATCGACCCTTGCGACGCGCTCGACATCGAACAGGCCACGGAGGCGATCGCGGACTACAACGGGCCGGTCTACATGCGGCTTTCGCGCGGTAAGATTCCTGTCGTGCTCGACGAAGACGACTATACATTTGAAATCGGCAAGGCGCGAATGCTGCGCGAGGGCGCGGACGTATTGTTCATTTCCAGCGGCCTGATGACCATGCGCGCGCTGGAGGCCGCGAAGGCGCTTGAAGCCGACAGGATCGGCTGCGCCGTTCTGCACGTTCCGACGATCAAACCTCTGGATACGGAGGCGATACTCGCTGCCGCGCGCCGTTCGGGACGGCTGGTGGTGGCGGCGGAGAACCACACCATCATTGGTGGCCTTGGCGAAGGCGTTGCCGCGCTGCTGATGCGCGAGAGAGTGACCCCAGTCTTTCGCCAGATCGCCCTGCCCGACGAGTTCCTCGACGCTGGCGCGCTGCCGACGCTTCACGATCGCTACGGGATCTCAACTTCCGAGCTCGTGCGCCGCGTCCGCATTTGGAGCGAATGAGAAGTAAGAGCTCTCCCCACACAACAGTTGAGTCATCGACCTTGACCTTGCCCCTCTTATCTAATCCGGTTTGAAGTTCGTTCTGGCCCATCGAGAGGACCAGGGACATGTAGCCGCTTCTCTGAAGAGCAGATCATCGGAATTTTGAAGGAACATGAGGCCGGGGTATCGGTTGCCGATCTGTGCCGCAAGCACGGGGTCAGCGACGCCTCGATTTTCAACTGGAAGGCCCGCTTCGGCGGGATGGATGTCTGCGAGGCTCGGCGACTGAAGGCTCTGGAGGACGAGAACACGCGGCTGAAGCGGCTTTTGGCCGACGCCATGCTCGACAATGCCGCGTTGAAGGATCTTGTGGGAAAGAAATGGTGACGCCCGCGGCCAAGCGGAAACCTTTCCAGCGACCAGATCGATCAACTTCAACGCCGACTGCAACGGACCAGGCGATCAAGGAAAGGTGCATCATGAAGCATTCGCGGAGCCGACAATAGCCGACGCCATTCTCGACCGGAGCATCCACAACGCCCATCGCATCACCCTCGAAGGCGACAGCATGAGAAAGCAAAAAACACCGCCGCCCTTGACCGGCGCCGAAAACGGCGAAATCAATCGCAAATGACTTCAACCAGGCAACCGAGCGCCGACCCCATCCTGCTGTCCGCGAATTAGTGAAACTGCTGTCCGCGATTTAGCGGAACGACTGTCCCGTTTTTGCGAAATACGCACGTCCGACGCAGCTTGCGTTGACAGAGGCGGTTTTACGCGCAGTTGCAATAGCACTTCCGCCGGCCTATTTTTGTGGAGTTCAATTGTGGTTCGGCCAAGGGCGCTTTGGGCGCCGGACCGGCCCCGTGTAAACCTCATTAAAGAGAGACGAACCCTGCCATGGAAGAATTCTTATCGCGCATCGCCACTGGTGCCGGCATCGGCCCGGCTCTCGCAGAGAAGGCCGTTGGGTTAATGCTGGGTTTCCTGCAACGCCACGCGGCCGACGGTCCCGTTGCGCGCATGATCGCGGCCATTCCCGGAGCTTCGGAATTAGTGGCGAAGTATCATGGCAACGACCCAGAGGGCGGAGGCGGCCTCATGGGGCTCGGCCAGCAATTGATGAGTGAGGGTCTCAGCATTCTAAAGATCGCCGCCATCGCCAACGAGACGATCGCCTTCGCCAAGGAACATGCCGGCGACGAACTCGTGGACGAGGTCCTCAATTCCGTTCCTGGCCTTCCCCAGTTCGTCTGATCAGCGGCAGCCGGGGGCGCATGACCTCGTGCGCCCGTGCCGGCCCGTCTGCGCAGGTAGGCATTCTCCGCCGAGCGCTCCGTACCGATCTCGCCAGACCACCAACCGCCGGGCACGCGAAGCGAGCGTTGTAGTACTTCATTCGTCTGTCCCAAAATCGACCGCAGGCGAACCGATGTGTATAACTTCCGGCGGTAAGGGTTTATCGTGAACGCTTTCGATGAAGCCCGCGAGATAAGCAAACGTATTGTATTTCTCAAGAACCAACCGCTTCGCCTCTTGTATTGCGCCGCGACGCTCCTTCCAGAGGTCCGAGTCGATGATTTCTTGAATTTTTTGGATTACGTTCTTGTCCTCTGGGTCAATCAGAACCATTGAGTCGGAAGGGAAGAACCTCGTGATTGCCGGGCTGCCGTAATAGATCGGCATTGTTTCAGCAACGAAGCAGTCCATAAGCTTCTCTGTAAAATAGTAATCAGCACGAGTATTCTCGAAAGCTATACTGTAACGGTACGGTGCGAGTGCGTCCCATTTATCTCCAATCAGCCGAAAACCTCGGCCGAACAGGTCAAAATCGAGCTCCTCTCTCAGCCGTTCCAGAAACGCCAGCCGATATCGATGCCCTTTAAGCAGGGCGATGTTACTGGTAATCCATGAGAGCCGAAGCGGCTTGTCCACGACTTCGCTGACCAGAAGTTGGTCATATGTCTTTGTTACAGACCAAGACCGAGTGATAGGTGGAGACAAAACGAATCGGCGCTCTGCATTCTGCCGAGCAGCCAGCTCTGCGTCAGACGTCAGGACGATGGTATTTTTCCCCTGCCCTTCATGAAATGCGCGATGAGCTTTCGTCGGCGGTTCGCCGATTGCAAAAATTGTCCTGTTTGGACTCGCCTCGATATCAACAGGGAGCCCAAAAATAGAAGCAGAGTTAAAGACAATATGCCAATCGGGCGCGAAGGATGTCCTGCGTACAAAAGCGACATTGTTCCAGATTCCACTGCCCTTTGGAGTGAGATGGTGGATTGCATCATCCAAAACGCCCCAAGAATCCAGACATGTAGCAACAATGGGCGCCGGACGTTCCGTCAACAATTTGGTCGACAAAGCAGTTCCACCCCATTCACTTCCGTTGGACCGGGAGCAACTCGTGCATCGGGCGCAAGACCTCTCTGCGCCTGAAATAGCTCGCGATCCTGATCGGTATCAAACACACGATTCTGTGCGACTTCGCGATTCTGTGCGACTTCGCGCCATTCGACAACTCATCTCTAAGACCGCGGGAATCCCTTCACTCGTGAAGGTACTCAATCGCCATTTCGGATTGCGGTAAGATTGGGCAGCATAAACCTTCCGGGACCCGCTGTCGAGGCAATTGTCGCTTTGCACCTAACCAGGTTCTTCCTCACTTTGTGTGGTGATCAGGCCGGTTGAGTGGCAGCATGCGTGCCCTCTAAAATATGGAAGTTGACTACATTCTTATTATTAATCGGGATATACGACCAGTTTAGAGGCGGCTCGGCTCTCACAGGCGACGTTTGCAGCGGCGACGGCAGATCGAGATATTGGCGGGTTGATGCCGGGGCTTTGTCCGAAATCTGTGGTCCGATTTCGGACGAAGTGACGGTCAAGATGTCCGAAATATGCTACGAATTTCGGACAAGCTTCACACACAAAGCGCCGCGGCTTTGCCCGACATCATCGACATCGTCATGCAGATGGGCGATGCCGACCTAGCCTCGTCCCCCTCCCCTTCCAGCCATTGCCAATCCCAGCCTGCCTGCGCAGCTT
>NZ_JAMYMD010000063.1:0-10217 GCF_040318335.1 Mesorhizobium sp. M1182
CCCCCCCACCTCTTTTTTTTTAACCCACACCCCCCCACCCTCCCTCTATGGTGGTGGGGGGGGGGGTGTTTTTTTTTACCAACCCCCGCCCTCCCCCCCCCGGGGGGGCGGCCCGCCCCCCCCCCGCCTCTTTTCTGCCCAAGGACCCGACAGCATGTTTTCAAACTTTGATAGTGAGGTCCTATTCGCCGCCCGCCTGCTGCTTGGCGGCGCCTTTGTCTTTGCCGGCCTGCGCAACATTCAGAACGCGGCGTCGGTGAGCCAATTGATGACGACGCGCGGCGTGCCGCAGGCACGGCTGGTTCTTTGGCTGGGGATCGTCCTGCAGATCATTGCCGGAGCACTGGTGACCGCGGGCATTTGGACCGCTCCGGCGGCGGCATGCCTGATCCTGTTCCTGATCGTCGCCACGCCGATGTTCCATAACTTCTGGGACAATCAGGGCCCGGAGCGCGCGTCCCGCATCAATGGCTTTGTCGGCAACGTCGCGCTGGCCGGAGGATTTCTGGCGCTGATCGCGCAGTCGCTTTGACAACGACTGATGCCTCTTGGAGGCAGCCGCTCACGCCGCATACCGCAAGCCGCCATCACAGGTCAGGACCTGGCCGGTGACGAAGCTGTTCGAAACCAGGAACGCAATTGCCTCGGCGACGTCCTCGGCGCGGCCGATGCGGCCGACCGGCGTCTTGCCGGCATACTCGGCAAACACCGCATGGCGCTGTTCATCGGGCAGGAAATCCCACCACGGCGTGTCGATGACGCCCGGCGCCACGACATTGACGCGTAGCGGCTTCAGCTCCATTGCCAGGATCGGCACCACGGTCAGCAGCATGCCGTTGACGGCGGCGATGCCGGCGACACCCGGCGCCGACAATTGCGCCGACACCGCCGAGATGAAAGTCACCGAGCCGTTCTTGTTCAGCGTCGGCAAGGCGGCCTGCAGGCAGGAGAGCTGTGGCCGGACCTTCTCGTCGACGCCGCCGCCGATGTCGGTCAGGTCAAGCGTTTCGAACGCGCCGAGGCCCTTGCCGCCGCTGGCGGCCAGCACCAGGTGATCGAAAGGGCCGAGATCGTTGAAGAACCGGCGAACCTCGTCCGGCTTCGCGGCATCGAAGGCAGCTTTTCCGACAGCGCCGCCAAGGCTTTGCCATGCATTGTCGAGCCGTTCCCTGCTGCGCCCGGTGATAGTCACCTTCATCCCCGGGCCGAGCAGCTTTGTCGCGGTGGCGAGGCCGATGCCGGAGGAGCCACCGACGATCACGGCGTGCTGCGTTTTCTCGGTCATGAATTTTCTTTCTTCGATGTTGCGGAAGCGGGTGCGAGCCCGACAAGACCGAGGCTCAATTCACGCAACTGCTGCCTCGCCTTCGCGTCATAGGCTTGCGCATCGGCGCGGGATTCCCTTTGGCCGTCGAAATAGAGGCCGCTTCGCCCTTCCAGCGTGGGCGATGTGGCGAGATTGATGATGGCTTCGGCGCCGGTTTCGACCGAACTCCAGGGTGTGACGCCCGCCTGCCGCACCATCGTGGTGTTCATGTAGCTTGCCGGATGCAGGCTGTTGACCGTGACGCCGGTGCCGTTCAGCTGCTCCGCCAGGTCGATGGTGAACATGATCTGCGCCAGCTTGCTCTGGCAGTAGGCACGGACGCCGTCATAGGAGCGGGTCAGCATGACGTCGTCGAAGTCGATCGCCTGCTGGCCGGCCGAGGCGACGTTGACGATGCGCGACGGCGCGCTGGACTTGAGCAGCGGCAGCAGCTCCATGGTGAGCAGGAAGCCGGCGAGATAATTGACGGCAAAGCGCAACTCGTAGCCGTCGGCGCTAACCTGTCGTTTGGAGTTGGGGCCGGCTGTGCCGACGCCGGCATTGTTGATAAGGATATCGAGTCGCTTGGTCCTTGCGCGCACCGCCTCGGCGAGGCGGCGGACTTCCGCCAGGGAGGAGAGGTCGGCGACCAGCAGCTCGGCCTTGCCGCCGGCGGCTTCGATTTCGGCCACGGTCGCCTTGCCCCTAGTCGCGTCGCGGCCATGCACCAGGATACGGGCACCGCCGGCGCCGAGCCGTTGCGCGACGACGCGGCCGACGCCGTCAGTCGATCCTGTGATGAGGATTGTCCTATCTTTCAGTTCCATGTTCAGAGCCTCCATGTCATCGCTCTGAACGGAAAGATGGGGCACCGGCCACTTGCCAAACAGTTCAAACTTTATCCTGGTATCGATACTGCTATAATAGCACCGATGGATTCACCGACACACTCCGCCGAAGACAGCCGCCGCCGCGAGCTTGGCGCCTTTCTGCGCTCGCGGCGCGAAAGGCTGACGCCTTCGGCCACCGGCATTTCGACCGGCCTGCGCCGGCGCACGCCCGGGCTGCGGCGCGAGGAGGTGGCGATGATCGCCGGCGTCGGCACGACCTGGTACACCTGGCTGGAGCAGGGCCGCGACGTTCGGCCGTCGGTGGAAGTGCTGACGGCGCTCAGCCGGGCGCTGCGCCTGGACACGGCCGAGCAACGGCATCTGTTCATTCTTGCCGGCCGCCCGCAGCCGGAGCGTCGCGTCGACGCGCCGGAAAAAGTCGATAGCCCGTTGCTGCACATGCTGCAGAGCCTGGTCCTGCAGCCGGCCTATGTCCTTGGGCGGCGCTGGGACGTGCTGGCCTGGAATTCTGCCGCGGCAGCCGTGTTCGGCGACTATGGCCTGCTGGAGGGCGATGCCCGCAACATCGTCCATATGGTTTTCACCAGCCCGCAGCATCGGCGCCTGCTCGTTGATTGGGAGGAACTGGCACGTGCCGTGCTGGCGTCATTCCGGGCAGAAAGCGCCAGATATGTCGGCGATCCGGATTTCGAGCGGCTGATCGCGCTGATGACGCGCTCGAGCCCGGAGTTTCGCGCCTGGTGGCCGCTACGCGACGTGGCCCGTAACCTGTCGGGTGTAAAGCATGTCAGGCATCCGACAGCGGGTGCCATGGCGTTCGAGCATATGAGCCTGTCGATCGACGACGGCTCGGACATGAAGCTGATCGTCTACACGCCGCTCGCCGAGCAGAACTCGATCGCCAAGCTGCAGAAGCTGCTCGATGCGCTGCCGGCCGAGCGGCGCAGCGCGTGAGCCCAGCTTCGTCATCCTGGGGTCTGCGCTGCGTCGCTCCGCTCCTTGCTGCGCCCCAGGATGACGAAGCAATGGGGGAGGTTTGCGACAGCCGAGCTGCCTCAGCCCTTCGGCTTCAGCCCGTCGATGAACAGCTGCTCGAGAAACCTTGCGGCATCCTCGAAACGGCCGTCGCCGCCGCGATCGGGGCCGAGCACGGCGCGGACCTGCACGTCGAAATCGGCATAATGCTGCGTCGTCGCCCAGATCGAGAAGATCAGGTGCCAGGGGTCGGTGCGGGCAATCTTGCCGGCGCGCATCCAGCCCTTGATGACATTGGCCTTCTCGTCGACCAGCGTCTTCAACTCGCCTTCCAGCATCGGCATGATGCGCGGCGCGCCCTGCAGGATCTCGTTGGCGAACAGCCGGCTCTCGCGCGGGAAATCGCGTGCCATTTCGAGCTTGCGCCTGATATAGCTGCGCAGTTCGGTCAAGGGGTCGCCGATATCGTCGAGTTCGCGCAGCGGCGCCAGCCAGGTGTCGAGAAGCCGCTGCATCAGCGTCTTGTGGATGTCCTCCTTGCGGCGGAAATAATAGAGCAGGTTCGGCTTCGACATGCCGGCGGCTTCAGCGATCTGGTCGATTGTCGAGCCGCGAAAACCGTTGGTCGAGAAGACTTCGAGCGCCGCCTCGAGGATGAGCTCGCGCTTTTCCACCTGGATGCGGGTGCGGCGAGGAGCAGAGCTTTCGACCGCATCCGTCACCTCGAAAAACCTTCGCTGCGGGGAGTGTCTGGACCAATTCTCTGGACCAGTTTTTCTCCGCCCTGTGGAGCGCACTTCGAAAGCCGCATTTCCGCTAGTAATCCCTTGACCGCTGATAAGGCGGTGCTAACGTTTGTCCAACCGGTCAAAAATTTGCGTAGCACGAAAACGTCGCGAAGACCAAGTTGGAAAGACCAGGCGTTAGCCGCACCGAAACAGGTTACAAGGGGAAGTCTCGGTCATGTCCAACCGGCTGAAAGTCACGCCGAACGATCTCAGTGCATTCTGGATGCCGTTCACGGCAAACCGGCAGTTCAAGCAGGCGCCGCGCATGATGGTGTCGGCCAAGGACATGCATTACACGACCAGCGACGGGCGCAAGGTTCTCGACGGCACCGCCGGCCTGTGGTGCGTCAATGCCGGCCACTGCCGCCCGAAGATCACCGAGGCGATCCAGAGCCAGGCGGCCGAGCTCGACTATGCGCCGGCGTTCCAGATGGGCCATCCGATCGTGTTCGAGCTGGCGAACCGGCTGGTCGACATCGCGCCGAAGGGCATGGACCATGTGTTCTTCACGAATTCCGGCTCGGAATCGGTCGAGACCGCGCTGAAGATGGCGATCGCCTATCACCGCGCCAAAGGCGAGGGCTCGCGCACCCGTCTGATCGGCCGCGAACGCGGCTATCACGGCGTCAATTTCGGCGGCATCTCCGTCGGCGGCATTGTCACCAACCGCAAGATGTTCGGCACGCTGCTCGGCGGCGTCGATCACATGCCCCACACGCATCTGCCGGAAAAGAACTCTTTCACCAAGGGCGTGCCGGAGCATGGCGCGGAACTGGCGAACGAGCTGGAGCGCATCGTCGCCTTGCACGACGCCTCGACCATCGCCGCCGTCATCGTCGAGCCGGTTGCCGGTTCCACCGGCGTCATCCTGCCGCCGAAGGGCTATTTGCAGAAGCTTCGCGAGATCTGCACCAAGCACGGCATCTTGCTGATCTTCGACGAAGTCATCACCGGTTTCGGCCGTCTCGGTACGCCGTTTGCCGCCGACTATTTCGGCGTCACGCCGGATATCATGACCACGGCGAAGGGCGTCTCCAACGGCGTCATCCCGATGGGCGCGGTGTTCGTGAAGAAGGAAATCCACGACGCCTTCATGACCGGCCCCGAGCACATGATCGAGTTCTTCCACGGCTACACCTATTCGGGCAATCCGATCGCCTGCGCGGCAGCGCTGGGCACGCTTGACACCTACAAGGAAGAAGGGCTGCTGACGCGCGGCGAGGAACTGGCGCCGTACTGGGAGGACGCGCTGCACTCGCTGAAGGGCGAGCCGAACGTCATCGATATCAGAAACATCGGCCTGATCGGCGCGATCGAGCTGGCGCCGATCGCCGGCCAGCCAACGAAGCGGGCCTTCTCGGCTTTCGTCAAGGCGTTCGAGCGCGGTGCATTGATCCGCACCACCGGCGACATCATCGCGCTGTCGCCACCGCTGATCATCACCAAGGGCCAGATCAACGAATTGATCGACCACGTGCGCGAAGTGCTGAGGGCGGTGGATTGAACCAGGTGCAGCTTTCCCTCCCCCTCGACGCCGCGCAACCAATGAGGTTTTAGAATATGGCCGCCCCCGGCGAGAATCTGCGGATCAATTCAGACCGTTTGTGGGATTCGATAATGGAGATGGCGAAGATCGGCCCCGGCATTGCCGGCGGCAATAATCGCCAGACTGTTACTGACGAGGACGGCGAAGGGCGGCATCTGTTCAAGCGCTGGTGCGATGAGGCGGGGCTCGAAATGGGCGTCGACGAGATGGGTACGATGTTTGCCCGTCGCGAAGGCACCGACCCCAGCCTGCCGCCGGTCTATGTCGGCAGCCATCTCGACACCCAGCCGACCGGCGGCAAGTATGACGGCGTGCTCGGCGTGCTCGGCGGCCTGGAGGTCGTGCGCTCGCTCAACGATCTCGGCATCAAGACCAAGCATCCGATCGTCGTCACCAACTGGACCAACGAGGAAGGCGCCCGCTTTGCGCCGGCGATGATGGCGTCCGGGGTATTCGCCGGCGTGCTCGACCAGGCCGACGTCTATTCACATGTCGACAAGGACGGCAAGAAATTCGGCGAGGAGCTCGAACGGATCGGCTGGAAGGGCACCGAGAAAGTCGGTGAGCGCAAGATCCACGCCTTCTTCGAATTGCATATCGAGCAGGGCCCGATCCTCGAGGACGAGGGCATCGACATCGGTGTCGTCACCCACGGCCAGGGACTGAAATGGCTGCAGGTGACGCTGACCGGCAAGGAGGCGCATACCGGCTCGACGCCGATGCCGAAGCGGCGCAATGCCGGGCTCGGCATGGCGCGGGTGATCGAATTGGTGCACGAGATCGCCATGGACTACCAACCCGACGCCGTCGGCGCGGTCGGCCATATGGAGGTCTATCCGAACTCGCGTAACATCATTGCCGGGCGCACCGTCTTCACTATCGACATCCGCTCGCCGGAAAAGGAGGTGCTGGACGCCATGGACGGCCGCATCCGCGACGGCATCGACACAATTTGCGACGCGCTCGACATCAAATATCAAATCGATCAGGTCGGCCATTTCGATCCGGTCACTTTCGACGCGGGCTGCGTCAAGGCTGTGCGGGATGCGGCGGAGCGCCTGGGATATACGCATCGCAACATCGTCTCGGGCGCCGGCCATGACGCCTGCTGGATCAACCGCGTCGCACCCACCGCAATGGTGATGTGCCCCTGTGTCGACGGGCTCAGCCACAACGAGGCCGAGGAAATCACCAAGGAATGGGCAGCGGCCGGCGCCGACGTGCTGTTCCATGCGGTGGTGGACACGGCGGGGATTGTGGGGTGATGGGATAGCCTCGCAACGCCGCTCACAAGAAGCGCGAAGAGAATAAGGGAACAAGAAAATGTCCAAAGTCATCAAGAATGGCACCATCGTCACCGCCGACCGGACGTGGAAGGCCGATGTGCTGTTCAAGCACGGCAAGATCATCGGCATCGGCTCGGATTTGCATGGCGACCATGAGTTCGACGCCAGCGGCTGCTATGTGATGCCGGGCGGCATCGACCCGCATACCCATCTCGAAATGCCGTTCATGGGCACCTATTCGGCCGACGACTTCGAATCCGGTACCCGCGCGGCCCTTGCCGGCGGCACGACCATGGTCGTCGATTTCTGCCTGCCGGCGCCGCAGCAATCACTGCTCGAGGCCCTGCAGATGTGGGACAACAAGACCTCGAAGGCGTCCTGCGACTATTCCTTCCACATGGCGATCACCTGGTGGGGCAAGCAGGTGTTCGACGAGATGGCCACCGTCGTCGACAGGGGCATTACCTCGTTCAAGCATTTCATGGCCTACAAGGGCGCGCTGATGGTCGATGACGACGAGCTCTATTCGTCGTTCCAGCGCTGTGCCGATCTTGGCGCGCTGCCGCTGGTCCATGCCGAGAATGGCGACGTGGTCGCGGCGCTGTCGCAGAAGCTGCTGGCGGCGGGCAACAGCGGCCCGGAGGGGCACGCCTATTCGCGCCCGCCTGAAGTCGAAGGCGAGGCGACCAACCGCGCCATCATGATCGCCGACATGGCCGGCGTGCCGCTCTACGTCGTGCATGTCTCCTGCGAGCAGGCGCACGAAGCCATCCGCCGGGCGCGCCAGAAAGGCATGCGGGTATTCGGCGAGCCGCTGATCCAGCACCTGACGCTGGACGAGAGCGAATATTTCAACAAGGACTGGGACCATGCGGCGCGCCGGGTGATGAGCCCGCCCTTCCGCAACAAACTGCACCAGGATTCGCTGTGGGCCGGCCTGCAGGCCGGGTCGCTGCAAGTGGTGGCGACCGACCATTGTGCCTTCACCACCAAACAGAAGCGCAACGGCGTCGGCGACTTCACCAAGATCCCGAACGGCACGGGCGGGCTCGAGGATCGTTTGCCGGTGCTGTGGACGACCGGCGTCAACACCGGCCGGCTGACGATGAACGAGTTCGTCGCGGTGACCTCGACCAACATCGCCAAGATCCTCAACATGTATCCGAAGAAGGGCGCCATCGTCGAAGGCGCGGACGCCGACATCATCGTCTGGGACCCGAAGCGCAAGAAGAAGATCACGGCCAAGAAGCAGCAGTCGGTGATCGACTACAATGTCTTCGAAGGTTTTGAGGTAACCGGCCTGCCGCGCTTCGTCTTCTCGCGCGGCGAACTGTCGATCGAGGAAAACGAGGTCAAGGCGAAGCCCGGCCATGGCGAGTTCGTCGCTCGCGAGCCGAACGCGGCGGTCAACCGGGCGCTGTCGACGTGGAAGGAAATTTCCGCGCCGCGCAAGGTGGAACGGACGGGCATTCCGGCGACGGGCGTTTGAGCTTGGCGAGCCACGGAGCGATTATCTCAATGGCCGCAGTGATCCTTGGCGCCGGGCCGGCGGCGGCTGACGTCCTTGCCGGCTCCTTTGGCAATGAGGTCGGTTGCGCTGGTGTACGGCTCGGTTATCAGGACAGCGACGATTATGTCGTGCTGACCGCCGACGGCGTCGAAACCTATGGCAGCGGCTGCCAGTTCGCACAGCGACTGACGACGGCGCCTGGCACCCTGTTGTTGAGCTCCACCTGTTTCGCCGAGGGCGAGAAGGGCACGACCACGGATGTCGTCAAGGTCATCAACAGAGGAGGGGACGGTTTCTTCGTGACCATTCCCGGCCTTGAGGAGATCGGGCCGCTGAAATCATGTTCGTGACGGTGCCGATGACGACCGCCGCCTCGATGCCGGCGTCAGGCGACCAACCCATCCAGTTCCGGCAGCAGGACGACGCTTTCCTGTTCGTTGGGATCGGTTCGGGCAATGACCGCCGAGGCGGGGCCGTCGCTCAGATTGGCCGGCAGATGCGGCACGCCGGGGGGAATATAGAAAAGATCGCCGGCCTTGACCACGATATGCTGTTCGAGCCGGTCGCCATACCAGGTATGGACTTCGCCGGAGAGCACATAGATCGCGGTTTCATGGTTTTCGTGCATATGCGCCTTGGCGCGGGCACCCGGCGGCATGGTCAGCAGATGCATGCAGATGCCGGACGAGCCGACTGTTTCGGCGGCGATACCGGCGAAATAACTCAGGCCCTGCTTGCCTTCATAAGAGCTTTCAGGGCGGATAAGATGGCAAGTCGGTTTGGGCGACATCGGGGCAACTCCGGGCGTCTATCTGATGGGACAAGGGCGCGTGGAACTGGGGCGCATAGAACTGGGGCGAGTAGGACTGGGCGAGTGGAAAGCAACATCTGGGTAAAATCAATGGGATTCCGGCCGGCGCCGCAGTGGCCGGAAGCGACAGGCTACGGCCGATGACGGGAGTATCTCCAGCCGTTGTTTCGGCAAGCAAGCTTGGCCTGACCTTCCAGACCAATGATGGTCCGGTACAGGCGCTGTCGAATGTCGACCTGACGATCGGCAAGGGGGAATTCGTGTCCTTCATCGGGCCCTCCGGCTGCGGCAAGACGACCTTGCTGCGCGTCATCGCCGATCTGGAGAAGCCGACATCGGGAGCCATCTCCGTCAACGGCATGACGCCCGAGCAGGCGCGCCAGAGCCGCGCCTATGGCTATGTCTTCCAGGCGGCCGCACTTTATCCGTGGCGCACCATCCAGCGCAATGTGGCACTGCCGCTGGAGATCATGGGCCTGTCCAGAGCGGAGCAGGCGGCGCGCATCAAGCGAACCCTCGACCTTGTCAATCTCAGCGGCTTCGAGAAGAAATACCCCTGGCAGCTTTCGGGCGGCATGCAGCAGCGCGCCTCGATCGCGCGGGCGCTCGCCTTCGACGCCGACCTTTTGTTGATGGACGAGCCGTTCGGCGCGCTGGACGAGATCGTGCGCGATCACCTCAACGAACAGCTGCTGGAGCTTTGGGAGCGCACCAACAAGACTATCTGCTTCGTCACCCATTCGATCCCCGAGGCGGTCTATCTGTCGACGCGCATCATCGTCATGTCGCCGCGCCCGGGGCGTGTCAGCGACGTCATAGAATCGACGCTGCCGAAAAAGCGACCGCTCGATATCCGCGAGACGCCGGAGTTCCTGGCCATCGCGGCACGCGTGCGCGACGGGCTGAGGGCAGGGCACAGCTATGATGATTGAGCGGGATGAACTCCCTCCTCTCCCCGTTGGGGCTAGCGGGGCCCCCCATGCCTTCGTCATCCTAGGGCGGAGCAGCCGCGAAGCGGCCTGCGCAGACCCTAGGATCCATATGTGGACGGCGCCCTGTCTGCAACGGTTGTTTTGCGTCGTTTTCGATCGCTTGCGTCCATATGTCCGGCCTTTGAGCACGGTCCTTGCGGCCGCTGGCCAAG
>NZ_JAMYMD010000064.1:0-10174 GCF_040318335.1 Mesorhizobium sp. M1182
CCCTCCGCCCCGTAGTCTTTTAGAGAAACCGCGGACTCGCGTACTCCCGTTGTTGAGTTGTCTCGTAGTGTCGTAGTGGACTACTGCCCTACTGCCCTACTGCCCTACTGCCATTTTAGGGGGTTACATCCGGCAAAACTCTTCCCTATAAGGCCCTCCTAGCCTGATACCAGAATCGCGAGCACAACCGGCCGGGTCATCCCGTCCGGCTTTTTGTGCAAGCCGCCCGCCGAAACGGACCCTCGACATGCCAAGACGCACCGACATCAAGTCGATCCTGATCATCGGGGCCGGCCCCATCGTCATCGGTCAGGCCTGCGAATTCGACTATTCCGGCACCCAGGCCTGCAAGGCGCTGAAGGAAGAGGGTTTTCGCGTTATCCTGGTCAATTCCAATCCGGCCACCATCATGACCGATCCGGAGCTGGCCGACGCCACGTACATCGAGCCGATCACGCCCGAAGTGGTGGCCAAGATCATCGCCAAGGAGCGGCCGGACGCGCTGCTGCCGACCATGGGCGGCCAGACCGCGCTCAACACCGCTCTGTCGCTGCGCCGCATGGGCGTGCTCGACCGCTATCAGGTCGAGATGATCGGCGCCGACGCCACCGCAATCGACAAGGCCGAGGACCGCGCGCTGTTTCGCGAGGCGATGAACAGGATCGGCCTGGAAACGCCGAAGTCGATGCTGGCCAACGCCACCGACGTCAAGAATGCCGACCGCAAGACGCACGAGGCCGAGCGCGCCGCGCTGAAGGCCGAGAAGCCCGAAAATCTCGACGCCGCGCTCGATGCTCTGGAAACGCGCTGGAACCTCGGCGAAGGCGACCGCAAGCAGCGCTATATCAGCCATGCCATGGCGATTGCAGCACAAGCGCTCGACCATGTCGGCCTGCCCGCCATCATCCGCCCGTCCTTCACCATGGGCGGCACCGGCGGCGGCATCGCCTACAACCGCGCCGAATTCTTCGAGATCGTCCAGTCCGGCCTCGATGCCTCGCCGACCACCGAAGTGCTGATCGAGGAGAGCGTGCTCGGCTGGAAGGAGTATGAGATGGAGGTTGTCCGCGACAAAGCCGACAACTGCATCATCGTCTGCTCGATCGAGAACATCGACCCGATGGGCGTGCATACGGGCGATTCGATCACCGTCGCCCCTGCGCTGACGCTGACCGACAAGGAATACCAGATGATGCGCAACGCCTCGATCGCGGTGCTGCGCGAGATCGGCGTCGAGACCGGCGGCTCCAACGTGCAGTTCGCCGTCAACCCGGCCGACGGCCGCCTGGTGGTGATCGAGATGAACCCGCGCGTCTCGCGCTCGTCGGCGCTGGCCTCCAAGGCGACCGGTTTTCCGATCGCCAAGATCGCCGCCAAGCTCGCCGTCGGCTACACGCTGGACGAGCTCGAGAACGACATCACCGGCGGAGCAACGCCGGCCTCGTTCGAGCCGAGCATCGACTATGTCGTGACAAAAATCCCGCGCTTTGCCTTCGAGAAGTTTCCCGGCGCCGAGCCAGTGCTGACCACCTCGATGAAGTCGGTCGGCGAGGTCATGGCCATCGGCCGCACCTTCCGGGAATCGCTGCAGAAGGCGCTGCGCGGGCTGGAGACCGGCCTGACCGGTCTGGACGAGATCGAGATCCCCGGCATCGGCCATGGGACGACAGCTGCCAGCCACGTCGACGACCGCAACGCCATCCGCGCCGCCTTGGGCACGCCGACGCCGGACCGGCTGCGCATGGTGGCGCAAGCGATCCGCATGGGCACTTCGCTCGAAGACGTGCACGCGATGTGCAAGATCGACCCGTGGTTCCTCGAACAGATCGCCGGCATTCTCGACATGGAAGCCCGCATCCGCGAGCACGGAATTCCCGAGGACGCCGCCAATCTGCGCATGCTGAAGGCGATGGGTTTTTCGGACGCCCGCCTCGCCTCCCTGGTCAGGAAGGATGTCGAAGAGATCCAGAAGATACGCGACAAGCTCGACGTTCATCCGGTTTACAAGCGCATCGACACCTGCGCCGCCGAATTCGCCTCGCCCACCGCCTACATGTATTCGACCTATGAGGTGCCGTTTGCCGGCGCGCTCGCCAACGAGGCGCAGGTCTCGTCGCGCAAGAAGGTCGTCATCCTCGGCGGCGGCCCCAACCGCATCGGCCAGGGCATCGAGTTCGACTATTGCTGCTGCCATGCCGCTTTTGCGCTGCGCGACGCCGGCTTCGAGGCGATCATGATCAACTGCAATCCCGAGACCGTGTCGACCGACTACGACACCTCCGACCGGCTCTATTTCGAGCCGCTCACGCCGGAGGACGTGTTGGAGATCCTGCGCGCCGAGCAGGCGTCCGGCGAGCTCGTCGGCGTCATCGTCCAGTTCGGCGGCCAGACGCCGCTGAAGCTGGCGGATGCGCTGGAGAAGGCCGGCATCCCGATCCTCGGCACCTCGCCCGACATGATCGATCTGGCCGAGGACCGCGACCGCTTCCAGAAGCTGCTGCACAAGCTCGGCCTCAGCCAGCCGAAGAACGGCATCGCCTATTCGGTCGAGCAGGCCCGCCTCGTCGCCGGCGAGCTCGGCTTCCCGCTGGTGGTGCGCCCGTCCTATGTGCTCGGCGGCCGCGCCATGCAGATCATCCACGACGAGAGCATGCTGCAATCCTATCTGCTCGACACCGTGCCCGGCCTGGTGCCGGAGGACATCAAGCAGAAATACCCCAACGACAAGACCGGCCAGATCAACACGCTGCTCGGCAAGAACCCGCTTCTGTTCGATACCTATCTGTCGGGCGCCATCGAGGTCGACGTCGATTGCCTTTGCGACGGCAGGTCGACCTACGTCTCCGGCATATTGGAGCACATCGAGGAGGCCGGCATCCATTCGGGCGACTCGGCCTGTTCGCTGCCGGTGCACTCGCTGCCCTCCGAGCTGGTCGACGAGCTGGAGCGCCAGACGGCAGCACTTGCCCGCGCGCTCAATGTCGGCGGGCTGATGAACGTGCAGTACGCGATCAAGGACGGCACCGTCTATGTGCTGGAGGTCAACCCGCGGGCGTCGCGCACCGTGCCCTTCGTCGCCAAGACCATCGGCCGGCCGATCGCGAAGATTGCTGCCCGCATCATGGCCGGCGAAAGCCTGGAAGACGCCTTCGCCCATTACGGCGCCATGCCCGACCCGCGCAATCCCGGCCACATCGCGGTCAAGGAAGCGGTGTTCCCGTTCGCCCGCTTCCCCGGCGTCGACATATTACTCGGCCCGGAAATGCGCTCGACCGGCGAGGTCATGGGCCTCGACCGCGACTTCGCGCTGGCCTTCGCCAAGAGCCAGCTCGGGGCGGGTGTTGATCTCCCCCGCGCGGGCACGCTGTTCGTCTCGGTGCGCGACGAGGACAAGAAGGGCATATTGCCGGCAGTGAAGCGCCTTGCCGGCCAGGGTTTTAAAGTGCTCGCCACCTCCGGCACCGCCCGCTTCCTCGCCGAAAACGGCGTCGCGGCGGAGAAGATAAACAAGGTGCTGGAAGGCCGCCCGCACATCGAGGACGCCATCCGCAACCGCCAGGTGCAGATCGTCTTCAACACCACGGACGGCCAGAAGGCGGTGTCGGACTCAAAATCGCTGCGCCGCGCGACGCTGATGCAGAAGGTGCCGTATTACACCACGCTCTCGGGGGCCGCCGCGGTGGCCGAGGCGATTGCCGCGCTGAAGGCGGGGAGCTTGGAAGTGAGGCCGCTGCAGGAGTACTTCGCGTAGGCGATTAGCCAATCTCCCTCCTTGTGGGGGAGATGGCCGGCAGGCCAGAGGGGGGCGCTGTCCCGCTGACGCTTAGCTCTTAAAATAGAGTGCGTCGTTCTGACGCATCTTGCTGACCCTCATTCAGGACTCGTTAACTATGACTCGCCCGACTTTTGTTGGGTGAAGCAGCTACTGCGCGTAGCAAGGGCTATGCCAACCACCTTTTGAGGCAAGAAACCGCAAGGACTCGTTAACTATGACTCGAGTCCACTTTTATCTTGCAACTACATCAGACTTGACATAAGATCTGACCATGGCTTCGCTACATGAACTCCTCGCTCGAAGGCACAGAGAGCTGATCAGAGCGCTCGCGGAAACGCGACGTCGGCTAGCGTCCATCGAGGAGGAGATTGATCAAATCGAAAGGGCTGCGACAGCAGCAAATGTAAATCTTGCGACTTCTGAGGAATTGGCAGAAAGGCAGGCGCCTCCCACTATGAAGGAAGCCGCTGTCCAAGTCCTCAGAGAAGCAACAGGTGGGCTGACTACAAACGAACTGCTGGAAATCATCAACAACAAGCTTGGCACAACTTTCGCCAGATCTAGCCTAAGCCCACAACTATCACGACTAAAGGGCGATGGAATCCTCTACAGAGAAGAAGATGGTCGCTGGATATTGGCGTCTGATCCTAGCTTGAACGAGAATGGGGCATCCGAAGATGCCCCAGAACACGCCGATCGTAAAAGATCGCAGTCCTAGCGATCGGCTTTCCACGTACGCGAAGGAGGCCTCACATGCAGCCGCCATAAACAAATCCTGGCTACGCGTGATTTGATCATTCATAGCCAGCAACCGGGGAGCCCGGCAGTGGTGATGCGCGTTCCAATCCTCGCATCACCACACTAATTGATGCACACCATATGGTCAACGCTGCTCGCCTGCCCCGAAAATCCTACTCAGCTAGCTGTGGCGCGTCCAGAACCGAGGGCGAGTCAAATTGACTCACCCCCGGTTTTTACGACTTATTAACCATGTGATTCCATTAATATTTCTTCCGTTCAGGAGCAATTTTATGGACGCAACTTATAATTTGAATGGTGGCTTCAAGCCCACCATGAAGCGTTTCGCCGACCTGAACGGCCCAGACTATTTCCCTACGCCAAGATGGGCCACGCATGCTCTTATAGAAAACGAGAAATTCGTTGGTGAGATATGGGAATGCGCTTGCGGCGACGGGGCAATGTCTCGGGTCTTAGAAAGCCGCGGCAACCCGGTTCGCAGTTCCGATCTGTTCAACCGAGGCTTCGGCAAAGCAGGCGTTGACTTCAACACTGCGACGACCCCTGCAGATAATATCGTGACCAATCCGCCCTATAACAGCGCGGAGAGCTTCGTCCGCTCCGGAGTAAGGCTTGCGCGGAACAAGTTCGCGTTGCTCCTCAGGCTGGCCTTTCTGGAGGGTGCGAACCGCGCGAATACAATCTTCGCGGAATGCCCGCCATCAAGGGTATGGGTATTCAGCGAGCGGATTACATTTTACCCGGCCGGAGCCGTGCAAGCGGGCTCCGGCACGACCGCTTATGCTTGGTTCGTTTGGGACAAACGCGCGCCTGGCATCACAGAACTGAAATGGTTCCAGCCTGGTTATAAGCAAAAATTCTCTAAGGTCGCCTGAAACCATCCTTAATGGCAATAAGATGCCCGTCATAGATTAGATTACCGGGACTGTCCTTGTGAGATTTTATGTTGCGGACTATCTGAGAAAAGCGATCGTCGTTTCGACCATTTAGTTGTTCTTCATCCTCAGCGCTAAGTGGTATTCTATTTCGTAATTCTGCTATCAGTTTGGTAGTGGTAATTTCACGATGCGGTTCAGCATCAATGATCGCGATTACGTCTGACCCAATATCTGCTTCCCCAATTCTGCCCGGTTTCTTTGCCATCTATTCCCTCCCATGTTTAGCCGAGAATGCCTCCGATGTCGGCTGGACACAAGTACTTGCATCAAGGAACAATTCGCTAGCAGGATCGAAGTGCAAAGCGTGTTTCAAACTTGCTTAGCTTCAGCAGAGTGGGAGGCGACGCTCCCCCCTCACGCCACCGCGACACTCGATCTCAATATCGAACTCCATCGGCCATGAAGCCGGCGGCACGAAGCTGCGCGCCGGCGGGGATCACGCTGACACCGCTGCGTTCGCTGCGCACCCATCTCGCGCCTCAAGGAACGCCAGCGCCAACCCTCACCTCAGCCGAGAAATCCAATAAACCGTCCCGCGAAAAGCACGGCCGTCCACAGCATCAGCGAGAGCACAGCCAGCATGGTCGCGGCCCCATCGACCGGCTCCTCACCGCCTTTTGCGCGCCGCATGAAGGCGAGGAAGTTGGCGCCGGCAAGCAGGATGAGCCCCATCTTGGCGAGGAAGATTGGCATCGCCGCATACTCGCTCGCCCTGACTGAAAAGAGCAGCGACCCCGTGACAAGCGCACCGCCGAACGCGGCAAATGCGGTACGGCGCAGCAGCGCCACGAACGCCGTCTGCGGCAGCGAGCGGAAGGCGCCGAGGATCCTGAGATCCATGAGCCAGACGCTGGTGAGCAGCGCGCCGATCGACATAATGTGCAGTGCATTGATGATGGGGTAGGCGACGAACGAGGCCTTTAGTCCCCGCACCATAGCGAGCTGCTCGATGCCGGCAAAAAACCCGTCCATTCAGGCCGGCGGCACGCGGTCGGGATAGACATCATAGGTTTTGCCGCCGACGATGACGCGCACTGCCTTCATGCGTTTTTCGTTTTCGTCGCGCGAGCGGTTGCCGATCGCGGTCACCTCGTCGCCGATCTTGGCGACCTCCTCGGTAAAGCCGGCGGCGATCGTGCGGGACGGCGTCGCCATCTCCACCCGCCAGGCCTCTCCCTCGGCATCGACGTCCAGCGTGGCGTGCGGATTGCCGATATAGATGGCCGTGATCTTGCCCTTGAGTTCGAAAAATCCGTCCTGCGTCCACGACCAGCCGTGATGGGCATAGGCTGCGGTGGCGGCGGCAAGGATCACCGCCGCTGCCAGCATGACGCTTCGGTTGAAAGGTGACTGCATCGCTCGTCTCCTCGGTTCGGCATTAGAGGGTAGGTCAGCGCGCGGCAGCGTCAAATCACATGAGGTGTGCGCTGCCCCTCATTGCCCTGCCGGGCATTTCTCCCCGTATAGTGACGGGGAGAAAGGTGCCTTCGCCAAGGATTTCGCCAATCTCCAGAGTTGAAGAAAGGGAGCTGAGTTTGCCGCCAGCCCCCTTCTCCCCGTCCCTCTACGGGGAGAAGATGCCGGCAGGCAGATGAGGGGCGGCGCCGACTTCTACGATCGAGCGCCCGCTTGCCCCGACCCCTCACCCCGCCCAATCGACTTCGAACATCCCCAGCCGTTCGTAGAGCCTGACCGCAGCCGCGTTCTCCACCGTATTGGTCTTGAGATCGACATGCGCCGCGCACCTTGCCTGAAACACCGCAAACGCGTGGCGCATCAGCGCCTCGGCGATGCCCTTGCCGCGTGCCTCGGGGTGGACGGCAAGGTCCTTGACGAAAGCCCGCGTCCAGCAGAGCGCCGCGCCCGCCAGCCGGCCCTTGCCGTCGATGACCAGGAAACACAAAGCTGGGTCGAATTCCGCATCAGCCGAAATGCGCGGCCACCATTCGTCGAACGGCCCGTCGGCGCCGTCGTCGAACACCGCGGTCAACAGCGTATGCAAAGCGAGTGCATCGGCGGCTTCGAAGCCGCGCATGAAAAAACCTTCGGGCCAGCGCGGCGCCAGAAGCGTGTCGTCGAAGATCTTGCGCAGGCGGATGTCGTTTGGCGCCGGTGGGCGCGGCTCAGGCATCGGGCTGCATGCGGCGGCGCAGGCTATCGCTGCCGAGGCCGGTTTCGCCCAACAGGCCTTTGCGCTTGGCGTCGTAATAATAGCCGCTCTGGTAGAGCCGGTCGGCGCGCTTAGGGTTGCCGCCTGAGACCAGCCAGGCGCCGCGCAGATATTTCACCGCATATTTCAAATTGGTCTCGGCATCGAACAGGCCGCTTGCCGGCCCGTCATAGCCCATGCCGCGCGCCGTCGCGTGCTTGATCTGCATCAGCCCCCAATGGCCGTGATTGTAGGCTTTCGGGTTGAACGTGCTCTCGCGGTTGACGACGCTGCGCACCAGATCGACCGGCACCTGATAAAGCGCGGAATATTTCTCGATCAGCCGCTCGATCTCGCTGCGGCCGCCGGCGTTGGACTGACCCTCGGTGGGGTCGGTCGCGGCCAGAGCGGCCGGGTCCTGCGGCAGCGTGTAGGAAACCGGCTGAACGCCGGGCATGGCCTCGGTCTGTTGGCTGACCGGCATGGCGACGGCTGGCGTCGCGGTAACAGGCAGGGCGTTGGCGGTCATGACGGCGGGGGTACTTGCCGCCAGCGGCGTCGGCCCGGCAAAGGCGGCGGCCGGCTCGATCGGCAGCGCCGCTGTCTGGGCGACGCCGGACGGCTCCGGCAGGACCGAAACCGTGTCAGGCAGCGCCAACGTAAAGCCGGCATCGGTATTGGCCGTATTTTCGGTGAAGGCTGGCGTCGGGGTCACCGGCGAAGTCGAGGTGCAACCGCTGAGAGCGGCCACGGCCAACACCGCCGCAAGGACGGGAAAGAGGAATTTTGCTGGCAAGCGGCGCTCGGGTCCGGTTCGTCGGGTGTTAAGAAGTCCTTACACCAGCATCTTTCCTCGGGCAATCCGCGGTAGCCGGTGGTTTTCGGGTGGCGAGCCGGGCCGCGAAATGCGATATTGTTCTGGATTTGTACTTCGAAGGATTCCGGAAAGGAGCACGCCATGCACGCCTCTCATGCCACCGCCGGCCACGCGGTCTTCGAAACCGTGCTCGGCTTCATGGGCATCGCCTGGAGCGATGCCGGACTGACCCGGCTCTGCCTGCCGCAGCGCAATCGCGACGCGGTCGAGCGCCGGCTGCTGCGCCATGCCGCCGCCGACCAGCCTGCGAAGCCCGAGCCGCAATGGGTTGCCGAGCTGATCGCGTCGATCAAGGCCTATGCCGCCGGCGAGGATATAGATTTCTCCAACGTGCCGGTCGATCTCAGCGGCGTCGACGAGTTCCGCCAGGCGATCTATGACGCGGCGCGAAAACTCGCCTTCGGCGAAACCACCACCTATGGCGAACTGGCCAAGCGCGCCGGCCATGCCGGGCTGGCGCGCGAAACCGGTGCCGCACTCGGCGCCAACCCGGTGCCGCTGGTCATCCCCTGTCACCGCATCCTTGCCGCCGGCGGCAAGATCGGCGGATTTTCCGCGGCCGGCGGCTCGGCCACCAAAGAAAAGATGCTGGCAATGGAAGGCGTACGCGTCGGCCCGCCGCCCCCGGCGCAGGTGTCGTTCGGGTTTTAGTGGTGCTGATATTCAGGCGAGGCCGGCACCCGGCGCACCATTTCGTCCCACTCTAATCCGGAAGCAGGCGCCGGCGAAAACGCCGGTCGATCTCCACCCGCTTGCATTTGTAGACGGTGCAGGAATTCGTGTCGGCGCTCGGCACCGAGGCCCGCGCCCTGACCTCGCCGATGTCGCAGAATTGCTGGCTCCGCACGTAGCGGTCGTAGAGCGCCAGCCCCGGCACGCGCGCCGATCTGTAACGCAGGATGACCGCGCCCTCGCGCGCGATCGTCGCCTGCACCTTGCCGCAGCTCATGCGGGTCGGGTCGTAGCGCGAGCCCGCCTGCGCCTCGGCGGCCACCAGCGTCAGGCAAGCGGCAAGCAGAACGATTTTCATGTCCCTCTCCCCAAAACCCGGTCGCGCCCGAAGCCGGCGCGATCCTCCCGGGTCAGGCGCGCAGCGACGACGCTCTCACGCGATTGGGGCGGCCGTTGGGCAGCGTTGCCGCCGCGCCATTTTCCGCCCCGTCTTGTTTTTTGCGCGAAGGCATATTATATGCGGTCCATTGATATTTCGGCCGATCGATCCGGGCCTCGCGATATTCGCGTTTGCTGACGTTCTATCTCCAAAATCTCGATACAAACCGGCTGGGTTTCGGCCCAGTCAAACTAAAGCAAACGTAAAGGACTATCGAAATGGCAACAGGTACGGTCAAGTGGTTTAATTCCACCAAGGGTTTCGGCTTCATTCAGCCTGACAGCGGCGGCGCGGACGTTTTCGTTCACATCTCCGCAGTCGAGCGTGCTGGACTGTCGACCCTGGTTGAAGGCCAGAAGATCAACTTCGAGATCGAGCAGGACCGCCGCACTGGCAAGTCGTCCGCTGGATCTCTGAGCAAGGCAGCCTGATTTTGCGAATGGCGGGGGCCCGGGGGAAGGACCGGGGGCGCGGCCAAAAAAGGAAGGTATTAAGGTGACCCCCACAAAAACCCCGCGCCCCAAAACCACCCCAACCCAAACCCCCCAATGGATCCCGCACCGCC
>NZ_JAMYMD010000065.1:0-9316 GCF_040318335.1 Mesorhizobium sp. M1182
CCCCCGCCAAAACATCCCCCCCCAAAACCCCGCGCGCACCCCTGGCGGGGCCCCGCCGTTTCCCCCCCCCCCTACCCCGCCCCCAACCACCCGGCCCGGGGGCCCGCGGGCCCCCGTTTCCTGTTGGGCCGCAAGGGCAGCTCAGGCGGCCTTGCCGTTGGCGTTCAGCGCTTCGTCGGCCAACCGGCCGGTGAGTTCGGCCATGTGGTCGAAGACGGCCCGGTAGCTGGCGACACCCGCAGTGGCCGAGCGCAGCTCGATGATGAGGTCGCCGATCTCAGCCTGCGGCATGGTCGCCTCGACCACGTCCCATCCCGGCCAGTCGGGCCGCGCGTCGTAGCCGAGGATCTGGCCGCGCCGCTGCGGGATCAGAGCGATGATCTTCGACGTCGCATCCGACGGCGTGACGATCTCGACCTTCATCACCGGCTCCAGCAGCACCGGCGAGCACGCGGCCATGCCTTCCTTCATCGCCAGCTTCGCCGCCATCTGGAAGGCCATGTCGGAGGAATCGACCGCATGGTAGGAGCCGTCGGAAAGGTTGACGGCAACATCGACGACCGGGAAGCCGAGCGGGCCCGATTTCAGGTAATCGCGCACGCCGGTCTCGACCGACTGGATGTAGGTCTTCGGCACGACGCCGCCGGTGATCGTATCGGTGAACTGGAAGCCTGAACCGCGCGGCAGCGGTTTGATCTCCAGCACCACATCGCCGAACTGGCCGTGGCCGCCCGACTGTTTCTTGTGGCGGCCGCGCTGCTGCGTCGCTTTGCGGATCGTCTCGCGATAGGGCACGGCCGGCACATGGCCTTCGACCGGGATCTGGTTCTTGCCTTCCAGCCGCTCGCGCACGACGCGCAGATGCATCTCGCCATGACCGGACAGCACGGTTTCGGCGGAATCCTGGTTGTGATGCAGGTTGAGCGAGGGATCTTCCTCGGCCAGGCGCTGGATGGCCGCCGACATCTTGACCTCGTCCTTGCGCTCTTTCGGCCGCAGCGCGAAGGCGAAGACCGGTTGCGGCGGCGCCAGCGTGACCAGCGGCTTGATGCCGCCCTTGGTCGAGCTCAGCGTCTGGCCGGTCCTGACGGCGTCCAGCTTGCCGAGCGCCACAGTGTCGCCGGCCTTGGCCGAAGTCAGCTTGACCTGGTCCTTGCCGAGCATCTTGTAGATGCCGGAGACCTTTGCCGTCTCGCCGCTGGGAAGGAACAGCTCGGCGGCGTCGGCGACCTGGCCGGACAGGATGCGCGACACCGACAGCTTGCCGCCATGCGCGGTGTGGATGGTCTTCATCACTTGGACCACGGTGGCATTGCCATCGGGCGCGCCGAGACGCTGGCGCGTCGCCGCGATGTCGGGTGCGTCGTGACGGATCGCCTTCAACAGGCGCAGCACGCCGTTGCCCTTCTCGGCGGTGCCGATCAGCACCGGCGTCACCGTGCCGTCGCGCAGATCTGCGGCGAGGTCGTCGAAGATCGCGTCCTTCGGCGGTTCGATCTCGTCAAGCAATTGCTCCATCAGCCGGTCGTCATGGTCGGCGAGTGTCTCCAGCATGGAAAAGCGCGCCTCGAGCTCGCGCGCCTTGTCGTCGCTCGGGATCTGGGCGACCTCGCTCTCGGCATATTCGCGGTAGATGTAGGCACGCTCCAGAGCGAGGTCGATCGAGCCGATGACGACGCCGTCCTTGCGCAGCGGGATCTGGCGCAGCAGCAATGGCACCGAGCTTGCCGGCTGCAGCATCTTCAGCGTGTCGCGCACACCTGCTATCGCCTTGTCGACCTTGTTCAGGAACAGCATGCGCGGCACGCCGAGCTCGTCGAGCTTGCGCATGATCAGCTGCAGGGCAGGGATCTTCTTCTCGTCGGCCTCGGCAACGACCACGGCGACGTCGCAGGCGGCCAGCACCGGCTCGGCTTCGAAGGAGAATTCGATCGAGCCGGGACAATCGACGAAGGTGAACGGCTCGCCCATGAAATCGGTGGTGGCGAAGGTCGCCTCGACGCTCATGCCGTGAGCGCGCGCCTCGGGCGAATGATCGGAAACGGTATTTCCGGACGAAACGGGATTCTGGCGGGGAATGGCGCCTGTACGGGCGAGTATGGCTTCGAGAAGTGTCGTCTTACCGCTTGCGAAGGGACCGACTATGGCAATGCATTTCGGTCCCGTGCGTCGTCCTCCGGCGCGAGTACCCATGGCTGACCTCCACTCAGGCGTTTCCCTGTGAGCGGCGGCCGGCCTGTCGGCCGTCGCGGGCGAGGCTTTTTTCAATTTGCCACCTACCCAAAGGGCATCGTCCCACGGGCAGGCCGGGAGGGCAAGGGATTTGAAGTTGAAGGGATTTGAAGTTGGGGCCGGTTCAGCCGGTGCCGGTCAGGCGCGACGCCAGCGGGGGTGCGTCCACGCGCTGCACCGCCACCGTCTCGGCAAAGCGCGCGAGCAACGGATTGAACAGGTCCGCACGCTCCCAGAAAGGCGCATGCCCGGCGCCGGAGACGATGTGGCAATGCTCCCACAGCGAGCCGTAGGCGAGCGTCTCAAAATAGCCGAGCCGGACGAACGGATCGTTCTCGCCATTGACGATAGCGACCGGAAACGCGGCTTGCTCGACCACCTGTCTCTGGTCGGCACCCTTGCCGGTGAGCATGCCGCGCGTCACCGCGGCGCGCAGCCGGCCGTCGGTGCGCAGGATGGCTTGGCGAAAGGACGGATCGGCGGTGTCGCCGAAACACAGCGTCTCGAAGCGCTCGGCATCGCGTTCGGAATACGTCTTTTTGGACGCCAGCAGCATGTCCCAATGCGCGTGGAAGCCGCGCAGCATGCCGAAAGGACCCTTCGATACCGGCGGCGCGCCGGTCAGCATCAGCCCGCCGACGGCGCGGTGAAAACTCGCGAGTTCGATTGCCACGTGCCCGCCAAGCGACCAGCCGAAGACGACGGCGCGGCCGATGCCCAAGGCATCGAGGAGCTGGGCCGCCGATTGGGCAAGGCCGGCGATTGTGTAGTCCGTCGCCGGATCGCGGGCGTCCGACGATTCGCCATGGCCGGGCAGGTCGAAAGCAATCAACCGATGGGCAGCGGCCAACGGGCTGTCGAACTGGCGGGCGAATACGGCGCGCGAACTGCCTGAGCCGTGGATCAGGACAAGCGGGATGCCGGGTCCCGACGACTGGCTGAGGCGCAAATCCGCTTGCGGCGTGCGGATCGTGCGGTGGGAAACGGCCATATCTGGTTTGGACCTTGGGATTGTCTCCAGGTCAACATCGCATGCCGAGGTCACCATGTTGTTTAGAACGGTGGTTAAGAAATGATTTCTGGGTTTCTGCCGGGTATGATGAACGAATCCACCACAGCTAACCCCCGGAGCCTGATGATGGAATCCACACTCGACCTTCTCGTCTCGATCAGCAGCATCGCGACGCTCGGCCAATATGCCTGGTCGATGCGCGCGCATTTCCAGTCGCCGAGCATGTCTCAAGGCGCGATGATCATTTCGGCCGTCGTGGTCGGCACGGCGCTGTTCTTTCTTGCGCTGCTGTGGATCGAGCGGCAGCCATTGGCGGCGAAGATCGGCGGGCTCGCCATCGAACTGGCAAGCTCGGCGCTGTTCTGGTGGGCGATCTCGGTCTCCCGCAAGGCGGGGCTGCGGTTCGCATTCGATCCTGACAATCCTGACAGCCTGGTGACCGAAGGCCCTTATCTCCATGTCCGGCATCCGTTCTACACGTCCTACATCATCTTCTGGGTCGGATGGGGTATCGCGACCTGGTCGGTCTGGGCGGTGGTGCCGGTCGCCGGCATCGTTACGATCTACGTGATCGCGGCCTTGGACGAAGAGCGAAAATTTTCGCGGACAAGGTTGGCCGATGCCTACGACGCTTACCGCACGCGGACCGGTCTGTTCTGGCCGCGTTTTGCCCGCAGCCGGCAGGAGATGCAGCCGGCATCGGACGAAAGTGGTAGGGTCTAAGACACTGGATTGAATCGAGGATTTGCGACGATGAAGATCATTGCCTGCGGCAGCGTGCCGACGATTGTTGCGCCGGAAAAATACTTCACTGGCCGGGTTTTGCAGACGCCGATCATCGAGAAAGAGGCGCCGGCGCGGCTCAGAGCCACGCTGGTCAGCTTCGAGCCCGGCGCCCGCACCCACTGGCACACGCATCCGCTCGGCCAGACGCTCTATGTCACATCCGGTGCCGGTCTCGTGCAAAGCTGGGGCGGGCCGCTGCAGGAGATCAGGGCCGGCGACGTCATCTCCTTTGCGGCCGGCGAAAAGCACTGGCACGGCGCCGCGCCCAAATCGGCGATGACCCACATCGCCATGCAGGAGGCGCTCGAGGGTGCGCATGTCGATTGGCTGGAGAAGGTGAACGACGAGCAGTATGGCGGCTGAAACGTCTCAGACCAGCGCGGCGGTAAAGCGCTGGATGCGCGTGCAGGCCTCTTCGAGCAGAGCCTCCGACGTGGCGTAGGAGATGCGGAAGTTCGGGCCGAGGCCAAAGGCCGAGCCGAAAACAACCGCCACGCCCTCGGCCTCGAGCAGTTCCGAGCAGAAGGTTTCGTCGCTGTCGATCACCTTGCCGTTCTTGGTCTTCCTGCCGATCAGCTGGGCACAGGAGGGATAGACGTAGAACGCACCCTCCGGCGATGGGCAGGTGATGCCGCGCGCCTGGTTGAGCATCGAGACGACGAGATCGCGCCGGCCCTGGAAGATCGCCTTGTTCTTCGGGATGAAATCCTGCGGGCCGTTCAGCGCTTCGACCGCCGCCCATTGGGCGATGGTGCAGGCGCCGGAGGTCTGCTGGCCCTGGATCATGTCCATCGCCTTGATCAGCGGCACCGGGCCTGCCGCGTAGCCGATGCGCCAGCCGGTCATGGCATAGGCCTTTGACACGCCGTTCATCGTCAGCGTGCGCTCATAGAGCTTCGGCTCGACCTCGGCGATGGTCTTGAAGACGAAGTCGCCATAAGTCAGGTGCTCGTACATGTCGTCGGTCAGCACCCAGACATGCGGGTGCTTCAACAGCACGTCGGCCAGGCCCTTGAGCTCCGCCTCGGTATAGGCGGCGCCCGAGGGGTTGGACGGCGAGTTCATCAACAGCCATTTGGTGCGCGGCGTGATCGCCTTTTCCAGCACGGTCGCCGTCAGCTTGAAGCCGTTGTCGATGGAGGTGTCGGCAAAGGCCGAGGTGCCGCCGCAGATCGCCACCATTTCGGGATAGCTCACCCAGTAGGGCCGCGGGATGATCACCTCGTCGCCGGGATTCAGCGTCGCCATGAAAGCGTTGAACAGGATCTGCTTGCCGCCGGTGCCGACGATGGTCTGCTCCGGCCGGTAGTCGAGATTGTTCTCGCGCTTGAATTTTTTCGCGATCGCATCGCGCAGCGGCACGATGCCGGATACTGGCGGATACTTCGTCTCGCCTCGGCGGATGGCCTCGATCGCGGCGTTCTTGATGTTGTCGGGGGTGTCGAAGTCCGGTTCGCCGGCGCCCAGCCCGATCACGTCGCGGCCGGCGTTTTTCAGCTCGCGCGCCTTCTGCGTCACCGCGATGGTCGCGGAAGGCTTTACGCGGGAAAGGACGTCGGCAAGAAAGGCCATGACAGATATCTCCAGAAAGGACCGGCGGGCGAAGGCGCTGCGGCGCCTCTCATGTCGCATCATCTGGTCAAGCGCAAGCCCAGCGCAGGCATTGTCGAATGAGCCAGCGCGCAATGCTGGCAACAATAAATTCATCAACGATCGGTAAAAGCTTGAACGGCAGGACCGTGGCCGGTCCGCCAGTCTCGCATAGCGAGGAACCGTGACACGCAGCATCGGGCTTGCCCATATCATCCGCCATGATGACGGCACCGCCAGCGGTGTCTGGGGGGGCTATACGCTGCAAAGCGCGTTCCAGCCGATCTTCGCCTTCAACAAGGGCAAGCTTTCCGTCGTCGCGTTCGAGGGGCTGATCCGGCCGTTCCGCGAAGGCGAGCCGCAGCCGCCAATGAGTTTCTTCAACAGCTGTCCGGCGGTCGACCGCCTGCATATCGAGGCGCTGACACGGACGCTGCACCTTCTGAACGCCGGCGCCTGCCTGCCGCGAGACGCCTCCATCTTCATCAATTTCGATCCATCGGTGTTCACCGACCGCAGCATCGCCGACAAGGCGCTGCGCGAAATGCGGCTGGTGCTGCACGAGGCCGACATCGATCCGCGCCGCGTCGTCTGCGAGGTCACCGAACAGAAATCTGCGTCGCAGGAAACGCTCTACAATTTCGTCGAGGCGCTCAGGGGCAATGGTTTGCGCATTGCCGTCGACGATTACGGCGCCGACGAATCCGACATCAATCGCATCAAGGAACTCAGGCCAGACATCGTCAAGTTCGACGCCGACTGGATCATGACGCTGATGGAATCCGGTGCCGGCTTCGCCTTGCTGACCGCCATGGTGACCAGCTTCGAAGAGCAAGGCATCCGTACGGTATTCGAGGGCATCGAGACGGGCTGGCAGCTCGAGCTCGCCGAAAAGTCGGGCGCCTCGATGGTGCAAGGCTTCGTGCTGGCACGCCCGGAGCTTGCACCGACCAGCTTTCACGTCTTCGACAAGGCCGGGCAGGCATCAGCGGTGTCGCCCGATAAGGACAAAGTGCCTACGGCCGTTTCGACCTCGCGGCGGCCGATGCGGGCTTTCGGGCGCAGGGTGGCATCGTGACCGGGCGGGCCGACATGCGGCGCAAAGTCGGCGAAGCGATCTTTGCCGACGAGGTCGGCATCGAATATGGCGTCTACGGCGCATTTCGGCTGAGGAGCGCCTATCAGCCGGTCTTCGCGCCGCGCGGCAGGCTTCTCGCCGCCGTCGCGGTCGAGGGACTGATCGAGCCGCACCGCGCAGGCAGGCCGGTGGCGCCGCAAATCTTCTTCGAAGGTGTGCCGGCAGCGGATCGGCTGTTTGTCGAAACCATGTGCCGGGTGCTGCATTTGCGCAACTTCCGCAACATCGGCGTCGACGGGCTCGACCTGTTCTTCAATTACAATCCGCTGATCAACGATGACCCCGCACGGGCGCTGGCCGAAATCAGGCTGATGACCAGGCATCTGGCGGATTTCGGCCTGCATCCCGGCATGCTGGTCTGCGAGATCACCGAACAGGCGGCCGGCGACAAGGTGCTTGTCAGCCTGGCGCGCGAGATGCGGCGCGACGGCGTCCGCATCGCCATCGACGATTTCGGCACCGGGCATTCGACCGAAGAAAGGGTAGCGCTGGTGCAGCCCGACATCGTCAAGATTGACGGCACCTGGTTCGCAGAATTCTGCCGCCATGCCGCCGCCGAGCGGTTTTTCCGGCCGCTGGTTTCGACGCTGCACGACCGTGGCGCCAAGGTGCTGGTCGAAGGCGTCGAGAACGCCACGCATCTGCGCGTCGCGCTGGATGGCGGCGTCGACCTGCTGCAGGGCTTTTACCTTGCCCGGCCGGCGCTGGCCGGTACGCTGTTCGACGAGGAGCCGCTGTCGATCGACAGGCTGCTTGGCAGGGACAACAACGTCATCCCCCTATTCGGCTAGGATATATCGAGATTCAAGTGATGCCGGCCTGCGAACGGCGGTTTCCTGCGCTTCCGGTGCTCACGTACCCAAAGTACGCTCCGCTCCGGTTCTCGGAACCCACCCTTCTCGGCTCGGCCTGACTTGAATCTCGATATATCCTGAAATGCATCAGCGGCGCTGATGCTTACGCCAAAACAAATCACTGGATGAAGCCGCCGCTGCCGCGATAGAGGCTGGATCAAGCCCTGAGACGGGTGGTTGCGAGCAAGGGGGAGCACCGATGATACTCTATGGAATGATCGACAGCGGCAATTGCTACAAGCCGCGCCTGTTGATGGCCAAGCTCGGCATCGCTTTCACCAATGTCGAGGTCAGCTCGCACACCGGCGACACGCGCAAGCCCGACTATGTCGCGAAAAACCCGAACGCCATGGTGCCGCTGCTCGAACTCGACGACGGCCGGCGGCTGGCCGAATCCAATGCCATCCTGCTCTATCTCGCCGAAGGCACGCGGTTTCTGCCGGCGGACAGATACGAACGCGCGCTGGCCTATCAGTGGCTGTTCTTCGAGCAATACAGCCACGAGCCTTATATCGCCGTGCGCAGGGCGCTGCTGACCTTCCCCGAAAGAGCCAAGGACGCAACGCCCGAGCGGCTGGCGCTGACGCTGGAGCGCGGCAACAAGGCGCTTGGCGTCATGGACAAGCACCTGGCCGGGAGCACGTTCTTTGCCGGCAATGCGCTCAGCGTCGCCGACATCGCGCTCTATGCCTATACGCACACGGCCGAGACGGGCGGGTTTCAGCTCGACGCCTATCCGGCGGTGGCCGCCTGGCTGAAAAGGGTCGAGGCCGACCCGGGGCATGTGCCGCTGGAGTGGCTGCCTTAGTCACGCTTCTCGGCGCTTCGCGGCTCGCTCCGGAGGTCGGGCTTGCGGCCCTCGGCCGATGACGTGAATGGTCGCGCGGCTATTTCAGCAGGCGATCATATTCGGAATGGGTGCCTATCCAGAACCAGACCACGTCATCGTGGTCGCGAACAGCCACGGCGCGGTAGTTGATATCAACCCGCGCCGACCAGTAGCGCCCGACCTGTTTGAAATGCAACGACGGGTGGAACGGGTCAGAATTCAGTTTGGCGAAACGTCTGTTCGCCTTTGCTCTGATTAACGAGGGCAGTTTTGCGTAGGCCTCCCAAAACGAGGGAGTAGCAAAATGATTCACAGAGGCCGGGTCCGGCCGGCGCGATGATCAGCCAAGGCCTGCTCGGCAAGCTTGTCCAGCCTGCCGCCCTTGGCGTCGGCTTCGATCTGCCGGTCCCACATGTCGGCCTGCAGCGCCTCGAACCATGCGGCAAACGCTCTCAGCTCTTCGGGGCTTAGTTCGGCAACGGATTTCTCAATCTGTTCAAGCTTGCTCATGAATTAATAGTACCACATTGGGCCAAAAACACCACAAAGTGGGACTATAGGCCCAAGGCAGCGGTTCACTGGAATCCAGACAGCAAAAAGGCGGGACAAAATCCCGCCTTCCCATGCTTGGTAGCCTGATCGGGAGCGCTTTGGCCGGGCCGGCAGCAATCTGCTGCTTCGGCTTGTCGGGGTCTTTCGCTCCGGCGCGCTTCTCGCGCGACCGCCAGTACATCCGTGACTTGCCGCGGGCCCCCCCGCAAATCCCCGCCCGCGGCCAAGCCCCGAAAAACGGGCCGTGCGGCGAGCCACCCCGGCCCCCGAGGCGGCGGGGGGGGGCGGCGGGGCGGCGCAGTAGATAATATGTTCGGGCAGAC
>NZ_JAMYMD010000066.1:0-6884 GCF_040318335.1 Mesorhizobium sp. M1182
ACGGACGGCTCCCTTGTTTGAGATCTCAACGAACTCATTCTGGCACATCCGATGCCGTCGGGCGCCGTCCACCCCATCATGCCGTTACCTTACGGCAGTGCTCCAGCAGACCAGAACCAAACGCTGCCACCCGGTCCTGCGAAAAAGCTCGAAGCACTCTGGGACTGGTCGTCTCGATCAATTCGGTCTTCCATTGGCGGAGCCAGCGCTTCCGCAGCTTCTGGCTCGCGGTCATGGTGGAAGGGCGACGAGCGCAATGGCGGATACAAGCGCCGTTCTGAGCCGCTGCATTCTTCGGCTGATGTCACGGCATGGCTCCCAGGGTCTGCGCGACGTCGCTTCGCTCCTGCTCCGCCCTGGGATGACGAAGGTGTGGTGTCATATGCTAATCGCCAGCGTTGGAGATTGGCGGATGTAGCTGGTCGGCAGCGAACGTTTGCAGTTGCGACACTCCCAGGCGTTAATCCCAACGTTCTCAGATCGTCTGCTTTTTGCCATCCCTGGTCGGCATCAGGTCGACACCGTTGACCTTGCCGATATGCGTCGCCAGCATCGGCACATATTGATCGGCAGGTCCGGTGGCAAAGGCGCCGGCGAAGGCGTTCTTGGTGGCGTTGCCAAGCGGGTTGGCGATGCCGGCGGCACCCGCCATCGATTCGAGATAGGTGAGATCCTTGAAGGCATTGGCGATGGTGAATTTGTGCGCGTCGCGGTCGCCTTCCAGCGTCCAGCGCATGAAGGTCTGGTAGAAGCCGCAATCCATGCGGCCGTTGCGGATGACGCTGTCGAAGCGCGGCGGCGAGATGCCGACCTTCTGCGCCAGCGCCAGCGCCTCGGAATAGATCGCGGCGTAGCCGAGCGAGATGAAATTGTTGAGCAGCTTCATGCGATGGCCGTCACCAGTGTCGCCGATGTGGACGATGCGTCCGGCCCAGGTTTCGAGCACTGGCTTCAGCCGGGCAAAGACCGCATCGGGCGCGCCGACCATGGCGTCGAGCGTGCCTTCCCAAGCCTCCTTCGGGGTGCGGCTGAGCGGGGCATCGACATAATCGACGCCGAGCCCCTTGAGTTCGGCGGCCAGCGTCACCGTCGAGACAGGATCCGATGTCGAGCAATCGACGACAACCGATCCCGGCTTCAGGCCTTCCTTGAGACCGCCTGGGCCGCGGATGATGGCTTCGACCTCGCGCGAGCCGGTGACGCAGATGAAGACAACCGTCGATGCCGCCGCGACGTCGCGCGAGGTCTCCGCTTCCTTGGCACCGCGGCCGAGCAGGTCTTCCGCCGGCGCGCGGTTCTTGCGGCCGAGAAACGTCAGCGGATAGCCCTTGTCGACGATGTTCTTCGCGATCCCGTGCCCCATCAGGCCAAGCCCGATGAAGCCGATCTTTTCGCTCGCGGCGGTCGTGTTCATGTCATTTCGTCCTATTTGCAATGATGGATGACGGCGCTGCAGCTTGCCGGCGAATTGTTGAAGCGGGTTTTTGCCGCTCGCCGTGGCAGGCGATTGCAGAGTTCGATATTGTCTGACAATACACATGAATCTTAGGGAATGTGGAGAGCAAAATGACGAAGCGGATCATGTTCACCGGCGGCAGCGGCAAGGCCGGGCGCCACGTCGTGCAGTATCTGGTCGAGCAGGGCTGCCAGGTGCTCAACATCGACACCAAGCCGCTCGACAATCCCAAGGTGCGCACGCTGATCACCGACATCACCGACAGCGGGCAGGTGTTCAATGCGCTGTCGAGCTATATCGGCCTGCATGAATTCGACCCGTCGCTGCGTACGCAGCCGGTGGATGCCGTGGTGCATTTCGCGGCGATCCCGCGCATCATGATCACGCCCGACAATGAGGTGTTCCGCATCAACGCGCTCGGCACCTATAACGTCATCGAGGCCGCGGTGAAGCTCGGCATCCGCAAGGTGGTGATCGCCTCCAGCGAAACGACCTACGGCCTGGTCTTCGCCAACGAGCCGCGCAACCCGACGCATTTTCCGCTCGACGAGGCGTACGACGTCGACCCGATGGACAGCTACGCGCTGTCCAAGGTCGTCAACGAGAAGACGGCGCGCGCCTTTGCGCTGCGCAGCGGCTTCGACATCTACGCCTTGCGCATCGGCAACGTCATCGAGCCGCATGAATATTCGCTGTTTCCGAAATGGTTCGCCGATCCGGGTTTCCGCAAGCGCATCGCCTGGAGCTATATCGACGCGCGCGACCTCGGCCAGATCACGCTGCGCGCCATCGAGAAGGACGGGCTCGGTTATCAGGTGTTCAACGCCGCCAACGACGACACCTCGTCCGACCTGCCGACAGCCGAACTGCTGAAGCGGTTTTATCCCGATGTGCCGGTCAAGGGTGAACTTGGCGAATACGAGACGCTGCTCTCCAATCGCAAGGCGCGCGACATGCTCGGCTTCCGGCCGGAGCACAGCTGGCGGAAATACGTCAAGACGAGCTGACGGGCGCAGCTGACCCGAACCGGCACTGGGCCAGCCCCGAATTGCGGCTGGCACCCGCTCGTTTGCCGCGCGGCAATTGAGCTAGTTGTCCTTCCAGAATTCGGCCTGGAGTTGCGCCGCTTCATCGGCAAGCAGCGGGCCGATGACTTCAGTCGGACGCTGCCCAGCTTCGAAGACGATCCTGCAGGGCAGGTCGAGCGTGGGATTCTCGACATGTGCACCCGTCAACCGCTTGAGGTCGTGTTCGCTCTGCCCAAAAACGACCCGTCCGATGCCCGCCCAATAGATTGTCCCGGAGCACATCGCGCAAGGTTCGGCCGACGTGTAGAGGGTGCAGGAAGCCAGCTTTTCGAGACTGACATTCATCGCCGCCCACGAGGCCAGCAGCCTTTCGGCATGAGCGGTGCGGTCGCCGCCGCCGGCTTTGTAAGCGTTGGGCTGCTCGCGCAACACATTGCCGTCCTTGTCAGCGAGCAGCGAACCAAAGGGATGTTCGCCAGCATCGCGGGCCTTGCGCGCGACTTCGAACGCCTGACGGAGCAGGCGCTCATCATAAGGGCGTTGTGGCATCGGCAGACCCTCCGGCAGCTGCAGCGGGGTCTTTGCCGTCGTCAATCACTTCGTCGGCTTCCTCGCCTGTCGCAATGCGCATGACATGGACTGCGTTGCCGATCACATCGGAGGGCGCTTCTGGCCTCTAGGACCGGTTGGCATAGGCTGGCTTCCCAAGTGTCCGGGCATCATTCATGCAGTCGGCCTTTATAGCCTCATAGTCCGGGCCCTGCCGTTCAACCGAGCGTCCGTCATAATGGCGACCGCTAAATCGGTACACGCCAGCTGAGACCTCGCCAGAGGTAAACGTCCAACCTTCCAATGCGTCTTGATTGTGATCGCTCACGATTGCTCCCATGCTTTCCGGTAAGCATACAGGAGCTCAGCCCGATATGGGAAATGCATGTTGTATTCCGTCAAATTTCAAACTGAGACACTACCGGCCGCTGGCGTCACTGGCAAGCGTTGGGAAATCAGTGATATTGTCGCGCTGATCCAAGCCAAAGAGGCAGAGAAGCCTATGGTTCGCGGCCAAAAGCGGGGAGTGAGGACATTTGAAGTACGAGTGGGCGAACAATCCTCACTTGTTTATTCCAATAACAGCATGTGTCGTTGTCTTGGCCCTGAGTTTCGCAGCCATGTTCGTCGCACTCCTAAGCATAATTCTGCGCACCGATTTCTATGGGTCAATCGATGACCAGAACCTTCCATGGGGCGAACGACTGGGGAAGCGAGACGCAAGGCTTCGTGCTGGATTTTGGTCAGCGCGCTTCCTGATACCGCGCCGGGTGATTGCATATGGTGCTGTTGTGTTCTTCTGCAGCTTCGGTGCGGTCGAGCTTATTTTAACCGTCTTCGGCCATCCGTCTTGATCGAATTTTCAAACTGACCCACTACCACCAGGCTCAAGCCTCGTTGCGGCTAGGCCGTTGAGCCAGCCAGATGCTGCCGATGACGAAAACGACGCCGGCGATCTGGGGCAAGGTCAGCGTCTGATCCAGGAATACCCATCCAAGCAGCACGGCGGTCACCGGGCTGAGGAAAAGCAGCGATGACACCACCGAAGATTCGAGTCGTGCAATGCCTCGGAACCAGAGGACATAGGTCAGCGCCGCACCGATCAGGCCGAGCCACACCAGTCCAACCAGGTTGGCCGCGGTCGGGAACGGGATGGGTGGTTCGAAAAGCAGGACCACCGGAACGAGAAGGAGACCACCGGCAGTCAGTTGCCATGCCGTAAAGGCCAGCAGCGATGCTGGCGGCTGCCACTTGCGGCTCAACACGCTTCCGAAGGCCATTGAGGCCGCCCCGGCGAGGCCGGCGGCAACGCCGACCGCATCGAGCGTCGCGTTCGGGGTCAGCACCAGCAATGCAACACCGGCGATCCCGACAAGGGCGGCGACAATCGCCAACCGGCGGACAGGGCTGGCAAGCACGGCAGCAGCGAGGAAAATCACAATCAATGGCTGGACCGACAGCACGGTCGCCGCGACCCCGCCCGGAAGCCGGTAGGCGGCGACAAACAACATGCTCAGGAAGATCGAGATGTTGAGGGCACCGAGGACGAAACTGCGCAGCCACCAGATGCCCGTCGGCAATTGCCGAACGATCGCCAGCAGCAGCAATCCGGCGGGCAGGGCACGCAGCATTGCGACCGTCATCGGCGAGAAGTTCGGCAGGAACTGCGTGGTGACGATATAGGTGCTGCCCCATATTGCCGGTGCGATGGCTGTAAGCAGCAGATCGGTACGGTGCGTCTTCATAAGATTTCCAGAACTTCGGCAAGAGGGCGGCGCGGCTTTTGCGGCCAGTTTCCGGGCGCGGCGCGGCCGACCGCGATGAGCATCACCGCCATTTCATTGCGCACAAGGCCAAACTCGCGGGCCACGCCTTCGGCATCGAAGCCTGCCATCGGACCGGAGACGAGCCCCAGCGCTTCGGCCGCGAAAATCAGCGTTGCGGCGCCAAGCGTTGCCGAGCGCACGGCTTCGTCGCGGGCCGCTAGAGGATCGGCATATTGGGCGCGGGCGCCCTCCCGCCACCCCGAAGCCATATCCGCCGGCATGAAGCCGGCTTCGACGAACGGACGGAGCCTGGCATCGAGGGCAGCGTGGTCGGGCAGTACGCCGCAGATGATGAAGGTGACGGCTGCCTCCTGCACCTTGGCCTGGCCATGGGCGAGGCTGCGCAATCGTGCCTTTGCTTCCGGCGTCCGCACCGCGATGAACCGCCAATTCTGAAGGTTGTAGGCGCTTGGCGCTCGCGTTGCGAGACGTGCCAGCTCCTCGATCTCGGCGTCCGTCAATTCGTGCGAGGCATCGAACCGATTGGCCGACATGCGCCGCTCGATAAGGGAAATTGCGGGGTTGGTCATCATGTCATTCCGAAACTGAGAAAGTCGTTCGGGAAGCAGATAGAGAATTTACCAAGGAGCGATAATATGCAACAATTGCAAGACATTATTTACTGGAAGAGAATGGTGCGATGGATCGCCTGACGGCGTTGCAGGTTTTCCGCCAGGTGGCGGAACTGAACAGCTTTGCCGAAGCTGGACGGCGGCTCGGTCTCTCTCCTCCCGCGGTCAGCAAGAACATCGCCGAACTGGAGGCGCATCTGGGGGTGCGGCTCATCAACCGGACAACGCGGCGCATGGCGCTGACCGAAGAGGGCAGGATCTATCTGGAGCATGTCACGCAGGGGCTCGATGCGCTGGCCAGGGCCGACCAGGTACTCGGCCCGATCAAGACGGCGCCGAGCGGCACGTTGCGGGTCAGCGCGCCGATGACTGTCACGTTGACGCGGCTTTCGGCTGCGATCCCCGCGTTTCTATCGCGTTATCCCGATTTGAAACTCGATCTGCATCTTGACGACAGACGCGTCGATATCGTGCGGGAGGGATTTGACCTGGCCATTCGCGGCAGCGACAATCTCGAGGATTCCAGTCTGGTCGCCAGAAAGCTTGCGGTCATGCCGCACGTGCTTTGCGCAGCTCCGTCCTACTTCGAGGAGCATGGCCGGCCCAAGACGCCTGCCGATTTGAAGGCGGCCAATTGCATCCGGTTCAGCCTCTCGGGGCATGCGGACATATGGGAATTCCGCAAGGACGGCCGCGCCGAGCGGATCGCCATCGACGGACGATATACGGTCTCGTCAAGCCTTGCCGTGCGCGATGCGCTGCGTGCCGGCTTCGGCGTCAGCCTGATCCCCTATCCCTATGTCGAGAGCGACCTGAAAGCAGGCCGGCTGCAATCGGCTCTGGATGACTGGGACAAGGTCGAAACCACGCTCTACGCGGTCTATCCGGCACGCCAGCATCTTGCCCCGAAAATCCGCGTCTTCCTTGATTTCCTGATCGAGGAATTCAGCCGGGACAAGGAGAAGCCGTTCGTGCCTCCCCGGCGTGAACGCCCGGCAAAGCGCGGTGTCGGGGAGGGGACGGAGGCGGAAAACCAAACTGAGATATTGCCGTCGATTTCATCTCCTTGACACGCCTCCAAATCCGGACTTTGTGGAGCTATGCAGGACGCGAAGCCGAATAAGGGAAAGACAGCGGCCGAGGCGTTCGCCGAACGCACGAGCGGTATTCGCCGGGCCGATGCGGCGCGCATACCGGGGTCGAGCGTTCACGCGTCGCTCGCCAACGAGATCGGGCTGAGGATCGTGCGCGGCGACTATCCGCCGGGAACCATCCTGCCCAACGAAGCCAAATGGTCCGAGACTTTCGACGTCAGCCGCTCGGCGGTGCGCGAGGCCATAAAAATGCTGATGGCCAAGAGCCTGCTGTCGTCACGCCCGAAGATCGGCAGCTGGGTCGAGCCGAAGGAGCGCTGGAACCTGCTCGATCGCGACGTGCTGGCCTGGTACGCGAC
>NZ_JAMYMD010000067.1:0-3954 GCF_040318335.1 Mesorhizobium sp. M1182
TCGGCAATTTCCTCTTCGCCAACGGGTTTTCCGGTCACGGCTTGCAGCAGGCTCCGGCGGTCGGCAAGGCGCTGGCCGAACTGATAGTACATGGCGGCTATCGCACGGTGGATTGCTCGGCGTTCGGGTACAGCCGGATTGCCGACGGGCGGCCGTTTCGGGAATTGAATGTAATTTAACGCTGGCGCGAAGGGATGCTACCGTTGCTTGGTGGATTAAGCCGCCGCCAAGCCGCCCGTACCAAGATACGCCTGAAGCCAGCCCAGCACCCGGGCCCAGCCTTCGGCATGCTTCGTTGCGGCAGCAGCGATGCCGGCGAAGCCGCCATGGCAGATGGTGACGCGTGTGCCGCCGGCGATCGGCTCCAGCAGCCAGGCGACTTTGGTTTCGCGGCGGCCAAGCGTCGGATGGTCCCAGTCGTATCTCCGCGTCTGCACGATCCGGCGCGGCTCTTCGATCTCCAGGAATTCGCCGCTGGCGGGCAGGTGTCTGCCGGCCGCCGTCTCGACGGTGACGCTCCAGCGGCCGCCGACGCGGAGGTCGGCCGCCCATCCGGTCATCCTGTAGGTCCTGGCGGACCCCCACCAGCGCTCGACCTCGCGTGTAACGAGGGCGTCAAAGATCCGCTCGGGCGGCGCGCGAACATCGGCGCTCGCCATTGGTCATGCTGTGCACCGCGGAACCGTGCACCACCTGTCCTCCAGAAACGTTTCGCTATCGAAACGACCTCAAGCCTTCGACGCCGGGCGCGACAGGCCTTTGCCGGTTTCGAGCAGGCTCTTCAGGCTGGACAGGATGAGCGGCCAGCCGTTCGCCACATGGCCAAGCAGCTTGTGCGGTCCATCGGCTTCATGTGTGATGGCGAGCTTCATCATCTCGCCCTCCTGCTCGATGGCGAAGGTGCAGCGTGTGTAGCCGTCCGCCTTGACCTCGGGCATGAACTCGTTGCGCCATTTGAGCACGATGCGCTTGGGTGGATCGATCTCGAGGACCTCGCCGCTGTCGGTGACGCGGCGTCGGTGTAAACCATCTTCCACGCCGAACCTTGTTTCCAGTCGCTTAGCATCTGAGCGCCGAGGAAATATTGCCGCTGGAACTCCGGCTCGGTCAGTGCTTGCCAGAGTTTTTCGGGCGAAGTGCGGATGTAGGTGACATAAACGAAAGTGTTGCTCATCAGTCTTCCCTTTCGAGACGTTTCTTCAAATCGCCGAGGGCGCCCAGTCGCCCCCGCTCGAATTTGCCGATCCAGCGTTCGGCGATCTCGTTGATGGGAACGGGATTCAGATAATGTTGCTTCTCGCGTCCCTTGCGGATGGTGGCGACGAGGTTTGCTTCTTCCAGGATCGCCAGATGCTTGGTCACCGCCTGGCGCGTCATGTCCATCTCACCGCACAGCGCGTTCAGCGTCTGTCCGTTCCTGGCATGAAGGCTGTCCAGCAATCGCCGGCGTGTCGGGTCGGCCAAGGCCCGAAAGACATCATCCATGCTCATGATCCTAATATGCAACTATTTGGTTGCATGTCAAGAGGCAGAATCTTGGCTAAGGATGCGCGGGTTGAGGTCGCTGGGAGTGGATTTCAGCGCTTGCGGCCGAACCAGAATGCGTTGGGCATGCGCTCCATGCCGATACGCTCATAGAAGCCGACGACGTCGGGCATGGAGATCAGGCTGATGGCAACGGAAGGTCCGAGTTGCCGGCGTGCCTCATCCATCAGACCCTTGCCGATACCCAGCCCTTGCGCCGATGCAGAAACAGCGAACTCGGAGATATAGCAGACCCAGGAAAAGTCGGTGATGCCGCGAGCGACACCAACCAGCGGCTTGCCCGGTGCATCGATGCGCGCGGTGAGCACCAGGTCGGCACTCGTGAGCATCGCCTTCAAACGGGCATGATCATCGACGGGCCGTGTCTCGCCGAGGCCGGATTCCACCAGAACGCGGCGGAACTCGGCGATGCCGAGGCCCGGTTCGCTGGCGTAAAGGATCGTGGATCGCGTTGTCATGTCGACAAAAGTGCACCATGGGCCGGTGGTTTTGAAGCTGTTTTGTACCGATTTTGTGTTTCGATCGACGACGGAAGTCCAAAAACAGCCGTCTTTTATTTGCCCGCGGCATTGTGTAAACCGAGCGCCAGCAATTCCCCGCAACGAGAAGAAGACGGGCAAGAACCATGGAAAAATTCACCAAGCTCACCGGTGTCGCCGCGCCGATGCCGATCGTCAATGTCGACACCGACATGATCATCCCCAAGGATTATCTCAAGACGATCAAGCGCACCGGGCTCGGCACCGGCCTGTTCGCCGAAATGCGTTACAAGGACGACGGCTCGGAAAACCCGGACTTCGTGCTCAACAAGCGGGCCTACCGCAAGGCGCAGATCCTGGTCGCCGGCGACAATTTCGGCTGCGGCTCGAGCCGGGAACATGCGCCGTGGGCGCTGCTCGATTTCGGCATCCGCTGCGTCATCTCGACCTCGTTCGCCGACATTTTCTACAATAACTGCTTCAAGAACGGCATCTTGCCGATCACCGTCAGCCCGGAAGACCTGGAGAAGCTGATGGACGATGCCTCGCGCGGTTCCAACGCGACGCTGTCGGTTGATCTCGAAGCCAAGGAAATCCGCGGGCCGGACGGCGGCGTGGTCAAGTTCGACCTCGACGAATTCAAGCGCCACTGCCTCTTGAACGGCCTCGACGATATCGGCCTGACCATGGAGAAGGCCGGCGCCATCGCTTCGTTCGAGAAGAAGAACGCTGCTGAGCGCCCCTGGGCCTGAGCGGCAGGATGACCTGGCCGGGACAGGCCGGGTTCGTGGCGGCTGAACGGAGGGGACAGTCATGACACGTTCGCTTCTTGCCGGGGTCTGCGCGCTGGCGTGGATTCTGATGCCGGTGGCAGGCGCGCATGCACAGACCGACATGGTGCTCGTGCCGGCTGACGATGCGTCCGGCGGGGCCGCCGACCAGGGCGCATTGAGCAATGCGGCCCTAGCCGACGATGGCAGCCAAGCACCGATCCCGTTCGAGGGCGGCCAGCTGACCATCACCCAGGAGGAAGAGTACGGGGAACGGGTGCTCGCCTTCGACGGCAAGGAACTGGCGCGCAATTACGACGTCTTCTTTGACAAGATCGTCGAGGTCGGCGGCGTCAACGTGGCGCTGGTCGATGTCGGCGATGGTGGCAATCAATGCGGCCCGGCCAAGGTGATCGTTTGGAAGCCGGAAGGCGGCACGATCCAGACGGTCACGGTCGAGCAGGATGAATGCGGCGCGCCGCCGGCCGCGATCTCCGACAGCGCCGTCTATTTCGTACCCTATCTGCTGCCGGGTGATTCCAAGCCGGCGCTGCAATGGTCGCCGACGGCCGGACTGACGACTTCCGGCAATCTGACCTACATGCCGGAGCCGGGCACCGACTGGAAGGACGTTGATCCGTCGAAATACGACAACATCATCGACGCCTTCCACAATGAAGCGGTCTACAAACTAGCCGAGACACTGCTTGGCAAGGACATGCCCGACATGGCGACCAGCCTGCTGGTCGGCGGCGGCACGGAAAAAACCGCGTCGGGCGCCTTTTTTGCCAGCGGCTGCGTGCCGCATGATTGCGGCGGCAATGACGGCTTCATGGCGGTCGACCCGGTCAACCGGAAGCTCTATTTCGCCCGCCGCGGCGACAAGCCCGAGCCGGACGCGTGGCCAGCGGTGAGTACATGGCCGGCCGACGTCAAGGAAGCGCTGGACAAGGCGCTGGGGTCGGCGAATTAGGTTTTTTTGCGCGGCGCGGCGACTACCCTGCTTTCGTCATCCTCGGGCTTGACCCGAGGATCCATGCCGTAACATCGGCCGAAGAACCGTTGTGTCGCTCGGATGTCACGGCATGATGGGGTGGACGGCGCCCGACGGCATCGGATGTGCCAGAATGAGTTCGTTGAGATCTCAAACAAGGGAGCCG
>NZ_JAMYMD010000068.1:0-3545 GCF_040318335.1 Mesorhizobium sp. M1182
GGCCCAGGATGCGCTGCCGTCGGGTCGGGATCTGGCGTCGCAATCGACGCTGTGCCGGCTGGAGAACCTACCCGGCGTGCGGGAGCTGGTCGCGATGGGACGGGCGATGGTCGATCTCTATTGCGCCTCGTTCCGGCAGGTGCCGAAGCGGATCGTACTCGACATTGACGACACCTTCGACGCTGTGCACGGAGGCCAACAGCTTCGCCTGTTCAATGCCCACCATGACGAGTACGGCTTCCAGCCGATCGTCGTGTTCGATGGTGCGGGACGGTTCGTCAGCGCGATCCTGCGACCGGCCAAGCGGCCGAGTGGGGCTGAGATCCGCCCCCACCTGCGCCGTCTGGTGCGGGCGATCCGGATCAACTGGCCGAACATTCGAATCCTGTTCCGCGGCGATAGCCATTATTGCAACCCGCAGGTCATCGACTGGTGCCGCGCCAACGACGTCGACTTCATCTTTGGCCTCGCGCCCACCACGACCCTGCGCAAGCATGTCGCGGATCTGGAGGCCAGCACGACGGCGCGCTTCGAAGCGTCGGCCAAGACAGGCAAGGTCCGCAGGTTCAAGGAGTTCGTTGACGGCGCCCGCGGCGCGGCCGGGCCGGCAGCACTCAGGCGACTATAACGGGCGCAGAGCCGACCCTGCGGCTTCCAGACATTGTCGTGTACAGCTTCAGACCCTCAAGCCGAGCCCGCAGGGCCTCGCTTACCTTTTACGGGGCGGCGGTACGTCCAAGCCGCTTCAACAGTTAAGAATTTCGCAAAGACGATACCCCCGGATCGTCGAGCTTCCGCTGCCACTTCCCGCATTCGCCGAGGCGGTCAATGACCCGCCCTTCACAATAGTTATCCGGCAAGCATCTGGATGCGAGAGATAATGTTGCCGGAGGCATCTCTCATGGCTTCTACACCTGCCTGAACGCCAGAACCGCGTTCGTGCCGCCAAAGGCGAAGGAGTTGCTCAGTGCCACGCGCACCTTGCGCTCGCGTGCCACATTGGGCGTGACGTCGAGATCGCAATCGGGGTCCAGCTCACGATAATTGGCAGTCGGCGGCACGACGCTCTCGCGGATAGCCATCACGCAGGCGATCAACTCGAGCGCGCCGGACGCGCCGAGGCAATGCGCGTGCATGGACTTGGTAGAAGAAATGGACATTGAGAAGGCGTGCTGACCGAAGACGCGCTTGATCGCCGCCGTCTCGATCTGGTCGTTGGCCTTGGTGCCGGTGCCGTGCGCGTTGAGATAGTCGACATCCTCGGCGTCCAGCCTGGCATCGGCAAGGCAGGCCCGCATTGCTGCCTCCGGCCCCTCGACAGTCGGCGCGACGATGTCGGACGCATCGGCGGAAAGGCCGGCACCGGCAATTTCGGCAAGGATGGTGGCGCCCCGAGCCAGGGCATGCTCGTAGCTTTCCAGCACCGCCATGCCGGCGCCTTCACCAAGCGACAGGCCCTGGCGATCGGCCGAGAATGGCCGGCAAGTATCGGGCGAAAGCACGCGGATCGCTTCCCATGCCTTCAGCACACCCCATATGAGCGGCGCTTCGCTGCCGCCGGCAAGCATCACGTCGGCCCGGCCGAGCCTGATCTGGTCCACCGCGCAGGCAATCGCATGGTTTGCCGAGGAACAGGCGGACGTGACGCCGAAGACCGGCCCGCGCAGACCAAGACTCATGCTGACCTGGCCGGCAGCGGCACCCGGCATCGCCTTGGGTACAGTCAAGAGAGCGGCACGCTTACCGCCCAGAAGGATGGCGCGGTAGGTTTGCTCGATCGCATCCCACCCGCAGCCGCCAACGCCCACCGTCGCACCGAAGCGATAGCTATTTCCCTCTTTGGAGGAAAGTCCGGCCTGACGCATGGCTTCGCGCGCCGCAAGCACAGCGAGCAGGCTGAAGCGGTCCATGGAGATGAGTTGCTTGCCGTCGATGTCATGCTCCGGCAGCGCCTTGATCTCGGCACCGATCCTGACCCTCAATTCATGGAGCTCGGAGTTGACGATTGGGCCGATGGCGGAGCGGCCTTCTCGCATCTCTGTCCAAATGGCGGCGGCGTTGGTCCCAAGCCCGCAAATACCGCCAATCCCAGTAATCACGACGCGCCTGTCCATTCACACCCCCTTGGCGAGCAAGCTGCGCACGGCTTCCACCATGTCCCCAACATTCTGGAGATCCGACCATGCCTCGGCCGTATTCATCTCGATCTGGATGCCGTAGGCCTGCTCCAGGTCCCAGAGAACGTCCGCCAATCCCAGTGAATCGATACCGAGCGAAGTCAGTCCCGTGGCAGCCGTTATCTCGCCGCCTGTGGCAGGCGCTATGCCGCCCTCCGACGCGGCGCGCTTCTTGATAATGGCGATTATTTCGTTGGCGAGTTGATCTGCCATCTTGTTCCTTTCCAGCTTGCGTTTTCGGCGTCGTTCAAAACCCGAGTCGCGTCGCGTTGCCAAAATTGCCCCTCATAGAGCCTGTGCGACCGACCAAGCCCAATGCCCATAGGAACCGGACGAGTTCCGGCTTCTGCGGCGTCAGCCCGATGACGAAGAACAGTCGCCGGCCTCCCGCTTTTGCGCCAGCACATCAAGAATCTGCGTGTAAATGGATAGGAACCGTCGTCAAACGTCAGCTAAACGCTGCGACGGTGGGTGCTGTCAGCGTATTCACTCGGCACCTCATATGTAATCGAGATGTTTCATAGCTCCGGACCAGTTGCGATCAACTATTGTACCGGTCCGCCATTCGTCGGAGAGTTCGACATGATCGGAGCGCTGCCTCTCATTCCCAGTACAATCTCCACCGCATGCGACAGATTTCCTCTTTCGGGCTCTTCTCATGGGACTCGCCACGCGATAGAGGCAGTGATCGGCGCACGTGAGGTCCTGCCAAGTCCATGCGACATTCCGGAAAATTGGTAAAATCGTTTGTTTCAATCAAATGCATCCACGCTATGGATAGCTAAGACATGCGTTTCAAAGGGCTCGATCTGAATCTTCTCGTCGTTCTCGACGCGCTGCTGAGCGAGCGCGGCCTCACGGCGGCGGCACGCCGCATCAACCTAACCAAATTCATGGGGGTTGGTGGATGTGGCGCAAGCCGTTGAAATGACGTAGGATTTGGTTGCTTAAGCCGATCCGAACCATTTCCCGGAGACCACACCCACCATGAACGATCTTGCGCTGCCGCTGAGCGGTTTGTCATCAGTCGGCGGCAAGTCCGTCGTCGCCCGTTTCGACGGCGGCATGCTGTCGTCCAACAGCGGCGTTCTGGCCTTGGCCGAGGTGGAAAAGCGGTTGCGGGTGGCCGAGCGTCTGGCGCGTTGCATCGACGATCCGCGCTGCCCGGACCAGGTCGTCCACAGCCTGGCGGACATGATCGGCTTTCGCATGAAGATGATCGCCGCCGGCTACGAGGACGGCAACGACGCCAACCGGCTGCGCCGCGATCCGGTCTTCAAGATGGCCCAGGATGCGCTGCCGTCGGGTCGGGATCTGGCGTCGCAATCGACGCTGTGCCGGCTGGAGAACCTACCCGGCGTGCGGGAG
>NZ_JAMYMD010000069.1:0-2873 GCF_040318335.1 Mesorhizobium sp. M1182
GCGAAGACAACCATGCACCCGGCAGCGTCGTCTCGACGCAATTACATGCTTGACGTCCCAGCGGCGATTAGACAACCCCATCACTGGAAGACCACGACCTTCACCGGAGCGCTGCGGCTGACGGGCATGACTGCGCCCTTCGTCTACGACGGCGCTATGAACGGCAACGTGTTCCTGGCCTATGTCGAGCAGGTGCTGGTCCCGACATTGTCGGAGGGCGACGTAGTCGTCATGGACAACCTGCCCGCCCACAAGGCCGCCGGCGTGCGCGACGCGATTGAGGCCGCAGGCGCGAGCCTGCTCTACCTGCCGCCCTACAGTCCCGACTTCAATCCGATTGAGAACGCCTTCGCCAAACTCAAGGCGCTGCTGCGAGCAAAGGCCGAGAGAACCATCAAGGCTCTGTGGGACGCGGTCGGCGCGGTCGTCGACCTCTTCACCCCAGCCGAATGTGCTAACTACTTCAAAGCCGCAGGATATGAACCGGATTAAACAGGACGTGCTCTAGCTGCGGAGGCGCCTGTGTTTGCTGCCATCCGCAATGCAAAGGCTTCTGGCCCTTTTCGACATATGATCGAATGCGGTTTCCTGTCGGGCCTTCATGTGGTCATTTCCAGAAACCACTGGCCGGTATGGTGATCTGCAGGCTAGCGCCAAATATGTTGCACTTCAGGTAGTCATCGACGAGACAGAAGAGTCCGATGTTTCAATGAGGTTTCCGCTGCTGACTGGAGGTTCCAGTTATACAGCGTCGCCTCGGCGATCCCATGCTTGCGCGCCACGGCGCCCGCCTTGCCTCCGCCTCATGCTCACGCAGAACCGCGATGATCTGCGCTTCCGCAAACCGCTTTCTCTTCATCAGTCCGTCCTTCAATCGAGGCCGGACTTTAATCTCAGATCGAGGAAATTACCCCTAGCAGGTCAGATTGAGACACCTCCCTCTCCTAACCCGATCAGCCGGCGGCCCCGCGTCGACTGCGAAGAGAAGCGAGTGACCCGCGGGGTCGACATGGTCCGGAAAAAAGAAGCCCGAGAAGCTTGACCGCACCAATCCCAAATCAGAGGGGCTGGTAGGGGTTGTTAGGGTTATTTGCATGCGACAACCACGAGGCGCGAGCTATCGGATGTAAACGCTTCACCTTCCTGCCCATAAGCTTCAACAGTCTCGAACCCCGCGCTTCGCAACATGCGAACATATTCAGAAAACCCATACTGTCTGAAAGAAAGGTGCGTTCGTCTAACGCACCCATCGCGGACTATGATCCTTTCGAGGTTTGAGCGATCGCTTATCACATCGTTGCTATACATATCGATCCTTACATCGCCGTTGCGCTGCGCAACGTGACAAATAGGCGACTTGTGGCTCAGGAAATCGATGCGATTTGGGTGATCGATTAGCAGGCGCCCACCCTTTCGAAGTGAAGAGGCGGCTTCAAGAAGAACTTTCTCATTATCTTCGTCATCGAAATAACCGAACGTTGTATACCATAGAAAAGCTGCGTCAAATCGGTCTCGCCAAGGCAGTGAGCGCATATCGCCTAGAACATACTCAACATTTACTCCGCGTTCAGCCGCATCCGCTTCGGCTTTTTTTAGCAAGATTGGCGAGATATCAATTCCGGCGACTCGCGCTCCCTTTTCCGCCAACCGGTTGGAAATACGCCCATAACCGCATCCAAGTTCAACCACTGGGCGGCCTTGCTCAAGAGCAAGGAGCTCCCAAATGAATCGTGCTTGTCTATCGCTAGTTGTCGGAGAATTGATTACATCACCAAAATAAATGTAGTCGTCACTGAAGTATGACTTAATACCCGATACTGAAATATCGCTGATAAGCTTGTCGCTCATTTTAATTTCCTTCTAAATAATGACTGATCGGTTAACTATTGCACCGGAAACCACATATTGAAAGCAATAATTTGTTAATGTTTTCTTTCCGTTGTTAAATCTTCTTTGCAGCAGATCGTCGATCTTTACCGCGTTCGAGATTGTATCGAGGCCGGTATGGGCCGCTCTTGAGACTCGTCGATGGGCCCTGAAGGCTGAAGAAGAGCCATTTCCTCTCGACGCAACGGCCGTCAGATTGGCATCTTTGTGTATGTTCATTAGGACCCTCCGGTGAGTGCTGAAGCCTGCTAACTCCCAGTCTCCCCGTTTCGGCCCGAAAGGACAACCTTTCGAAAGCTCACATCTAGTCGCCGCCGATTAAAGTTTCGTGGCAGTCAGCGGCTTGGTCGCCGTGGAGCTACGCCACACTCGCGGAGGCACGACCTCCTCAGGCGACCTCGCACTGATATCGAGCGCTTCCTTGATAAACATTTCCTTAAACAAAATCTACTACATTAAGCTTGCAGAAGCGCCTTCGTAACATACGTTTAACTCAAAAATAGCGTTGGTACCGCGGCGATGTGTTATAGTTTTGGCGATGCCGGCCTTCCAGCAGGGCACGCATTTGCGGTCCAGTTTGGCCGAGTTCTCGACCAGTGGCGTTGCTCAGTCTCAGCGGTTGTTCGATCTGTTATCTGCTTTTTCCTGGAATTTTGACTGCCGGTCTATCTCCTATGGCTCTCTTACTCCGTACGGAAGGTTTTTGGGGCCAGTCCAACGCTGCCCGGTGGGCATGCTGAATTATCCCAATGAATGGCAGGAGCGGTATTTCGAAATGGGTTATGATAGAATAGACTCAATTGCCAAGGCGAGCCGCAAGAGGGCAGGCGACCGCGCGTTCGCACGGCCCGCCGCAGCTTTGAATTCAGCGCCTCGATGGCGTTCGTAACCGGTATGATCCTGACGGTGCCATCCGATCCCCGCTGGAGATGCGAGATTTTCGGCGTATGGTGCGACCATCCGGGACAGGGGCACCGGGAGCACGC
>NZ_JAMYMD010000070.1:0-1853 GCF_040318335.1 Mesorhizobium sp. M1182
GGTTTTCGGCTCGCCCACCGCCGTCGTGTGGGTTGGTGGTCGTCTTATTTAGATGGCGGTGGCCGGGGGCTGGGGTGTTTTTCTGGTGGGGGGGGGGCGGGCGCCCCCCCCCCACCTCCAGCCGTATGGACGTTTTTACTGAAAAGATACTCGCCGAGACTGGCCTATTTGCGATGGTCGGCAAAGCGGAGCGGGGCCCGCTGACCATCGAGTCGATCGTCAAACACAAAACGCCCTATCTCATCGCAGTGGGCGGCGCTGCGTACCTGATTTCAAAATCAATCAAGGCGGCGCGGATCATTGCCTTTGAAGACCTTGGCATGGAAGCCATCTATGAATTCGAGGTGTATGACATGCCGGTCATCATGGCTGTCGATGTTGAGGGAAATTCTATTCACAATTCCGGGCCCCTTGAGTGGCGTAAGCGCATGGCGGCCGACAGCATCGCCCGCAACATCGGCGTTTGAGTCTTCCCGGCTGCGCGATCCGGCCAGACTCTCGCGCCGGATTTTGGGCCGCACAAGTAACACAAGCGGCATTTTATGGTTCAGCTCCTCGGCGGGCCGGAAAAGAAACGCCTTCAAGTCACTCTCGATGCCAATATGCCCCGATGTAAACACTGCATCGACTCGCCGGCCATGCGATCAATGCTCGGTGCTGTCGAGGGCCAATCAGGTAAAGCAGCGGAGATACAAAAAATGCGCTGTCTATTTCGACGAGGTCTCTGCCGTAAGGCGACTATACCTCTCCAGTGCGTCACCGCCCCGTTAGGCGGCGGGGCGATAGCCAACTGCTTCTAAAGCTTTTCATGGTTCGAACTCCCTCACCTGACTTTCGACAACCCCACTCTGGTGTATTGCGGGCCGAAAATGGTGCCGTCACTACATTCGGTCGCTTCAATTAATGATAGAATTGGTTGGCACTTGTCCACGGCATGAGAGCAAAGGTCATGAAGTCGAAACCCGACCCTGTGCGACTAGACGCTTGGGATGTCCGGATTCTCTCAGAGATTCAAGTAAACGGTCGGATTTCGAAAAGCGAGCTCGCAAAGCGTGTTCACCTTTCGGCTTCGGCCTGTTCGGAGCGGCTCCGTGTGCTTCAAGCCGCAGGGATCATTGAGGGGTTCTATGCGCGATTAAGTCCAGCCCTCATCGGGGGCATTGTTTTTGTCATGGTCGAGGTGGTGTTGGATCGCCACCGTCTCGAGGACCAACGAAACTTCGAGGCTGCGATTCAAGAGATTCCGGACATCCTGGACTGCTGGGCTATCGGGGGGCGGATCGACTATCTGATGCGCGTTTCATCTCCTTCCATGGCTGCGTATCAGGATTTCATGGAGGAATTGCTGCAGGCAGGCTTGGGTATCGAGCAATACTACAGCCTTGTCGTGACGAAACCAGTGAAATCCAACTCACCGATTCCTCTGTCCGCCGTGAGGCAACGGTAAACTCCCGAAGAATTGTGTGCGTCAAGTTCTGCAAAATGGCGTGGCATCGCGGTGACGTCGGCGTGTCCGCCGCGCAGCTCCCGTGTTTAGCGGAGCGGCGGACACATGACGGTGCTCAGGCGGCCAAGGCCCTCAGGCTCTCCTTCTTGTGCTCGCGCAGATGATCCATGTTGAGGTAGCGGGTCGCCTCGAGCCAGTTCTCGTGGATCTCCACCGCCAATGCCCGAACCAGCCGCAGGCAGCTCCGCGGGTTGGGGAAGATGCGAACGACCAGGGTGCGCCGCTTGATCTCCTGGTTCAGCCGCTCCAGCATGTTCGTAACCGGTATGATCATGACGGTGCCATCCGATCCCCGCTGGAGATGCGAGATTTTCGGCGTATGGTGCGACCATCCGGGACAGGGGCA
>NZ_JAMYMD010000071.1:0-1712 GCF_040318335.1 Mesorhizobium sp. M1182
CGGTATCGGTCTTGCCCTTGGCCAGGACCGGCACCGTCGTGTCGTCGCCGTGCAGACGCGAAGCGGCCAGCACATGGGCTTCGAGCTGCTTGAACAGCGGCATCAGCGCCGCGGCGCCGGCGCCGACCTGGTCGGCGAGCGTCGACAGGCTGAGCGGCACGCCTTCGCGGGCATAGCGTTCGGCCTGGCGGTTAAGCGGCTGATGCTGGCCGAACTTCTCGAACAGGATCATCGCCAGCAGGCCGGGACCGGCCCAGCCGCGCGGGGTGGCGTGGAAGGGCGCCGGAGCCTGGCTGATCGTCTCGCAGTCGCGGCAGGTGAACTTCTCCCGCACGTGCTGGATCACCTTCCATTGCCGCGGCACCACCTCCAGCGTCTCGGTGATATCCTCACCCAGCTTGCGCAGCCGATGACCGCCGCAGCAATGGCAAGCGGCCGGCGCCGGCTCGACCACGCGTTCGCGCGGCAGATGCTCGGGAAATGGCTGGCGCGCCGGTCGCTTGCGCATGTAAGGCGCCACCTCGGTGGTCCGGGCCGCGGCCTGTTCGGCGGCGATCTCGTCTTCCGTCGCGGTGCTCTCGAGTTCCTCGAAGGTGAGTTCCATCTGGTCGTGCAGGCGGGCTGAGCGTTCAGAACTCTGACCATGCAGCGCCCGCTGCAGCTTCCGGATCGTCAGATGCTGATGCGCGATCAGCGCCGCATCATCCGATGCCTTGGCCCTGGCGACCGCCAGTTCGGCCTCGACCAGCGCAGCGCGCGCGGCCTCGTCTTCGGCTCTGGCCAGCGCCGCGGTCAGCGCTGCTCTCAGCGCGCCAATATCGTCCGGAACAGCATCCTGGGCGGTGGCAACCATGCCCTGGAGTGAATCATAAAACGCGTCCGCTGACTCGCGGAAAATGGCGCAAACTCAAAGAAAAACTCAGCCCGCGCGCTGCGGGCGGAACGTGTGAAGCGGGTTGCGCCAATCGATCCCGTCGAGCATGTAGGCGAGCTGCGCCGGTGATATGGAAACCGTGCCGTCCGCCGGCGACGGCCATAGAAACCGGCCCTTCTCGAGCCGTTTTGCATACAGCGACATGCCGAGCCCATCATGCCAGATAATCTTGATCAGATTGCCGCTGCGGCCGCGGAAGACATAAATATCGCCGGCATGCGGGTCCCGGCCCAGCGTCTCCTGAACCTGCAGAGCGAGGCCTTGCATCCCGCGACGCATATCGGTCCGGCCGACCGCCAACCAGATCCGCACCTGGCTCGGAACCGGGATCATGAAACGCCCAGCGCCTTCACCATCGCTGCCGCCAGTGTTGGCGGCGTGGTCAGCGGAATCCGCAGCCGCACCTTGCCGGCGACCTCCAGCTCGATCACCGCTGGGGATGCCGCCGGCCGCGAAACGGCGACAGGCTCATCGGGAGCCACGACAACTTCGGCAAAGCCCGTCTCGCGGGCTCTCACCGTGCGGCGCCACTTATAGATCAGGCTGGTCGCGACATCGTACTGACGCGCTACCGCCGCCACTGTGGCCCCGGGCGCGAATGCCGCGGCCAGTATCCGGCACTGATCCTCTTCACGCCAACGACGACGACGCTCAGGCCCGGTCAATAACGTCACATGGCTCATGCTGTGCTGCTAACTTCGCTCGTAAGGGCGACCTTAAGAGCGCAGCCTCGCTACCGTGCCGTCCTCTCGCAAGGCGGCCTTCGCCGGAGGGTATC
>NZ_JAMYMD010000072.1:0-1706 GCF_040318335.1 Mesorhizobium sp. M1182
CGATCGCCCATGCCAGGATCAAGACCGACAAGATCGATGCCGGGGTTCTGGCGCAGCTCCATGCCAGCGGCTTTCTGCCGGAGGTGTGGGTTCCCGACGAGCGGACCGAGCGGCTTCGCCGCCTCGTCGCGCGGCGCAACCAGGTAGTTCGGCATCGCACGCGCGTGAAGAACGAGGTGCATGGCATCCTGCAGGCGCACCTCGTGCCGAAGTGCCCGCATGTCGATCTGTTCAACAATCGCGGCCGCGCCTGGCTTGAGCGGCAGGTGCTTCCCGACGACGAACGGGCCGCGATCGCCAGACATATCCGTGAGATCGATCGCCTGGCCGAGGATCTGGCAGACCTTGATCGTGATATCGCCAGGGATGCGATTGACGATCCGCAGGTCGGTCGGCTTCAGACGATCACCGGCGTCAATGCCGTCGTGGCCACCGGGATCATTGCGGCGATCGGGGATATCCACCGGTTCGGCGCACCACAGAAGCTGGTGAGCTACTTCGGCCTCAATCCGCGCGTCCGGCAATCCGGTCCTGGCATCGCCCAGTATGGCCGGATCAGCAAGCACGGGCGTTCCCACGCACGTGCCATGCTGGTCGAGGCCGCCTGGGCGGCGGCGAAGGCGCCCGGACCGCTCAGGGCTTTCTTCCTACGCATCCGCAACAAGCGCGGCCATCAGGTCGCAGCCGTGGCGCTCGCCCGCAAGCTCGCCGTGTTGATCTGGCATCTGCTGACAAGGAGCAGGACTACTTCTGGGCTCGCCCGGCGCTGGTGGCGGCAAAGCAGAGGCAGCTCGCTCTCAAGGCCGGCGCGCCGGGCGAGCGCGGTGTCGGCCGCGGTTCGGCTTACGCCTACAACGTGAAGGAGTTGCGAAACAGCGAGAAAGCCGCGGCCGAGAATGCCGAACGTGCCTACGAGCTGATGGTTCGGCATTGGCGGTCACGCGGGCCGAAGCGGCGCACGGACGCCACAAACGAGGAACGACTATAACGGCTGCGTGGCGGCACTCTCATCCTCTCGCACCACTCTTTGCGTCCGTACAGCTCCACGCCCAGAACCTGGCGCCGGCCCTCCCAATCCACGCCGATCGCCACCAGCACCGCCTAGCTGGCGATCACGCCCGCCTCGCGAGCCCGCTCGTAGCGCGCGTCCAAAATGAGATACGGATAGCTTTCCTCGAGCCGCTGCGTGAAGAACGCCTTGAGCGCCTCATCCAGCCGCATCGTCGCCTCGCTCACCGTCGAGGCCGAGAAAGAGTGGCCGCACAGTTCCTCCGTCACCGCCTTCACCTTGCGGGTCGAGACGCCCTGCACGTACATCTCGACCAGCGCCGACACCAATGCCTTCTCCGAACGCTGGTAGCGCTCAAACAACTCCGTCGAGAACCGGCCAGCCCGATCCTGCGGAACGCGAAGCTCCAGCACCCCCACCCGCGTCACCAGCTTGCGTTCGTAATAGCCGGACCGGAAACTAACCCGCTCCGCCGTCCGCTCGCCTTTCTCGGCCCCGATCGCCTCCGTCATCTCGGCTTCCAAAGCCTCCTGCACCACAGTCTGCAATACCTGGCGAAAGCCGTCCTCATCCGACAGCAGCAACGCTTTCAACTCGCCTCTGCTCAGTCTAACTTCTCGATTGGTCATGGCACTTCCCCTTCCTCGGGAATCGGTGATTGCAACGTCACCATCGTGCCATGGCCGCTCGCCCCTCA
>NZ_JAMYMD010000073.1:0-1658 GCF_040318335.1 Mesorhizobium sp. M1182
CTCGCGGCAGATCTTGCCAGTTTCATCGACAATGCAAACGGCGGTCTCTTTTACCGAGATATCCAATCCGGCATAATGCTTCATGCTGCGTTTCCTTTCCTGATGCTTGTGGCTGTAGCTGCAGACCACGTTCTATCATCAGCTCGGAGCGCAGCACCTCCGTCCATCACCGTCGAAGATGGGGCTCAAGCCGAATATCCCATCTGATTCAATCTTCGTCGTAAGAGGAGATTGAGTCGATGATGGGCGAGCAAAGTGTGATGCAGGAGGAGCTGTTCTACGGCTTCAGCCTGGAGCGGCATGTGCCGGCGGATCACCTGCTCAGAGCGATCGACCACTTCGTCGACCTGTCCGCCATCCGCCAGCATCTGGCGCCCTTCTACAGCCCGATCGGCCGTCCCTCGATCGACCCTGAGCTGCTGATCCGCATGCTGATCGTCGGCTATTGCTTCGGCATCCGCTCGGAGCGCCGGCTGTGCGAGGAGGTACATCTGAACCTGGCCTATCGGTGGTTCTGCCGGCTTGGCCTCGAGGGTGATGTGCCTGACCACTCAACCTTCTCCAAGACCCGCCACGGCCGCTTCCGCGATGCCGACCTGCTGCGCGAACTGTTCGAGACCGTCGTCCGGCGCTGCATAGCTGAAGGGCTCGTCGGCGGCGAAGGCTTTGCGGTCGATGCCAGCATGATCGTCGCCGACGCCCATCGTCAGCGCGGGATCGAAACGGCCGAGGACCTCAATCCCAAAGCCAAGCGGGCCGTGGCTGAGTATCTCGCCACTCTGGATGACGCCGCCTTCGGGGCCGCCACGCCGGTGGAGCCCAAGTTCGTCTCCCCTGTTGATCCCGCCGCGCGCTGGACTGCCGCTTGGGGTGGCCCAGCCGTCTATGCCTATTGCACGAACTATTTGATCGACGTGGAGCACGCCATCATCGTGGACGTGGAGCCCTCGACCGCGGTGCGCCAAGCCGAGGTGACGGCCGCCAAGACTATGATCGAGCGGGCGCACGACGAGCTCGGCCTCTGGCCGGAGCGGCTGATTGCCGACACCGGCTACGGCTCGGCCGAAATGCTGAACTGGTTGGTGCATGAGCGTGGGATCGAGCCGCATATCCCGGTCTTCGACAAGTCTAGGCGCAAGGATGGCACCTTCTCGCGCGACGACTTCACCTACGACCATAAGGCCGATACATACATCTGTCCTGGCGGGAAGACGCTCAGGCAGCGCCAGAAGACCTATCGGATGCCACACCCTCTCGTCGACGAGAATGGCATGATGCGCTATCGCGCCAGCAAGCTGGATTGCGACGCCTGTGCCCTGAAGCCCAGCTGTTGCCCGAAGGAGCCGGCGCGCAAGGTGCTGCGCTCGATCTATGAGGGCGCGCGCGACATGGCCCGCGACATCGCAAAGACAGACGCCTACCAGACCTCACGCTATCAGCGGAAGAAGGTGGAGATGCTGTTCGCGCACCTCAAGCGCATCCTGAAGCTCGATCGATTGCGATTGCGCGGCCCCTGTGGTGCCCGCGATGAGTTCCACCTTGCAGCCATCGCCCAGAACCTCAGGAAATTGGCCAAGATTTGCACCCTCGGAACAAACGTCCGAGCCACTTAAGGCGAGGAGGTCGCGTCGACCTTAATCAAGACGCTTCGGTGCGAG
>NZ_JAMYMD010000074.1:0-1328 GCF_040318335.1 Mesorhizobium sp. M1182
ACCACCACCGCCACGGTGCTTGCCGCTTCCATCCTGCGCGAGGGCGCCAAATTCGTTGCCGCCGGCATGAACCCGATGGACCTCAAGCGCGGCATCGACCTTGCCGTCAGCGCCGTCGTCCAGGAAATTCAGGCGCGCGCCAAGAAGGTCAAGTCCTCAGGCGAGATCGCGCAGGTCGGCACCATTGCCGCCAATGGCGACACCAGCGTAGGCGCCATGATCGCCAAGGCGATGGACAAGGTCGGCAATGACGGCGTCATCACCGTCGAGGAGGCCAAGACCGCCGAAACGGAGCTCGACGTCGTCGAAGGCATGCAGTTCGACCGCGGCTATCTCTCGCCCTATTTCGTCACCAATGCCGAGAAGATGCGTGCCGAGCTGGAAGACCCTTACGTCCTCATCCACGAAAAGAAGCTCGGAAATCTGCAGGCACTGCTGCCCATCCTCGAAGCCGTGGTGCAAAGCGGCAGGCCGCTGCTGATCATCTCCGAGGACGTCGAGGGCGAAGCGCTGGCAACGCTGGTCGTCAACAAGCTGCGCGGCGGACTCAAGGTAGCGGCCGTCAAGGCGCCTGGCTTCGGTGACCGCCGCAAGGCGATGCTGGAAGACATCGCCGTGCTCACCGCCGGACAGATGATTTCCGAGGATCTCGGCATCAAGCTGGAGAACATCACCATAGACATGCTCGGCCGCGCCAAGCGCGTGCTGATCGAGAAGGACACCACCACGATCATCGACGGCGCCGGCGAGAAGACCACCATCCAGGCGCGCGTCCAGCAGATCAAGGGGCAGATCGAGGAAACCACGTCCGACTATGACAAGGAGAAGCTGCAGGAACGTCTCGCCAAGCTGGCGGGCGGCGTTGCCGTCATCCGCGTCGGCGGCGCGACCGAATCCGAGGTCAAGGAAAAGAAGGACCGCATCGACGATGCGCTGAACGCCACGCGCGCGGCCGTCGAAGAAGGCATCGTTCCCGGCGGCGGCGTCGCGTTGCTGCGCGCCAAGGCTGTGCTGAAGGGGCTGACCGGAGCCAATGCCGATGTGACGGCAGGCATCTCGATCGTGCTCAGGGCCCTTGAAGCGCCAATCCGGCAGATCGCCGAGAATTCCGGCGTCGAAGGTTCGATCGTCGTCGGCAAGCTCGCCGAGGGCAAGGATCACAATCAGGGCTTCGATGCCCAGAACGAGGTCTATGTCGACATGATCAAGGCCGGCATCGTCGACCCGGCGAAGGTGGTACGGACGGCGCTGCAGGACGCGGGCTCCATTGCGGCGCTTCTGATCACGGCGGAAGCCATGATCACCGACGTTCCGGCGAAGGAAGCCGC
>NZ_JAMYMD010000075.1:0-1187 GCF_040318335.1 Mesorhizobium sp. M1182
TTCCTGGAATTGCTTGTCTTATGACTTTCGCTGCCGAATGGGTCAGAAAGGAACGCTGAGAGAGGGTAGCCGCCCTCCCTCAGCGGCGAGGGTCGGATCGGTGGAATTGCTGACCGTTTGACGGGTCGAGCTAGAGTCGGATCGCCCTCGTCTTTCCCTTGAGGCCTGAACGGATACCCGGAGTTCGGCTCCGAACGACAAGCACAGGACAAGTGAAAGATGACCAACGATACCATCGGGATCGACATTTCGAAAGACCATCTCGACGCCCACAGGCTGAGCGACGGCGCGAGCCGGCGTTTTGCCAACGACAGCCGCGGCCACAAGGCGTTCATGAGCTGGTTGAGCCCGAGCCGGTTGGACCCGCCCGGCGTACGCATCGTCTATGAGCCGACAGGTCCATATCACCGGGCCTTTGAGCGGAAGCTGGCGGCGGCTGGCCTTGCGCTGGTCAAGGTCAACCCACGCCAAGCCCGGCGCTTCGCAGAGGCCACCGGCAGGATCGCCAAGACCGACCGGCTGGACGCCGCCATGCTGGCGCGCATGGGCGCTCTTCTCGACCTCGAAGCACGACCGGTGCGCAGCCCGATCCTCAATGACCTCAAGGACCTGCACATGGCGCGCGAGGCGCTGGTGAAGAACCGGACGGCGGCGAGGAACAGGGCCAAGGCGCTAACCCTTCCCATCCTCAAGCGCCACAATGCCCAGCAGCTCAGGCAGATCGAACGTCAAATGGCTGCTGTCGAAAAGGAGATCACGGCGCTCATCCAGTCCGATCCCGATCTCTCCCGTCGCTTCGCTATCCTCGTCTCGATCCCGGGCGTCTCGGCAATCACCGCCTTCGCGCTTCTCATCGAAATGCCCGAACTCGGCACGCTCGGTCAGGGTCAGGCTGCTTCCCTCGCAGGCCTCGCTCCCGTCGCACGACAGTCCGGCAACTGGATCGGCCGCGCCTTCATCCGCGGCGGGCGAGCCAATGTCCGACAGGCACTCTACATGCCCGCCCTCGTCGCCATGCGCTTCAATCCCGATCTAAAGGCAAAATACCACCAGCTCACGGCCGATGGCAAAGCCTCAAAACTCGCCATCACAGCCATCATGCGAAAGCTCATCATCCTCGCAAACGCACTACTCAGGGACAATCGGACCTGGACACCATCTGTCCCTTGACCAACACGGATACTCTA
>NZ_JAMYMD010000076.1:0-1010 GCF_040318335.1 Mesorhizobium sp. M1182
TGCCGCCGGCGCCGTTCGAATATGCGGAGTGGAAATCGGCCAAGGTGCATCCCGACTACCATGTCGAGATCGACAGGACCTTCTACTCGGTGCCGCACGCGCTGATCGGGCGGCGCGTGGATGTGCGGCTCACCCACCGGGTGGTCGAGCTCTTCCATGATCACAAGCGCGTCGCCAGCCATGTCCGCCGCTCGCAGCGCTGCGGCCATGTCACCGTCAACGAGCACATGCCCAAGGCGCATCAGCGCTATGCCAACACGACGCCGGCGAACCTGATCCGGCAGGCAGCCGGGATCGGCGCCAACACCGCCATGCTGGTCGAGCGGATGATGCGCGACCGTCCCCATCCCGAGCAGGGATACCGCTCCGCGTTTGGCATCCTCTCGCTGGCCCGTCGCTACGAGCGGGATCGGCTCGAGGCGGCCTGCGCGCGGGCGCTGACCATCAATGCGATCACCTACTCCTCCGTCAACGCCATCCTCAAATCCGGCCTCGACCGCGTGCCGCCCGCGGCCGAGCCGGTCAAGCCCACGCCATCGCACACCAACATCCGCGGCGGCTCCTATTATCAATGAAGGAAGGAAACCAACCATGCTGACACATCCAACCCTCGACCAGATGCAGGCTCTCGGCCTTGGCGGAATGGCCGCCGCCTATCGGGACCTGGCCGACCAGAGCAACGCCGACGATCTCAGTCGCGACGAGTGGCTTGGCCTGATGCTCGATCGTGAAGCCGCCAGGCGTGCCGACAAGCGTGTGACCAACCATCTCGCCGTTGCCAGGCTGCGCTTTGCCGATGCCTGCATCGAGAATATCGACTTCGCCGCACATCGCGGGCTCGACCGGCGCAATACGCTATCGCTCGCCCATGGCGCCTGGCTGAAGGCGCATGAAAACCTCATCATCACCGGGCAGACCGGCACCGGAAAGACCTGGCTGGCCTGCGCCTTCGCACGTCAGGCCGCCCGGCTCGACCATTCCGTGCTCTACCTGCGCATGCCACGTCTGTT
>NZ_JAMYMD010000077.1:0-995 GCF_040318335.1 Mesorhizobium sp. M1182
ATCCACTGCGCCAGGTCGCGTTTGACCTCGGCAAGGTCGCGCCGGTCGTAGAACCATCTGAGCTCCATCAGGCAATCGTCGTCGATCTTGCGCGGCACGTAGTCGAGCGCGTTTCTGAGGAAGTGCACGTAGCAGCGCTGCCAGACCGCCTCGGGCAGCACTTCGCGGATTGCCGCCGGCGAGCCCGCTTGAGCTCTGTCACGAACTCGCGCCGCTGTAGAGCGGGATTGAGATAATTGCTTTCGGTTATCCCGGTAAGCCTCATGGGAGCCGGTCTAGGGCCTCCGCAACTTTTACTCTCAGTTGTGCTTCGTCAACATAGAATCTAGGATTCTCTCTAATCAAGCTGATATCGGAAGTGTATGAGTCAATGTCAGCAAAGATCTCATCTATCACCTTAAACTCCTGCTCTGGGATGGCTCGCGTCTCATCCTTAAATTTCTTTAAGTAAATTTCTACCAACTTAGGAGCATCTATTTCCCTTGCGAGAAAGGTTTCAACCAACGCACGATATTCGCCAGATACGCTGCTCATAGTCCGCCTCCCAGTTTTCCGGTCGTCAAGACATATTCTAACTGCTTGGGACTGAGCTTCCATCCAGACAGGAGATTTCCTGAACTATCGCGAATGACATTCAAGCCGGTTTGCGGGTCGACGAAGTGCGTTACTGATTGCCCTTGATAAGCTCCTTGGATGGCCTGCGTCATCTCGGCCTCCAAAGCCTCCTGCACCACAATCTGCAAGACCTTGCGAAAGCCGTCCTCATCCGACGACAGCAACGCTTTCAACTCGCCCTCTGCTCAGTCTAATTTCTCGATTGGTCATGGCACTCCCCTTCCACGGGAATAGGTAGTCGAAACGTCACCAGCGTGCCATGGCAGCTCGCCCCTCAGAGCAAGCCCCGTTCTCTTCTCCAAAACTTTTTGCAGAACCTTCAGCACATCTGTGGACGCCCCCGTGAGCGCAAGAAGAATCTTCGAAAGGCAGTATAGCGG
>NZ_JAMYMD010000078.1:0-954 GCF_040318335.1 Mesorhizobium sp. M1182
TGCGGCGCGGGAGGTATCGCGCTTCGCCCGCAACAGCCGCGACTGGCAGCAGCTCATCGAGATGTGCCGCGTCGTCGATACCGTGCTGATCGACCAGGAGACGGTCTACGCACCGCGCCAGGGCAATGACCGGCTGCTGCTGGGATTGAAGGGCAGTCTCAACGAGTATGAGCTCGATCTTCTGCGTCAGCGCTCCTTGTCGGCCCGCTATGAGAAGGCCCGGCGCGGTGAACTCGTCGTCGCTTCCCCGGTCGGCTTCGTGAAGGTCGGCGACCGGCTGGAGAAGGATCCCGACCGTCGCATGCAGGAGGCCATCACCCTTGTGTTTGACAAGGTGGCGGAACTCGGCAGTGCCCGCCAGGCCCTGCTCTGGTTCCTCGAACATGGGCTGGATTTGCCTGCCAAGCGCAACAATGGCGATGTGGTCTGGCGCAGGCCAAGCTATGCGACCATCCACCGAATGATCGAGAACCCGATCTACGGCGGCGCCTATGCCTATGGTAAGACTCGTGCTGCGTCGGGATATGATGCAACAGCCATTCGTTCGCGCAGCCGCCGTAAGGCGCGTGATGAATGGCTGGCGCTGATCCCGGGTGCACACGAAGGCTACGTCAGCTGGGAAAGGGCGGAAGCGATCCGCAAGATGGTGAGCGACAACGTGCCCACGAGCCGGCATCACGGGGCGCCCAAGCATGGCGACGCTCTGCTCGCCGGCCTTGTCCGCTGCCGGCGCTGCGGCCGCAAGCTGACGGTCCGCTACACGGGAACCAAGCACAACATTCCGCGCTATTCCTGCTGGCGTGGTCTGCTTGACAATGGCGAGCCGCGTTGCATCGCCTTCGGTGGACTACGCGTCGACGACGCCATCGAGGAAGCTCTTCTGCGGGTTGTCGAGCCGGCAGCGATAGCCGCGGCCGTCGAGGCCGAAGCGCAAGCGGCCAGTCGCCGCGATCA
>NZ_JAMYMD010000079.1:0-935 GCF_040318335.1 Mesorhizobium sp. M1182
GTGGGCCGTCGCGCCCACCACCAGCGCCTGCCGCAGCATCTCGTCGCCGGCCCGCGTGATCACCCCCAGCCGGTTCTTGCCGGCGGTCGAATGGTTCTTCGGCGTCAGCCCCAGCCACGCCGCGAAGTCGCGTCCCGAACCGAACGCTGTCGCATCAGTGACCTTGACGCCGAGCAGGCTCGCCACGACCGGCCCGACGCCGGGCATCGCAGCCAGCCGCTGTCCAGTCTCGTCCTTGCGGTGATGGGCCAACAGCTTCTTGTCGATTGCCGCGTATCGCGCGCACACCGCGCGGTATTCCTCGCCGAGCGTCTCAAGCAGTTCCTTTGCCAGCGCCGGCACCGTCGCGTCGCCGGCAATGCGGGCCAGCAGTGGCTCGATGCGGGCAAGGCCTTGTGCGGCCACCAGGCCGAATTCGGCTGCGTAGCCGCGGATCGTGTTGGAAAGCTGCGTGCGCCGCCGCACCAGCTGCTCGCGCACCCCAAACAGCATCTGCGCCGCTTGCTGCTCGCCGCTCTTGATCCCAACAAAGCGTGTCCTGGGCCGGCTCATCGCCTCGCAGATCGCCTCGGCGTCAGCCGCGTCATGCTTGCCGCGCCGCACATACGGCTTCACGTGCTGCGCCGCGATCAGCACCACCTCATGACCCAGCCCCGACAGCGTGCGCGCCCAGTAATGCGAGCCACCGCACGCCTCCAGCCCGATCCTCACCGGCGCAAGCTTGGCGAAGAACGGGACTACCGCCCGCCGTTGCAATTTACGCACCAGCACCGAACGCTCCGCAGCGTCGACACCATGCAGCTGAAAAACACTCTTGGACGTATCCATGCCAATACGGATAAGGTGTTCCACGGACGGCTCCCTTGTTTGAGATCTCAACGAACTCATTCTGGCACATCCGATGCCGTCGGGCGCCGTCCACCCCATCATGCCGT
>NZ_JAMYMD010000080.1:0-876 GCF_040318335.1 Mesorhizobium sp. M1182
GGAGGTCGAAGCAGCGGCGCTTTCGGTGCGGGCGGCACATCCGGCCTGGGGCGGGCGCAAGATCGCCCGGGTCCTGGCGCGCCAGGGGATTGGCTGTCCGTCGCCCTCGACGGTGACCGGCATCTTGCGTCGCAACGGCGTCGAGCTCGGGGCGCTGGGCGGCGGGGCAAAGCCCTTCATCCGCTTCGAGCACGAAGCGCCCAACGATCTGTGGCAGATGGACTTCAAGGGTCATGTGCCGTTGCGCGCCGGGCGCCTGCATCCGCTGACCGTGCTCGACGACCATTCGCGGTTCTCGATCGTGCTGTCGGCCTGCTCCGACCAGACCACCGAAACCGTGAAAACGCGCCTGATCACGGCCTTCCGCCGCTATGGCCTGCCCTTTCGTATCGCCACCGACAACGGCCCGCCTTGGGGCGATGGCGGCCGCAACGACTTTACCCTGCTCGGCGTCTGGCTGATCGAAATCGGCATCGCCATCGGGCATTCCAGGCCGTATCATCCCCAGACGCTGGGCAAGGAGGAGCGCTTTCACCGCACGCTCAAGGCCGAGGCGCTGCAGGGACCGCCGTTCGAGAACCTGGCGGCGGCCCAGCGGGCCTTCGACCGCTGGCGCCACATCTACAATGCAGAGCGCCCGCACGAGGCGATCGACGGCGCCGTGCCGCTCGACCGCTACCGGTCTTCCCCGCGCGACTTCAGGGAGACCCAGCAGCCCTTCGACTATGCGCCCGGCGACCATATCCGCAAGATCCAGCAGAAGGGCGCGACCTCGCTGTTCGGCCGCCACTTCAAGATCTGCAATGCCTTCGCCGGGCGCGCCGTCGCCTTCCGTGCGACCGACAAGGACGGCGTCTTCAACGTCTTCTTCCGCCA
>NZ_JAMYMD010000081.1:0-720 GCF_040318335.1 Mesorhizobium sp. M1182
CTCAAAGGCCGGACATATGGACGCAAGCGATCGAAAACGACGCAAAACAACCGTTGCAGGCAGGGCGCCGTCCACATATGGATCCCAGGGTCTGCGCCGCGTCGCTTCGCTCCTTGCTCCGCCCAGGGATGACGAAGGGAGGGTTTCGGCTAATCTCCTAAATTTGCGATTTGCGACTAACGGAAATGATCGACCTTCGTTGCTGGTTGACCCGACTTACACGCAGTTGGCCGAGAAACGATCGAATCAGCGCCGAAACCGGCCGATAACGTCGGTATTGGCGAGAAGTCTGTGCACCAAAGCACGCGCACTTCCGATCGGAAGAAGCCGGAAACAAAAACCCGCCTCGGCGGGCGGGTCGTTGGAGCCAATTGGCACCATACGCAAATTAGTAGCATAGCTGCCGGCACAAAGCAAGAACAAAATAGCTGCGAAGGCAAAAAAGTCCGAATTCCTGTCCCACCCGAGGTCGCCGCCCCTCATTGCTTGGCCCTAAGGTTGGTGATTGGCGAAAGCCGAAGTGGCATCCAATCTCCCCCTCTATTGCGCTGGGCAATCGCATTTGGATTCTTACGAAGATGGACCCCCACCCTAACCCTGCCCACAAGGGGGAGGGAACGCTGCCGCGCGCCCTCACTTCCCCTTTTGGCGCCGAAAGGCAGGCAATTTGCCGAGGTCAGCGCCAACGGAAGTCTCCCTCCCCCTTGTGGGGAGGGGTTA
>NZ_JAMYMD010000082.1:0-713 GCF_040318335.1 Mesorhizobium sp. M1182
ATGCGCCAGCCACGAAAGTTGGAGACGCCGAAATAGCGCAGCTTGCCCTGGCGGATCAGGTCGGCGATCGCCCGCACCGGCTCTTACAGCGGCGCATCGAAGACGGCGCGGTGGAAGTAGAACAGGTCGATATAGTCTGTTCCAAGGCGGCGCAGGCTGTTCTCGACGGTCTGGATCACCCATTTGCGCGAATGGCCGCCGAGATTAGGCCCTTTGTCGTGCGAGTTGACGAATTTGGTCGTCACGACCCAATGATCGCGCCTCGCCTTGATGCCGCGACCGACGACTTCCTCGGACTTGCCGTTGTGGTAGACGTCGGCGGTGTCAATGAAGTTGATGCCTTGCTAACGGCTTTGGCAGCGTCGCTCGACAGGGCTGGGACATCATGACGGAGTCGCGTTAGACATTCCAGCGAGACGAATATCGGTTTGAATCCTCGGGCTGCCGCCCAACAATGCTGAACCATATCGTGTCAAGGCTTGCAACGACCGAAGACGCAACTGGCGCATATTGCACTTGGCTGTCAAGGTCGGGAATAGGGTCAGAACCTGCCCGTGATCTTGCATTCAGGGAACGTCCGAGAAGGGTCGATAGTGTTGAAGAAGTCGGCGATGAAGCCGTGGATCCGCTCGCACCGAAGCGTCTTGATTAAGGTCGACGCGACCTCCTCGCCTTAAGTGGCTCGGACGTTTGTTCCGAGGGTGCAAATCTTG
>NZ_JAMYMD010000083.1:0-707 GCF_040318335.1 Mesorhizobium sp. M1182
GCCTCGTTCATGCAATCCCCCGGCCGGCCGCCCAAGCAGCCGAAGAAGGGCCACCACGGCCCGGTCAAGCCGTCGGCGGACAAGGATGCGCGCTGGGGCAAGAAGGGCAAAAAGAGCACTTTTGGCTACAAGATGCACATTGGCGTCGACCAGGGGCACACCTTGATCCGGCGCGTCGAGGTGAGCGACGCCTCAGTCACCGACACCGAGCCGGCCGACCGGTTGATCTGCGGCGATGAGAAGGCGGTCTATGGCGATCAGGCCTATTACACCCATGCCAGGCATGACCGGCTCGCTGAGGCCAAGATCAAGGATCGCCTGATGCGGCGGCCCAACAAGCATCACCCTGAATTGCCGCCGCGCGACAAGCTGCGCAACCGGCTGATCTCCAAGGTGCGGGCGGCGGTTGAGCGGCCTTTCGCCGTGTTCAAGGAGCGTTACGGCATGCGGCGCATGCGCTTCTTCAACCTTGCGACCAACCGCACGCAGTGCATGCTGGCGGCATGCGCCTACAATCTGCGGACTATGATCGGTGTCCTGTATCCACCCAAAGAGAGACGGGCGTGAGGGAGGAGTGCGTCCAAAATCGAGCCGATCGGGCCAATGATGCCGGTCGCGCCAGGGCGACAGGGCGAGGCCTTAGACGCCTTCAAAAGACGCCCAGTAGGCCAATCAGGTTAAGCACACCCTTCATGCAAAGCCCTCAC
>NZ_JAMYMD010000084.1:0-579 GCF_040318335.1 Mesorhizobium sp. M1182
TAGAAGGTCCTGTCGATCTCGACATGGTAGTCGGGATGCACCTTGGCCGATTTCCACTCCGCATATTCGAACGGCGCCGGCGGCAATGGCGACAGGGCCGTTCGTTCGATCTCCTCGAACAGCTCCCGGCGGCTTTTGCCAACGTGGCGCATGGGGCGATTGTTCAAATCCTCCAGCAACACCGCGATCGCGGCGTTGAGATCGCCGAGACTGAAGAAGCGCCGGTTGCGCAGCCGGGCCAGGACCCTGCTCATGCGTCAGGCGCAGGATTGATTGTAGGTCTTTCACTGTCGTTCGTCTCGCTTGCTTCCGTCTTGGCATGGCCCCTCTCAACCCGATGATGAGAGGGCAAAATGCCAGAACGGCGCTCCCGAGAACCGACCGTTATCCGCCCTGAAAACTGTCCGGGAATTAGCGGAATCACGGTCCCGTAATTACTGAAATCGCTGTCCGCGAATTAGCGGAATGGGTGTCCGCGAATTTCTGAAACACGCAATCCGCCAGCAATCGGCGCCCACCGACGCGTGGACTACCGAGATCAAAGGGACGGATGCGGAGGGCAAGCGTGTCGAGGACAAC
>NZ_JAMYMD010000085.1:0-570 GCF_040318335.1 Mesorhizobium sp. M1182
TCGAGCAGCTCGAAAAAAGCGGCCGCCTTGAGACCAGGTTCACGCCCGCCGACGACCGCGTCATCGAAAGCGGCGCCTGGCAGCGCCGCGTGCACCATTGGCTGTTCGAGGAGACGGTGCCGTTGTGGTCGACGGTCGGCGTCGATGAGCGCCACGGCGGGTTCCACGAGGCGCTCGGCTTCGATGCCACCCCTCTGATGAAACCCAAGCGCATGCGCACGCAGGCCAGGCAGATCTACGCCTTCGCCGTCGCCAAGGCGCGCGGCTGGAACGGCCCGGCCGATCGGCTGATCAGCCACGGCCTCGAATTCATGGCCAGGCACGGACGTACCGACAATGGCGGCTGGGTACGCACGCTCAACGTCGACGGCACCGTCGCCGACGCCGCCGAGGATGCCTATGACCATTCCTGCGTGCTCCTGGCGCTGGCGCATGCCCATATGTGCGGCAATCCCGATGCGTTGCGGCTTGGCCAGGAGACCTTTGCGTTCATCGACGCGCATCTCGAGGACGAACGCCTGACCGGCTTCCGCGAGACCTCGAGCGGCGAGGGCGAGCGCCGCTCCAACC
>NZ_JAMYMD010000086.1:0-561 GCF_040318335.1 Mesorhizobium sp. M1182
GGGCGCCATTGTTTTCCGCAAGCAACTGCGACGCGACAAGGTGCTTGCGTTTCTCGCTGGGCAGCCGGCCTGCTTGGTCGCCATGGAGGCCTGTTCTGGGGCGCATCACTGGGCGCGCGAGATCGGCAAGCTCGGGCACACCGTTCGTCTGATCCCGCCATCCTATGTGAAGCCTTTCGTGAAGCGGCAGAAGAACGACGCCGCCGATGCCGAGGCGATCTGCGAGGCCGCGCAGCGGCCGACCATGCGCTTTGTCGCCGTGAAGAGTGAGGAGGAGCAGGCGAGTGCGGCCGTATTCCGGGCTCGTGATCTGCTGGTGCGGCAGCGCACCCAGACGATCAACGCCTTGCGCGGCCATCTTGCAGAATATGGACTGGTCGTTGCCCAGGGCCCTTCACATACTGCCAAGCTGATGGAAAAGGTAGAGGATCCTGAGGGCGATCTGCCAGAAGCAGCCCGCCTGGCCCTCACCGTGCTGGTCGATACGCTGAGATCGCTGGAGGAAAGGATCAAGCAGCTCGATGCCGAGATTGCACGGCGTGCCCGAGAGGATGAAGACGT
>NZ_JAMYMD010000087.1:0-544 GCF_040318335.1 Mesorhizobium sp. M1182
ACTGCTGCAGGACGCGACGGCCAATTCCCACACCCCATCGCAATTGGAGGTTTCGGGCGCAGCATCGGATCCTCACGACGCGAATCGGGGAGAGGTCCATGCCGCGCCAGCCCACGACATATCAGTTCGATCTGTTCTCCAACCCGCACGATGCGGAGACCGCGCAGATGCCACCATGGCAGGCGCTGCCGGAAGAGACGCGCCTGACGCTGACAAAGCTGATGGTGCGCCTGATCCTCGACCACGTCGACGGCGAGCGCGCCGTTCCACGGGAGGAGGCACGCCATGATGCATGAGAAGATCCGGCCCCACCATCTGGAGCGAAAGGCGATCCTTTATGTGCGGCAGTCCTCGGCCCATCAGGTTCTGCACAATCGTGAGAGCAGCGCCCTGCAGTATGCGATGCGCGATCGCCTGGTCGCGCTCGGCTGGTCTTGCATCGAGACGGTCGATGACGATCTCGGCCGCTCTGCTGCTGGCGGTGTCGCGCGAGCGGGCTTCGATCGGATGGTCGCAGCAGTCTGTCTCGGCAAGGTTGGGGCGG
>NZ_JAMYMD010000088.1:0-535 GCF_040318335.1 Mesorhizobium sp. M1182
TGATCATCCAGCGCTCGAGCTCGGTGACCAGCGGCGCGCTCCGCTCTTGGCGCACGGCGTGGCGTTGGGCCGGCGACAGGCCGTTGATCGCGCGCTCGATATCGAACAGGGCATCGATGCGCTTCACGGCTTCGACCGCCAGCGGATAGACGAGGTTGGGCTTCTCGCCGTGCGCCTTCTTGCGCGCCGCCGCTTCGACATCGGCCAGCTCAAATACTTTGCGCCGGCTGTGGGCCCAGCAGCTGGCCTCCAGAACAGGCGCCGGCTGACAACCCGTCGCATAGAGATCGCCATAACCACCAAAGGCATCGGCCTGCAGAATGCCGCTCCAGCCGGCGAGATGCGTCGCGGGATGTTCGCCTCGGCGATCGCGGGAATAGTAGAACACTGCCGCCGGCGGATCGGCGCCGCCGAACGGTCGGTCATCGCGCACATAGGTCCATAATCGGCCGGTATCGGTCTTGCCCTTGGCCAGGACCGGCACCGTCGTGTCGTCGCCGTGCAGACGCGAAGCGGCCAGCACATGGGCTTCGAG
>NZ_JAMYMD010000089.1:0-532 GCF_040318335.1 Mesorhizobium sp. M1182
CGGCGGTTGGCAACAATCCCCGGCGTTGGTCCGATAACGGCAACGGCTCTGGTTGCACTGGCGCCTTGCGCCGCAATCTTCCGAAAGGGGCGCGACTTCGCCGCTTGGCTGGGCCTGACGCCGCTGCAACGCTCAACCGGCGGTAAACAGAAGCTCGGTGCAACATCGAAGATGGGCGAGCGTACATTGCGGCGCCTGCTTATCATCGGAGCGAGCGCTGTCGTGCGTCATGCTCGTCGGCGAGGCATTCGGGAAGGATCGTGGCTTGGGCGCATGCTCGCCCGCAAGCCGCCAATGCTTGTGGTCGTCGCTCTTGCCAACAAGATGGCCCGCATCGTCTGGGCGCTCATGGCAAGAGGTGGGACCTACAGGGCTCCGGCCGTGGCAGCATAGCAGCTCGGTCTGAGGTCGTCGCAGGTGTAGGAAGGTCACACGGAGAGGTATGGCGCGACAGTCGATGAGAGACGGATCGGAAAAACCAGTTCAGCACAGAGCGCTTCGAGCGCGCGGTAGTGATATGGATCCGATCGGC
>NZ_JAMYMD010000090.1:0-530 GCF_040318335.1 Mesorhizobium sp. M1182
AAACCCAAAAGCAGCATGGCGCGGTCGCGCAGCCCGCGCAGCGTGCCGCGGTCGAGGGTCTCGAACATGCGATCAGATCCTCGGGCAGGATCGCTTCCTTCTGCCGGGGAGGGGAGGCGTGGGTGTTGCGAACGCCAGCCATCACCGTGGCGATATGCCGGTCCTTGCGGTCCAGCGGCTGGCCGCGCTGGGCAAAATTCCAGGAGAGCGACGAAAGCCGGCGCTCGATGGTTGAAACGGTGTTGGGCTTTTTGTCGCCAGTGGCCGTACCTGACGCGCAGGCGGCGATATAGAGCCCGACGACCTCAGGATCGGGCGGGAACATCTCGATGCCTTGGCGCCGGCACCAGCTCGAAAAATGCTTCCAGTCGGCTGCGTAGGCGCGGCGCGTGTTGGCCGAACTCGCCGCCTCGATATAATCGCGCGCGCGGCCGGCGAGCGCCTCAAGCTGCGCAGGCAGGCTGGGATTGGCAATGGCTGGAAGGGGAGGGGGACGAGGCTAGGTCGGCATCGCCCATCTGCATGACGAT
>NZ_JAMYMD010000091.1:0-508 GCF_040318335.1 Mesorhizobium sp. M1182
GACCCAGAACACGATCCACCATCGCGAATCTCCCTGCTCCAACCTCACAACAGAATCACTGATCGGCTTCTGTGCAAAGATCTCCCCGTAGGAGAAGGTGTCATGGCAACCCGTTGGTTCTCCGCTCCGGTGTACGCTAAAACCGACCGACCTGGGGTCACCTACGGGTGCAACAATGTCGAGGGTGCCGCCGAGGAACTCATGAAGTGGACCAAGATGGGGCCTAAGTGGCGGGAGGCTGTGCAACTATGCATCGACGCCGGCGAGGACCGGGCGACACCGGAGGAGGCACGTAAATATGAACATCACGCGGCCCGTCGGATTGGTGCTGGCAAGCGAAGCGTTCTGGAGCCTTCGGGCATGTGGTGTTCAATCCCAGGGTCGATGCCGGTGAGATTGATGCGTTCCCAACTCAGCGGCGAGAAACTTCGCTGTCATGCCGGCTTGTGCTGCCGCACGACCTTCCATTCATGCCAGATCAGCACCATGACGACAGCATCGAATACGG
>NZ_JAMYMD010000092.1:0-505 GCF_040318335.1 Mesorhizobium sp. M1182
AAACTTCGCTGTCATGCCGGCTTGTGCTGCCGCACGACCTTCCATTCATGCCAGATCAGCACCATGACGACAGCATCGAATACGGTCAGGACAAGCAGGCCGAACGAATGAGTGTAGGAGTAGCGGTAGACTTGATAGAACATAAATGCGCCCAGCGCCGCAAGCGATGCCGGATACGACCACAGCTTGCCTCTCAAAAGCCCGACAACGAGCAGCAGTTTTATCAGGCCGTGGCTAAGCAGGTAGAAGGCATAAAACTCCTTGCTGGCGACGGAAAAGTGGCTTGCCATCTGCGACAGATAGCCAGCTATGAAATCGTTCGGATCTTCGATCAATTCCTCTTGGGTGAATGTATTGACCCAGGAGGCAATGGCGTCGGTGGTGACGACATAAAGCAGGATCCCGCCCACGCATTCGATCAGGGCATGCGCCCCTTTAAGCCAGATGCTGAGCTCGAAAATCTGATGGATGCGGCGTTCGTCTACTGCTTTCACAAAATTCACCT
>NZ_JAMYMD010000093.1:0-502 GCF_040318335.1 Mesorhizobium sp. M1182
CATGAAGCATTATGCCGGATTGGATATCTCGGTAAAAGAGACCGCCGTTTGCATTGTCGATGAAACTGGCAAGATCTGCCGCGAGGTCAAGGTGGTCAGCCACCCCGACGACCTCACCGCGGTTCTGAAAGGTCCCGCCTTGCGCATCGAGCGGATCGGGCTCGAGGCCGGACCGTTGTCGCAATGGCTGTTCGAAGGCCTGGCCAAGGCCGGTTTGCCGGCAATCTGCATCGAGACCCGACACACCAAGGCATTCCTCAAGGCGCGGCCGAACAAGACGGATCGCAATGATGCGCGCGGCATCGCACAGATGATGCGCGTCAACCTGTTCCGCCCGGTGCATGTCAAGACGCTGACGAGCCAGAAGCGCCGCGCGCTGCTGACGGCGCGCAAGCTGCTGCAGGAAAAGGCCCTCGCCATCGAGAACGACCTGCGCGGCCTGTTGCGCAATTTTGGGCTCAAGGTTGGCGTCGTCGGGACCGTCAAGTTTGAGGATCGGATT
>NZ_JAMYMD010000094.1:0-500 GCF_040318335.1 Mesorhizobium sp. M1182
TCCAGCAGGTGCGTCGCGGCCGCGCCAAGGCCTCGCCGTGGCTGGCGGCGTTGATTGCGCGCAAGCCGCCGAAGCTGGCGGCTGTGGCGCTCGCCAACAAGACCGCCCGTATGGCCTGGAAGATGATGATCACCGGCGAGCCGTACCGTTGCGGCCTGGCGGGCAGCCTGACGCCTCCTCGCCGCCCTCAAGGCCGCTTCGCGCCGCCTACGGCGGTGGCCTGCGGCCAGCCCTGACCGCGGCTCAGCACGGCGCTGACATGCCCGGATAGGCCGCAACGGAGGAACACCGAACACAAGCTCTTGCAACGGAAGGAAGATGGCGTGATCGATCGATCCGTGACGCGCGAAACTCCGAGGGATCCATTGGCCAACGAAACCGCTGGCATGATTGGAACGGGCGTCGCGAACCCCACCTTGGCCAGCGGCCGCAAGGACCGTGCTCAAAGGCCGGACATATGGACGCAAGCGATCGAAAACGACGCAAAACAACCGTTGCAG